>NZ_VDGD01000049.1:0-2570 GCF_024701725.1 Ochrobactrum sp. XJ1
TTCAAACATCACGCCACTGCCGATCTTGATCTCCTGCAGCACAGCGGCTGTCTTTTGTTGATGGAGAAACTGCAATCGTTCAACGATGTGCCGGTTCAATTCCATCAGCGTGGCTTCATCAAGACTATCAATATCGAGCTCGGTAATCGGCGTCTTCTTCATCGTGCAATCTATACGACCATCTTGGGCAAAAGGAATTATGGTAGATTGCAACTCACCGTGCAACTGCACAACAAAATGGCACCGCCAACGGATATGCCCCGCTTACCCAAATTTGTAAGCGGAGCAAATTTGGTGGCCAAGACCCTGTTTCTGATTCCAAGTCAGAAATATTAAACACTGTGCATATCGTAAGTTCCGCATCGATATTTCATGGCTATGGGATTCCTGATTTTGGCAAATCATGATTCTCTTTTGCGATGCCGAAGAGAATGCTTCCCTCGCCCAAGCATGCTGACACGCTTTCACTGAACGCGTTGCGCAGTCTGGTCACGGGTTTGGTTGAGAAAACCGAACGTGCAGAGGCTCGGCTTGAAAAACTGGAAGCTGAGAATACAGCACTCCGTAAGGAGAATGCCGAGCTCCGTCTGGAAAACACCCGGCTTAAAGTTGAGAACCAACTCCTTCGCGATGAAATTGCGCGACTGAAAAACCTGCCGCCACGGCCGCCGTTCAAACCGTCGGGCATGGATAAGGCAACGGACGCGAAAGCTCAGGACAAGCAGGCGGGCAAGAAGAAGCCGCGTGGACCGAAACTGGATGTCGAGCGCGTTGATCGGGATGTGGTTCTTCATGCCCGTGTTCCGGACGGTTCACGCTTCAAGGGCTACAAGAGCTATTACGTGCGCGATATAGTTTTGCGCGCTGAGGTTATTCACTACCGGCGCGAATGCTGGGTTGCTCCGAACGGTAAGACTATTCTTGCGCCGCTACCTGCCGGAATCGTCGGTGGTTATGGCCCAAACCTCAGGCGGCTCTGCCTGATGCTGCATGCGCAAGGTCAGGTCACAGCGCAACGGTTGTCGACCCTGCTTAATGACATCGGCATGGACATCTCCAAACGCCAGGTTGTGCGTTTGCTCACCAAGGGGCTGGATGGCTTTGTTGCTGAGGATGCTGCCGTTCTGCATGCTGGCCTGGTGTCGGAAGCCTATGTAACGGTCGATGACACCGGGGCCCGTCATGCGCGTGATAACTTCTATACCACCCATATTGGCGGCGAGCATTTTACCGTCTTTCGCACCACGAAAACAAAATCCCGCCTGAACTTCCTGTCGCTCTTGCGCGGCAATTATCAGGATTATGTGCTTAACGATGCTACTTCTGATTATCTGAAGACGCGACATGGCGTGGATCCGACAGTCATCGCCAGGCTGCAAACACGCACACCTCAACGCTTTTGCAACCAGGTCCCCTTTCTGGAACACCTGGCGCAAAAAGGTGTCGACATCTTCGATAAGGACATGGTTCGGGCCGTCGCGGAAGCGGGCATCTGGGGTTCTGTTCGCCACCACGGCCTGCTGGGCAATGCCGTCATTATCTCCGACGATGCCGGCCAGTTCCGGGTTGGCAATCATGCGCTGTGCTGGGTGCATGCGGAGCGACTGCTGCAAAAGCTGATGCCGGCGACGCCACAGCACGTCCGGTGGGTGGAAAATATACGCGATCTCATTTGGAGCTTCTACAAGGCGCTCAAGGCATTCAGGCAGAAGAGCCCCTCACCGGGATCAATCAGCGCTTTCCGGCAACGGTTTGACCGCATCTTCTCTATCCGGACGGGTTGTGTGGAGCTGGACAAGCTGTTGGCACGCCTGCTACGCCGCAAGGAAGAACTACTCAAGGTTCTCGAACGCCCGGAAATTCCGTTGCACACCAACGCGTCCGAGAGCGATCTGCGCAGCTGCGTCACCAAACGCAAGATCTCGGGTGGCACAATGAGCAAAGAGGGGCGCATTGCCCGCGATACCATGCTGGGCCTTATGAAGACCTGCAAAAAGCTTCGGCTTTCCTTCTGGCATTATCTCGGCGACCGGCTTGGTATATCCAATCAACAAACAGCCATTCCGGAGCTTGCAGGCCTCATTATCGCCAAGGCCTGATCCCACTTACTTACGACTGCCAGGCTTTGAGAAAGGCACCACCCGACCTGCTCTTGCTGGTGCTTCATCCATAATATGACCACCTGTCACGCTCAGTAATGATGGTGAAACATTCCACTGTTTGTCGTCATCCGTGTGCACCGTCACCGTCTTGCGATTGCGACGAATAACAAAGCCTCGAACCATCGTACCATCTGGCCCTTCAAACATCACGCCACTGCCGATCTTGATCTCCTGCAGCACAGCGGCTGTCTTTTGTTGATGGAGAAACTGCAATCTTTCAACGATGTGCCGGTTCAATTCCATCAGCGTGGCTTCATCCAGACTATCAATATCGAGCTCGGTAATCGGCGTCTTCTTCATCGTGCAATCTATACGACCTTCTTGGGCAAAAGGAATTATGGTAGATTGCATCTCACCGCGCAACTGCACAACAAAATGGCATTGCCCCCGGATATGCCCCGCTTACCC
>NZ_VDGD01000050.1:0-2324 GCF_024701725.1 Ochrobactrum sp. XJ1
AATAATCTTCATCGTTGCGGCATATATCCTGTATCGCAACTGGACCGGCATCTGATAACTATGCAATTGGCAGCCTTACACAGCGGTGACCAAGTGAAAACTGAATGATTGCCCATCCGACAGCCCGTGCATCTCGGGCCTGTTCAATGAACGGGCAATCTCTAAGCAGAACTTGATACCATTATCATAAAAGAAAAAAGTTATATTTGCCAATGACATAACTAAAACTGCCAACCACCCCAGACTAACCATCCATATGGGTGCTGTCAGTCGCCCCATGATACGTCGTTCGATTCCGAGATACGGTTTCGCCCGCTGGCACCGATTGCCGCTCGTATCGTCGGGTTCCTGCTCATCGTTTTATCTTTGTTTCACTACTATACTGCGGGTTTCGGCCTTTTGACGGAAATGGTGCATCGCGGGATCCATCTTTCCTTCGTGTTGGGCTTGGTTTTTCTCGTCTTCCCCTTTTCGCGCAAAGGTTATGATCAGCCTGAAACCTCTTCGCTGCTAAGGCCTCTCGGTATTTCGATCATTGACTGGACGTTGGCGATTATCGCTGTTGTGGCAGTACTCCACGTCCCTTTAATACCGCTTGACGATCTTGCTTTCCGGGTTGGCAACCCGACCACCATAGACGTTGTTCTTGGAGGTTTGTTGGTCGTAGTGCTTTTGGAGGCGACACGGCGTTCGGTGGGCTGGCCGCTGCCCATTATCTCAATTCTGTTCCTGCTTTACGCGCTCTATGGACGCTACATGCCCGGCATATTGGTTCATCCAGGTGCGTCTGTAAGCCAATTGATTGATCATCTTTATCTGACGACACAGGGCATCTATGGTATCGCGCTCGGCGTCGTTGCCACCTACGTCTTCCATTTTGTCTTGTTTGGTGTTTTCGCGACCCGCATCGGTTTGGGGCAGTTGTTTCTTGATTGTGCAGCCTGGGTGGCAGGGCGCTTCGCTGGCGGACCTGCAAAGGTCTCGATTTTTGGATCCGCGCTGTTCGGTATGATCTCTGGTTCTTCAGTAGCCAACACGGTCACGGTGGGTTCTTTGACTATCCCTGCAATGATCCGGCTTGGATATAAAAGGCATTTCGCAGCAGCGGTGGAATCGGCATCCTCAACGGGGGGGCAAATTACGCCTCCGATCATGGGCGCAGCTGCGTTCCTGATGATCGAGTTTCTCAACTTGCCTTATACGACTATCATCCTGGCCGCTATTGTGCCGGCCTTTATGCATTTTTTCGGTGTGTTGATGCAGGTTCATTTTGAGGCCAAGCGCAATGGTTTGCGCGGCATGACCAGGGAGGAGTTGCCAGATCTCGGTGAGGCCTTTAAGCGCGATTGGCCGACAGTCATTCCACTCGTGGTGCTGATTGGTGTTCTGTTGTCCGGTTATACGCCTTATCTCGCGGCCTTCTGGGGTATAACCTTGTGTATTGCGGTCGGCCTTCTTAATCCCCGCAAGCGCATGACGGTGGGGGAGATACTCGACGGTCTGCGAGACGGTGCGAAATACGCTCTTGCCGTCGGTGCAGCGGCGGCTACTGTCGGCATAATAGTGGGCGTGGTAACGCTCACCGGGGTTGGTTTCAAAATTTCCTATATAGTAACATCGACAGCCGCCCAGCTCGCCGGCTTTTTTGGGACGATCCTGCCAGTTAGCTGGTTTGGACCGCAGAGTCTTACACTCCTTTTTACGCTCGTAATGACCGGAATTGTCTGCATCCTCATGGGGTGCGGCATTCCGACAACGGCGAACTACATCATTATGGCCACGATTGCCGCACCTGCGCTGGGGCTTCTTGGTGTAGAGCCCATCGTCGCGCATTTCTTTGTATTCTATTACGGCGTTCTGGCCGACATAACACCACCGGTGGCGCTCGCCGCCTATGCAGCTGCGGGTATGGCGGGGGCCGATCCATTCAAGACCGGCAATACCGCGTTTCGCCTCGGATTGGGCAAAGTATTGGTGCCATTTGTCTTCGTTTTCTCGCCGTCCCTGTTATTGGTAACATCCAATTTCAACTGGCCTGACTTCTTTATAGCGTTTTTCGGTTGCGCCATCGGTATTACCGCACTTGGCGCTGCGCTCTCTGGCTTTTTGTTGGTGAGAACAAAGCCTTGGGAGAACATCCTGATGATCTTGGCGGCGGTTCTATTAGTCGCACCGGAGATTTACTCATCGATGATGGGCTTGCTAATGTTAGTTCCGGTTGGAATTCGGCAATTTTCTGGGTTAAAGGGGGGTGCGGATAAAAACTTGGACTGGTTTTACGTCACAATGCCAAGACAGTTTCGATATTCGATTGGGCTTCGTGC
>NZ_VDGD01000051.1:0-2324 GCF_024701725.1 Ochrobactrum sp. XJ1
GCATGGAAAATTGCGGCCTGTTTCGCCTGAATATCTACGAGCCCCTGGCCTTTCCGGCCAGAGAAACTTAACGTGACCACACCTCTCAAATCATTCGACGACGGACACTTTGCCTCATTAGCTAGCAGTATTCCATCAAGATGGTGACGCCAGGGACCGAGCTTTGGCTGCGGTTGACGGGAGCGCTCGTATTTGAACTCAGTCTCTTCACTGCGCAGAACCTTCCGCACAACCTTGCGCGAAACGCCCAGTTCCCGACAGATCGCTTTGATCGTTTTGCCCTGCACATGAGCAAGACGTCGTATCTTCGAAATAGTCTCCACAATAAGCATCCAATAGAAAACCTCGATTGAAATCGAAGGTCATGTTACCCTTTAAATAAGGGGTCCCGTTTGGATGCCGATAACCCCTCAAACGGGGTCCTTATTCCATGCTTAATCACAGCAGGGCTAGCATCAGCTTGTCCGCTTGGCTTAGAGATTAGCTGATGCAATCCTCTAAACGCGGTTCTCAGAAAAGAGTTCCTGAACGCTTTTCGAAGATGGACTGCGGATGCCCAACTCCTCTCTCACTCGGTTCTTTTGGTGAGCTAACCTTGCAGCCAGTTCCATCAATTGCGACCGCTCTCGCAAACCGCACTGATATAGTTTGATAACACAAGCCGCGAGTTCGCTGGGTGAATAAGAACGGCCGCTTTCTTCGAGAATAATGGCGGCTGTCGTAAAACAGCTGCGCAAGAAATCTACCTCGTTAGGAGTATAAATGCAGCTCGCTTCGTTAAAAAACGCCATTTCAACCTCCTGTTGTTGGATAGAGAATGCTAATTCAAATTTGCTAATATAAAAGCCAGAGTTTTTCACAAAATATAACGACAACCATGAATCTAGAAAATGTGCCTCATCAGCGATGAAGCGGACGAGGCATGCGCCTGCTAAAGCGAGCCCTACCAAAACAGGCGCATGTTTGTCTAAAATCGGTCAGTTGTTGGTTAGGGCATGCAGCTCATCGTCGTTCAAGAGACGATATTTTCCCCTATCCACCTTAACAAAAAAGGCTTCTGTTGATTTGCCGAGGGTATGATCTGAAAGGAATGTGTTATACTGTCCATAACGCCACCCGTGCGCATAAATGCGAATGTCCCTTGCGCCGAACGGTTCTTTCAAACTTTTTTCAATTAATACGGCGTGACGAATTCGCGTAATCACCGTTAAGGCATTATCTTTGCGCAGCTTCTGCGGTAATTCCCCTCTTTTATTCCAATGCATGCTCCCCTCCCCCGAGAAAAATTCATCAGCTTTTTTAACGCATGTCCCCTTAAAGTGACTTGCTCGCCCCGAGCGACAGATCGCCCGGGGCTTACAAATACGATTAGTCTTGATGATCAGGCATTTCTTCAAGCTGGGCTTTATTCCAACTTGTAACTGCATGCACGTCGCCGTTTTCGTCTCGCATAAATTCAAGGTCGCTGATTGGAACGGCAACCGGTTTCGCCCCAATTCCGAGAAATCCGCCAACGTCAACAATTACGGTGCTTCCAAGCCCCGCACCATGAACGTGATCAACGGTGCCAACTTTCTCATCGTCGACACCGTACACTGTCGCCCCGTCAATATTATCAGCAATAAGTTCTTCATTTGTCAAGCGGACATGATTGGTGTGATCCATCTTCTTTCCTTTTTGTAAGGAAAACGAAACATCTGCGGAGGGGCATTTGTTCCCTGAGTAAATGTGACGAGTTTAAATATGCTGATCTGCGGCTCTGCGGTGGAACAATTGACCTGGCTGATGGTTGGGATGCTGAGGACAATAGTGATGAAAAATAATTCACCAAAGAAAAGCGCTGGCGCTCGTATAAGTGGATCTGTCCAAAAAGGCGAGACCGGGGATAAAGCTGCTGGTTTTGATCCGGCAGCGGCGCCGATGGAAACCGACGCAGAAGCTGGAGGATCCTCATTTCCGGATAACGATGCAATACCGCGATCAGACGGAGATCCAACAAAAGCCACTGAAAGTAACGCCTCCAGTCACGCGTCCGGCCTCCGGGAATGGAATTCCGATGAATCTACTCATTCCTCCGAGCGAACCGGAGACGAGGTCTGCTCCATCTCAATACAACCCTAGTAAATAACAGACGAGCCGCCACTATATTTCGAGACACCTTTGCAGTACGTTGCCGGGTCATAGCGCGGTAAAGATTGCGCGTTTGCGGATGTCGTAGTACTTGCGAGCAACGTAATTCCGATTGCGGGTGTTGTCACGTTAACTGGGCTGCAGTTGCCTGCCTGACGGTTTGGGCGTAAATTTTGGCGATGCAGACATCAGAT
>NZ_VDGD01000052.1:0-2198 GCF_024701725.1 Ochrobactrum sp. XJ1
TCGGCCGAGCAGCGGCTAGAGGCGGCGCGGGAGATGGCGCAGGAGCTGGCCGACCGCTACGGCGCGGCCGTGGACTTCGCCATTCATGCGCCGCACGAGGCGAGCGACGTTCGCAATCACCATGCCCATTTGCTTATGACCACGCGGCAGGTGACGGAGGGCGGGTTAGGCGACAAGACCTATCTTGAGCGCGAAAACAAATGGCTGTTGGCGCACGACCTGCCGACGACCGATATGCAGCTCCGCGACCTTCGCCAGAGGTGGGAGGGGATCGCCAACGAGCGGCTTGCGATGGCCGGGCTAGATATTCGCATCGACCATCGTTCGCATATGGAGCGCGGGCTAGAGATCGCGCCAACCGAGCATATGGGCGTCCATGCCACGCAGATGGAGCGGCGCGGCCTCGACGTGTCGCGGTCGCGGCTGGACGAGGAAGCGGCCCGGCGCAATGCCGAGCTGATCCGAGAGAAGCCCGAGCAGGTTCTAACCCTCATCACCGGCGAAAAGAGCGTGTTCGACCGGCACGACGTTGCGCGGGCGCTGCATCGCTACATCAACGACGACCCGCAGGAGTTTCAGAGCGCCTTCGCCAAGGTGATGGCCTCGCCGGCGCTGGTCGAGCTTCAGCCCGAGCGCGCGGACCCGGCAACGGGCGAGATCGAGCTTGCGCGGTATTCGACGCGGGAAATGGTCGAGATCGAATCCGGCATGATCGAGAGCGCGCAGCGGATGCACGGCGCGCATGGTCATGGCGTCGATCGCCGGCATGTCGAGCGGGCGATAGATCGGCAGGACGCCGCCATTCAGCGCAGCGCCGGCGATGCTTCCGCCCGGTTGTCCGACGAGCAGCGCCGGGCGATCGAGCATATCACCGGGCCGGAGCGGATCGCGGCCGTTGTCGGCTATGCCGGCGCTGGCAAGTCCACCATGCTCGCGGCGGCGCGCGAGGCATGGGAGGCCGAGGGCTATCAGGTCCACGGTGCGGCCTTGTCGGGGAAGGCGGCCGAGGGCTTGGAGGAAAGTTCCGGCATCCAGAGCCGCACCCTCGCGTCATGGTCCCGCGGTTGGGAGAACGACCGCGGCACGATCGGCCGCGGCGACGTGTTCGTGATCGACGAGGCGGGCATGGTCGGGAGCCGCCAGCTCGCCCGCTTCGTTGGCGAGGCCGAGGCGCGCGGGGCGAAGATCGTCCTTGTAGGCGACCATGAGCAGCTACAGGCGATCGGGGCCGGCGCACCGTTCCGGGCGATCACGGAGGAAATCGGCCATGCCGAGCTGTCCGAGATTCGCCGGCAGCGCGTGGACTGGCAGCGGGAGGCGTCGGTTGACTTCGCCACGCACCGGACGGCCGAGGGGCTGGCGGCCTATCGGGATCGCGGCAATATCAGCTTTGCCGAAACCGGCGAGGACGCGCGGGGCCAGATCGTGCGGGATTATCTTGCCGACCGCGACGAGCGCCCGGACGGCACCCGCGTAGCGATGGCGCATCGCCGGGCCGATGTTCGGGCGATCAATGACGCGATCAGGACCGAGCTACAGGACCGGGGCGAGCTGGCGCAGGGCGAGGACGCCGGCGCGCTGACCTTCCAGACCAATGACGGAAAGCGGGAGTTCGCGCCCGGCGACCGCATCGTGTTCTTGGAGAACAACCGCGACCTTGGCGTGAAAAACGGGATGCTTGGCACGGTCGATCATGTCGAGCCGGGCCGCATCATTGCCACGCTCGACGGCCGGGGCGGCGATAGTGTTTCCGTGCCGATGGGCGATTATCAGGCGATCGACCACGGCTATGCGACGACGATTCACAAAAATCAGGGGGCGACGGTGGACCGCGCCTATGTGATGGCGTCGGGGACGATGGACCGGCATCTAACCTATGTCGCCATGACCCGGCATCGTGACGGGGTGCAGCTCTACGCCGCACAGGACGAGTTCACCAATGCCGGCCGGCTGGTCGAGCATGGGGCCGCGCCCTATGAGCATGACCCGCAGAAGTCCGACAGCTATTTCGTGACGCTGGAAAACGACAAGGGCGAGCAGCGCACCCTATGGGGCGTCGATCTTGAGCGCGCCATGAAGGAGGCCGCGCCCGAGATCGGGGAGAAGATCGGCCTACAGCATGAGGGTTCCACCCCCGTCACCTTGCCGGATGGGACGCAGACGCACCGCAACACATGGAAGGTTCAGGACGCCGGCGA
>NZ_VDGD01000053.1:0-2168 GCF_024701725.1 Ochrobactrum sp. XJ1
CAGGATGCTGCGCAATTGACCCGGATCATTCTCTTACTCGACGAAGAGAATGCCGATCTCAAAGCGCGTATTGCCTTCCTTGAGCGCCAGCTCTTCGGGACGAAATCGGAGAAGATGACGATCATCGATCCAGCCCAGGCAACGCTCGACCTGGGCGATCTAAGCGATATTCCCGTTGCAGCCAATGACGATGCCGCACCGGCCGGTGAAGACAAAACACAGGCACGGCGATCGTCTGCCCGCAATATCGGCCGCTTGCCCAAGCATCTTCCGCGCTATGAAGAGATCATTGAGCCGGAGAGCAAGATTTGCCCCTGCTGTTCGTTCGAACTGCATTGCATCGGCACGGACGTCAGCGAGGCGCTCGACATCGTACCTGCTGTTGTCCGGGTCAAACGGACGATCCGGCCGCGCTATGCATGCCGGGCCTGTGAGAGTGCCATCGTGCAAGCACCTGCACCGGCGCGCGTGATGGACGGTGGCATGGTGACCACGGCGTTTGCCGCGCATGTCGCTGTTTCGAAGTTTGCCTGGCATCTCCCGCTCAATCGACAGGCGCAAATGCTGGCCTCCTGCGGTGTCATCATCGATCGCGGTACGCTTGGCGCCTGGGTGATGCGGGTCGCCTGGTGGCTGGAGCTTCTCTATGACGCGCTTACCGCCTTTATCCGCTCGCAGCCGAGAGTGTTCTGTGACGAGACGCCGTTGCCGCGGCTCGAGCCGGGGCGCAAACGAACCAAGGTCTGCCAGTTATGGGCGCAGGCGGTTGACGACCGTCCCTGGAATGGTCCGGCACCGCCGGCCGTGGCCTATATCTTTGCCGAAAGCCGCAGCGCCCGCGAGATCGAGGGGCAATTGTCGTCGTTTACCGGCGTGCTTCAAGTCGATGGATACCAAGCCTATAAAACCATGGTCAAACGTCGGGGCAAGAGCAATGTCGCACCCATGCGGCTGGCCTTCTGCCTTGCTCATGCGCGGCGCAAGTTCGTCGATGTCGTCAAGCTGACGGGTTCTTCGGAGGCTTTGTCGATCCTTGCCAGGATTGCGGAAGTCTATCGGATCGAAGCAAAACTGCGCGGCGAAAGCGCCGATACCCGGCTCGTCGTGAGACGTCGCGAGGCTGCTCCAGTCATGAGAGAGCTGAAAGTCCACCTCACCGAACTGCGCGACGAGGTGTCGGCGAAATCGGCGCTTGGCAAGGCCGTCAGCTACACGCTCAACCATTGGAGCGGGTTGACAGCCTGCCTTGATGATGGCCGGGTCGAGATCGATTCCAATGTGGTCGAGCGTTCAATGAAATCCGTGGCCCTGACGAGGAAGAATTCGCTGTTCGTGGGCAACGAGCGGGGTGGAAAGACTTTCGCTGTCCTCGCATCGCTCGTCAACACCTGTAAACTGAATGGTGTGGACCCCGAGGTCTGGCTTGCCGATGTGCTGGAGCGCATCATCTCCGGCAAAGTGAAAGCCAACGAAATGGAAAGTCTCCTGCCGTGGGCCTGGAAGGCTGAGCGTGAAGCGATGACGCAGCAGGAGCGACGGGCGGCATGATGCACAACAGCCAGGGGACGACGGATCGACCGAAGCTTGATGACGCGGCGTTCGAAGCCTTTATCAGGGGACGCCGTCCGGCATCGCCAATCTGGTCAATGAGCGGTCTCGATGGTTATCTTACGGCTCTGATCATTGGCCCAAAGTTCATCGACCCACGCAAATGGATCCCGGAACTGACTGGCCCGGACGCCCTGAACCTGCCGATGGAAACAACCGAACATCGGGCCGTGCAGACGATCGTTGCGGAATATAACCGTATCTCGGGGAGCCTCTCTGAAACCCCGAAAGACTACCGGCCCAGGTTCACCAGGATCGATGATCAAACCTTTGATCCGTTCGATTGGGACCTCTGCTTTTTGCTGGCAACAGGATACGCGCCGAGACTTTGGCAGCCGGTTCTTCGCGGTCATGCCGTCACCGGCGATATCATTGCGCCAATTCGCAAGCTCGGCGAGACAAAACGCAAAGCCACCCGCCAGGATGCCGCTGACGTCGCTGAAGCACTCGTCAATATCCGAACCTATTTTATGCCGAAGCGGGCAAAGCAAAAGTTTTGACTGCCAGCCGGAAACCCATTCCGTCAATCACGAAAGACGTGGGCTATTCGTTGCGCTCAC
>NZ_VDGD01000054.1:0-2103 GCF_024701725.1 Ochrobactrum sp. XJ1
GGCCAGGTTGCACCGGGCACTTCTTTCTCAAGTCACCCTGTGAGATTACTTGGTAGCAAGGATGTTGAAATTGCGGGCGTTTGCCACAACACCGTCGTCCCATCCGCCTGCGACCAATTCTGAAGCCTTTGCATTAAGGAGCCCGGCGACTTGTCCGGCAAAGTGCGCTTCGCGCCCAGAGCTGTCGGCAAAGATGTCGAAGATGGCGAAGTTGTTCTCGTCAATCTGCAGCGCCGTCCAGAACAAAGTTTTTGGTTCGGTATCTGCAACGATGGGGCCGGCGGCGGTCAACAAGGCTGCCAATTCGGGACCTTTACCTGGAGCAGCTTCGAGCTTGATATAAGTTGCGGTTGTTGCCTTGTGGAGGTCAACCGGCGCTTTTACCGAAAGGACATCGGAGTTGTTGATGTTCGCGACAACACCGGCGTCCCATCCTCCGTCGACCAACGCGTCTGCGTTCTGGTTCAAGGCAGCTGCAACTGCTCCTGAGAAGTGAGCGCCCCGTGCTTCTTCGTCTCCGAAGATGTCAAAGATTGCGAACGTATCACCGGCTTGCAGAGCAAACCACAGTACAGTGCCCGGCTCTGTTTCTCGCACGATAGGTGCAGCACCAGCCAGAAACTCCGCGAAGGCTACGGTCTGGCCTTCGACGGCGGGCATGGCGATGTAGCTGGCAGTATGATTTTCCATTGGATTGTCCTTTGCAGTTGCAGAAGTTGTGATCAGAGCCAGTGCGGCGCATATCGGAAGGATTTGCGTGTTCATGGTCGTCCCCTGACTTGAAGTTCGTCGTGTTTGGTTTCGATGCACTCTTGTCCCATGGCGGATGGGTCGGACTCCAATTTCCAAGTTCTATTTTTTAATAGACATGGACTATGGAAGTTGCTTTGATGGCCTGCGTTGAAATGGGGCGGAGAATGCGGCGATGGAAATGAACCAGATCAGGTATTTTCTCGCTGTCTGCGAGCACCGAAACTTCACCCACGCAGCCAGTGCCTCCAATGTCTCCCAACCTTCCTTGACGACTGCGATCAAGAAACTTGAAGACGAGCTTGGAGGTGAGCTGTTTGTCAGGGACCGTGCGGGATGCAGGCTTACAGCCCTCGGAAAACTCATGCAGCCAAGGTTGCAGAGGATTTACGATGAGACGCGCCAGGCGAAGGCTGAGGCGGTCCGTCACATGCGTTTGGAGCGGGTTCCAATCTCTGTCGGTGTCGGCGAAACGATTGGCCACAACCTGATTTCGGCAGCTATGGAGCGTACGCGTAAGCGATTACCGCAAGCCGAAATCGAATTGATCGTTGCATCATCCTCCGAGCTTCTTGCCGGGTTGCGAGACGGCAAACTCGACGTTGCAGTCACCGCAGAGAAGGTCAGTGAAGACCTCTATCGCATAGACCGTCTCTATGAAGAGGACTACAAGGTCGTAGTGTCAAAGTCGCATCCGTTGTCTGAACAAGATGCGATTTCTCTTTCGGCTCTCGCAAAAACCGACATGCTCGACCGACTAAATTGCGAAATGCGGGACGCTTTGCATGGGACCTGCGCAGATTATGGTCATGAACTATACGCAGCGTATCGGTCCAACCGCGTGGATTGGTTAGTTGAACTTGCTCGGCAAGGGTCAGGTGCGCTGATCTTGCCGGCCACTGCTATTCCTTCGGACATGGGCCTGGTGTCGAAGCCCATCGAGGGCCTTCAATTATCGAGAACTGTTCTGGCTCTCCGATATCGGCACCAAACGACGAGACCAGAGACAAATGATCTGATCCGTGAGATTATGCGGACGCCGATGTAGTGAGGTCGGCAGTCGACATTCGCCCGTGGTGCAGCATTCGTCACGTTGGGCTCCAGCCTGATATCTGAGTACGGGCTTTGGTTACATGGTGGTGACCTGCCCCCCGGAAGTTCCCTCGCCGTGATGTAGAGTTTGCCCAGCCTGAGAAGGAGCAGACGACACGAGGAAAAGCCGTTTCACCGAGGCGCAGATTATCGGGATGCTCAAGGAGCTGGAGGCTGGTTTGCCGACTTCAGAGCTTTGCCGGAAGCACGGGCTGAGCCCGGCGACTTTCTACAAGCTCAAGGCCAAGTATGGCGGGATGG
>NZ_VDGD01000055.1:0-1899 GCF_024701725.1 Ochrobactrum sp. XJ1
TGTGTTTCGGCGTGGAATATTGACCCCACTAGCGGGCGAATACTTATTCAATTTTGACCCCCGCTAGATTTCATCCGAGGATCTGACTTTTAGTCAGCGGATGGAGTAGGGAGTTGAAAAGAGTGGATACGATTGCTCGTGTCCGGCGCGCCTTCCATGTTCAAGGCTGGTCGGTAAAGAAGATCACCAGAGAGCTTCATGTTTCTCGTAATACGGTTCGCAAAATACTGCGATCTGATGCGACGGAGTTTTGTTACAAACGTGAACATCAGCCCTTTCCGAGGATGGGGCCTTGGAAAGGAGACGTTGAACGTTTTCTTGTTTCCAACGAAGGTAAGGCATCTCGTGAGCGGTTGACGCTTATCCGCATTTATGAAGAAGTTCGGTCGCTGGGCTATGAAGGCAGCTATGACACCGTCCGCCGCTATGCCAAATCCTGGTCTAAGAAGCGCGGATTAGTGGCGAGTGACGCCTACGTTCCGCTCTATTACGCGCCAGGCGAAGCTTATCAGTTCGATTGGAGCCATGAGATTATTCGGCTCAATGGTGTGACGACGACAATCAAGGTTGCGCACGTTCGATTGTGTCATAGCCGGATGATGTTTGCGCGGGCTTACATGCGCGAAAGCCAGGAAATGGTGTTCGATGCACATGATAAGGCTTTTGTGTTTTTCCGTGGCGCTTGTACGCGCGGTATATACGACAATATGAAAACGGCTGTTGATGCCATTTTTGTTGGGAAAGAGCGGCAGTATAATCGTCGGTTCCAGCAAATGTGCAGTCATTACCTTATTCAGCCTGTTGCCTGTACTCCGGCATCAGGTTGGGAGAAGGGACAGGTTGAGAACCAGGTTGGCTTGGTTCGAGAGCGCTTTTTTACACCGCGTTTACGGGTCAAAAGTTTGGAGGAACTCAATGTCTGGCTCCTCGATAAATGTATCGCTTATGCAAAAGCACACCGCCATCCTGAACAAACCCAGCGCATGATCTGGCAGGTATTTGAGGAAGAACGCAAAAGTCTTGTACCATATATTGGCCCCTTCGACGGCTTTCACTGTGTTCCAGCGTCGATATCAAAAACCTGCACCGTCCGTTTTGACAACAATAAATACTCGGTTCTTTCAACTGCAGTTGGTCGTCCTGTAGAAGTTCATGCCTATGCAGATCGGATCGTCATACGGCAGGATGGTGTGAAGGTCGCAGAGCATACGCGTAGCTTTCATCGAGGTGAAACGATCTACGACCCATGGCATTATGTGCCTGTTCTTGCTCGAAAACCTGGCGCTCTACGCAATGGCGCACCTTTCCGCGATTGGGTTTTGCCAGCCGCAATGGAGAAAATCCGCAAACGTTTGCAGAGCGCTCACGATGGTGATCGGCAGATGGTCACCATCCTCGCATGCGTACCTTCCGACGGATTGGCTAATGTCGATGCTGCATGTCAGGAAGCGCTTGATCATAACGTGTATTCTGCGGCAGTTATCATCAACATTCTCGCACGCAGTCGAGACCCGGCTCCAACTCCCACACTCCAACTCCCCGACGCACTTCGATTGATGCATGAACCAATCGCCGACTGTTCACGCTATGACAGTCTTAGGAGGGCAAGCTGATGGAACGCACGCAGGTACTTGAACTCATGGGAACGCTGAAGCTCTATGGTATGCGCAGCGCTTATGATGAGGTGATGGGGAATGGAATAAAACGGCAGCACGAACCGCCACGTATTGTGGGTGAGTTGTTGCAGTCGGAAATTGCAGAAAAGCAAGCACGTTCCATTCGATACCAGCTCAGCATAGCCAAATTACCTCTTGCTAAGGACATTGAGGACTTCGACTTTACCGGCACCCCAATCAACGAAGGTTTGGTTCGCGAGTTGGCCACAGGCATTTTTGTTAG
>NZ_VDGD01000056.1:0-1609 GCF_024701725.1 Ochrobactrum sp. XJ1
GGGGGTGCGGATAAAAACTTGGACTGGTTTTACGTCACAATGCCAAGACAGTTTCGATATTCGATTGGGCTTCGTGCGCCAAGTGACATTTTGATCCGCTTCTCGTTGTACCATCGAATGTAGCCATCGACTTCCTTGATAAACTGCTCAATTGTGGTGGTCTTCCAATCACGGGGGTAGAAGAGCTCTGTTTTCAGTCTTCCGAAAAAGCCCTCGCATGCAGCGTTATCCGGGGAACAAGCCTTGCGGGACATTGATCGTACCAGCTTCGCATCACTGATCCGCGATAGCCAACCCGGCCAGCGATAGTGTGCACCCCGATCAGAATGTACTATTGGTCGTTCATCTGTACCTGTGACAGTTTCTATGGCGGCATCAAGCATCATATTGACCAATTCCGCATCTGGTCTCGTTCCGAGTGACCAGCTTATAACCAAACCATCAAAACAGTCGATGATGGGTGAGAGATACACCTTGCCAGCCGGGATATGGAATTCAGTGATATCAGTCAGCCATTTCTCATTCGGCGCTGAGGCCTGGAAGTCGCGATTTATGAGGTTCTCAGGTGCCGGACTAATTTCTCCGAGATAAGAGCGATATCGCCGCCGCTTTGGCGTGGCAACGATCAGGTTCTCTTGTTTCATCAAGCGCTGCACAACCTTCTCTGAGATTGTAACGGATTGTTTGGCTAATGATGCCTGTAGCCTGCGGTAGCCATAGCATCGACGGTTGGCTTCGAAGATTTCGGTGATGTTCTGACGAATAGTGAGGTACTTGTCGGTCATCCTCATGCGGGCTCGATGATAAAAGTATGAGCTGCGCGCCAGTCCCAACTGAGCAAGCAGATCGGAGAGTTGATAAAGATCTTTTAGGGCGTCAACCAACAGCGTTTTCTCCCGATTATTCAGGAGTTGCAGATCGACGCCCAGTTCTTTTTTTATGAGTTCCGTCGCTTTCTTCAAAAGGTCGTGCTCAAGCTGCAGTTTCTGAATATCGTGCTGCAGTGTTTCGAGCTGGCGCTCTAATTCTTCTCGCTCTGGCACTGGCGGTGAGTTGTTCTTGCGTTTCATGATTGCGGGAGCCTCCGGACCAAGTAACTGGTTTTTCCAGTTATACAGTGTCGGCCTGCATACGCCGAGCTTTTCAGCCAACGCCTGCGCGCTTTCTTGCCGATTATAAAGCCCGACAACGCCAGCCTTCTTCAACGTCTCCGGATATCGTGGACGTCCAGTTCTTCCAGTGACAGCTTTACTAGTTTCGGGAAACGCCTCACGAACCCATGCTGTCAACGTTGCACGACCGGGATAGCCCAAGGCGCGCATCGTTGCAGAAACACAACGACCATGCGTGCGGTAGTGCTCAACAGCCACTTCCTTCTGCGCCTGTGTGAACTTGGGGGCTCGGGGCGCAAATCCTAAACGCAGATCAAGATGGTGCTCATATTCCAGGTACCAGCCCTTCAAAGCATTCTTGCTTGGATAGCCCAACTGGCGAATAGTCGCTTTCGGGCGCTTGCCCAGCTTAATGTAGAGCGCAACTGCTCGCACCCGATCTTCGTAGGAATACATGAACTACCTCCATGATAGTCCAAGTTTTCGTCCGCACCCCC
>NZ_VDGD01000057.1:0-1344 GCF_024701725.1 Ochrobactrum sp. XJ1
CTGATGTCTGCATCGCCAAAATTTACGCCCAAACCGTCAGGCAGGCAACTGTAGCCCAGTTAACGTGACAACACCCTTTGACGTTCTCGCCGGAAACGATGCCGCCTGTCGACGCATTCTGGTCGATAACCATGTATGATAGGGCCAAGCAGTTACTCGTCAAGAACCCCATCGATCGCTACCTTATTAACTCGGCGATGCTCAGCAATCTCCAGAAAAATGACCGTGGGGAAATAGTTCTCTATCTGCAGCACGAAAGTCCAGGATCGAAATTGGAATCGAATTGGCTTCCTGCTCCTGGCGAACCATTTTACGCTGTCATGCGACTCTATTTGCCCAAAGCTGATGCTATAGAGGGGCGCTGGAAGCCGCCGGTCGTAGAAAAAATTTAGCATTTCTGATATTGCAGTACCGTTTCTCATTGGAACGGTGCTGCATGTATATTTAAAATTTCTACTGAATTCATAATTGAAATTAATATTTATCTATTTGGAGTCTTTCATGATGGTAGGGGCGATGGCAGATATATTTGTGCGGGATCGGAACGCTAGCGTTCTTCTTAAGGCTGTTGCCAGGCTGATTTCGAGTACTGCGTTTTTTGCAGTCTCGATTGGAGGCGCAGTAGCTGCTGACTACACACTCGGAAACTACGCGCCTGGCCATTATCCGGTTGGCGACTATACGGGAACGCCAACGACAGCGCCCGGGCCGAACGACGATCATGCGGGCCAGACGGAAGTCAATAACGGCACTTTGAATACGTTCGATGGAAGTTATGCAACCATACAGAACGGCGTACCGAACTGGACGCAGGAAACGCTCCAGCAGATCGCGGATGATGGGCGTGTGCTCAATGGTGCGGTGTTGCCCGCTGGTGTACTGACCACCGGCCAGCAGAACCAGACCGTCACTTATTTTGACGAGACCAATCAGGAAAGTGTGACCGTCAACGTTTATAATTCATCCAATTTCACGGTGGCTGCCGACAGCCGCACCTTCACGATCTGGGACGACGTGAACGATCAGGAAGCCTATCTTGATCCACGTCTGGCGACCGTGAGTAGCGGCTCCAGCCTTTCGGTCGTCGTCGGCGATCCGACGGGTGACACCACGCTGACCGAGAATACTCTGAACATGCCGATGAAGGCGAGCCCGAATACCGGCTCCAACATCATCAGCGCCTATGAAGTCAACGACACATCGTCGCTCAGTTACGACACCAATACGCGTTTCGATCTCGGTGAATACGCAACACCAAGCGGTGAGACTAGGCCGTAAACTCATAAAACTGCTTGGCATTTGAATGAGCTGATGATTCAAAGGCCTCTCGAAAGGGAGGCTTTT
>NZ_VDGD01000058.1:0-1159 GCF_024701725.1 Ochrobactrum sp. XJ1
GAACGTACGAAGCCCCACGTTAACATCGGCACGATTGGTCACGTTGACCATGGCAAGACGTCGCTGACTGCAGCGATCACGAAGTTTTTCGGCGAGTTCAAGGCGTATGACCAGATCGACGCCGCTCCTGAAGAGCGCGCCCGCGGCATCACGATCTCGACGGCACACGTCGAGTACGAAACGCCGAACCGTCACTATGCACACGTCGACTGCCCAGGTCACGCTGACTATGTGAAGAACATGATCACCGGTGCTGCCCAGATGGACGGCGCAATTCTGGTTGTTTCGGCCGCTGACGGCCCGATGCCGCAGACCCGTGAGCACATCCTGCTCGCTCGTCAGGTTGGCGTTCCGGCAATCGTCGTGTTCCTGAACAAGTGCGACCAGGTTGACGATGCAGAACTGCTCGAACTGGTTGAACTGGAAGTACGCGAACTTCTGTCGAAGTACGACTTCCCGGGCGACGAAGTTCCGATCATCAAGGGCTCGGCTCTTGCTGCTCTGGAAGATTCTTCGAAGGAACTGGGCGAAGACGCCGTTCGTTCGCTGATGGCCGCTGTTGACGACTACATTCCGACCCCGGAACGTCCGATCGACCAGCCGTTCCTGATGCCGATCGAAGACGTGTTCTCGATCTCGGGCCGTGGTACGGTTGTGACGGGTCGCGTTGAGCGCGGTATCGTCAAGGTTGGTGAAGAAGTTGAAATCGTCGGCATCAAGGCGACGGCGAAGACGACGGTTACCGGCGTTGAAATGTTCCGCAAGCTGCTCGATCAGGGCCAGGCTGGCGACAACATCGGCGCTCTGATCCGCGGCGTTGGCCGTGAAGACGTTGAACGCGGCCAGGTTCTCTGCAAGCCGGGTTCTGTGAAGCCGCACACCAAGTTCAAGGCAGAAGCCTACATTCTGACCAAGGACGAAGGTGGCCGTCATACGCCGTTCTTCACGAACTACCGTCCGCAGTTCTACTTCCGCACGACGGACGTGACCGGTGTTGTCACGCTGCCGGAAGGCACGGAAATGGTTATGCCTGGCGACAACGTCGCTATGGACGTCACCCTGATCGTGCCGATCGCCATGGAAGAGAAGCTCCGCTTCGCTATCCGTGAAGGCGGCCGCACCGTCGGTGCAGGCATCGTCTCCTCGATCATCGAGTAAT
>NZ_VDGD01000005.1:0-410011 GCF_024701725.1 Ochrobactrum sp. XJ1
ATAATTTGATCCCGACCGCGACCTAAGAATCTCATCCAGATTGTCGCAAGCGTCTCATCCTGATTGTCGCGCTATACGGTGTAGGACGGTCAAGTCGTGCGGCGCTTGCCGCTGATGCAAACGCGACATGGTTGATCCGTGACATACCAACCATCTCGGTCGACGAATGGCGAGTGCTGCTGGGCAATGTCGATGTCGTAGTAAACGCTGCCGGAGCCCTGCAAGACGGCGCGCGAGACGGTCTTGCAGCCATCCACGTCACGACAGTAGCTCGTCTGGTTGAGGCAACGAAGGACATTCCATTACGGATTGTCCAGATTTCGGCGGTTGGCGTTGGAGCTGAAGCACCAACGGAATTCTTTCGGTCAAAAGCGCGCGGCGACGAAATACTGGCGAGGAGCGGACGAGATTGCGTGATCCTGCGTCCAACGCTTGTTTTGTCGCCAGATGCCTATGGCGGCACAGCGCTTTTACGTGGCGTTGCTGGTTTACCGTTAATTTTGCCGCGTGTTTTGCCTCATGCTCAGGTGCAGACTGTTCATATCGATGATGTAACAGAGGCAGTAGTGGCAGCGGCGAGGAGAAAACTGCCATCCGGGCTTATTGCCGATCTCACCGAGCCTGAGGTTCGAGGCTTTTCCGAAATGGTCGACCACTTCAGGCAATGGCAGGGATTCTCGCCTCCGTGGTTGCGTCCAAAACTGCCCGCAGTGGTGCTGAAATCAGTGGGTAAGGGCGCTGATCTGCTCGGCTGGCTGGGGTGGCGATCACCGATGCGCAGCACTGGGTTACAGGCGCTTGCCGATGGGATACGAGGCGATCCGAGCGCGTGGCTTGAGGCGGGCGGTTACCCCTGTCGTTCGCTAGTTTCGACACTGAGAAGTCTGCCGTCCACGCGACAGGAACGGCTTTTCGCCCGGATGTACTTCATGCTGCCACTGGCCATCGCCACGCTTGCGCTGTTTTGGTGCTTGTCGGGGCTATTCGCATTAATATCTCCAATGCGCGCTATCGCTATTCTCGAAGGACATCACGTTCCGGCGTGGCTGGCGGGTATTACAGTCTATGGCGGCGCATTTGCAGATATCGGATTGGGCCTGGGTATCCTTTGGCGTTCGGCAACGCGCATGGCGACAGTCGGAATGATAGTGCTTTCGGCCTGCTATCTCTTCGGTGGTCTGGTGGTTGCACCAGATCTGTGGCTTGATCCTCTTGGACCGATGATCAAAGTGGTTCCAGCTATTGTTTTGGCAGGTATCGTTGCGATGATGCTGGAGGTGCGATGACCTATGATATTTTGCGCTTTCTGCATGTGATCGGTGCAACGGTCCTGCTTGGCACTGGCGCGGGTATCGCGTTTTTCATGGTCATCTCCAATCGCTCAGGAGATCCGCGGTTGATTGCCCATGTCGGTGGCATCGTCGTGTTGGCTGATACGGTTTTCACTGCAACTGCTGCCATTTTCCAGCCAGTCACCGGCTATTTGCTTGCACGTGAAGCAGGATGGCCTGTCCTGTCCGGTTGGGTTGGGCTTTCGTTGGCGCTCTACATCTTTGTTGGTGCATTCTGGCTGCCAGTTGTCTGGATGCAGATCCGGCTACGGAACATAGCGCGTCAGGCTGTTGTTGAAGGAAAACCGCTGCCGTCGGCCTATCACCGTCTCTATCGCTGGTGGGTTGCTTTTGGTTTTCCGGCATTTGCAGCAGTATTGGCCATTATATGGCTGATGCTGACCAAGCCTTCAATTTAAAGACCGGCATCCCGATAGAAGATGCAACGGGCTCTGCCATCTCGCCAGTCATCAAGGTCTGCGCCAATCCGGAAACCTGTCGCAAGCTAGCGGGAGACATGGATGTCGACGCTGGCAGAATCCTGGAGGGTCGCGCCACCCTAGACGAGGTCGGTAACGAAAGACTAGATCTCATAAAGAACGTGGCGCGCGGTGTAACAACCAAGTCGGAGCATCTGGGCCACCACGAGTTTATCCTGACCTACAAGATCTTTGAGCCGGTAGGCCCTGCTTGCCTGCCTACGATCGCGGCAAGGATGTAAGAGTGGCGGCTGAACCTCTCAAAAAGCGCCTAATTGTGGATTGAATCTCATGAGACTTGGCACAGGCCATAGAAACATCACACTCAATTTGCATGGTTTGCTACAAAAGCCTGCGGGCGGGACCGACCTGCTGCGCTCTTAGATGCCATCGTGTTCCTGATCGTGGGGCTGTGTTATGAAGACATTCGACGCCATATTCATCGGCGCAGGCCAAGCGGGGCCTTTTCTTGCTGCTCGCATGGCAGCTCAGGGTCGCAAGGTCGCACTTATCGAACGAAAATACCTCGGTGGCACCTGCGTCAATGCCGGATGCATGCCGACCAAGACGCTGGTCGCGAGCGCTAGAGCCGCGTATGTCGCCAGCCGAGCAGCGGAATTCGGTGTGACAATCGTCGGGCCCGTCGGCATTGATATGAAAACCGTGCAGGCAAGAGCCGAGAAAGTCATATTGAACGCGCGCAACAATCTCAAAACGTGGTTCGACGGACTCGATACGTTGACTGTCATACAAGGACAGGCACGGTTCGAAAACGCAACTACGATATGCGTCAATGGCGAGAGGATGACAGCGCCCGAGATATTCCTCAATGTCGGAGCGCGCCCCGTCATCCCCGATTATCCGGGCATTGATAAAGTGCCCTATCTGACTAGCACGTCGATCATCGAGCTTGATAGGCTACCATATCATCTCGTGGTCATTGGCGGTAGTTATATAGGGCTTGAATTTGCGCAGATGTATCGCCGATTTGGCGCCCAAGTCACCATTATCGAGCGCGGTTCCCGCCTTGCCCCGCGCGAGGATGATGACGTGTCGGAAGCTATCGCAAATGTTCTCCAAAACGAGGGCATCACTGTGTACACGAATACCAACATCGTTTCATTTGCCAACAAAGGGTCGGATATTGAAGTGACCACGGATCATGACGTGGTTCTCGGTAGTGACGTCCTGATCGCGACTGGACGAAAGCCCAATACCGACGATCTTGGCCTGGACACCACAGGCGTGGAGGTGGACAAACGCGGCTTCATCGTTACAGATGATACGCTGTCGACCAACGTCGATGGTATCTGGGCACTGGGCGACTGCAACGGACGGGGCGCATTCACACACACTTCCTATAATGATTTCGAAATCGTGGCGGCAAACCTGTTGGATGGGGCGGACAGAAAGGTGAGCGACCGCATTCCCGCCTATGCGCTCTATATTGACCCACCGCTCGGCCGGGTTGGTATGACCGAGCGAGATGCACGCGCATCCGGCAAAGACATTCTGGTTTCCGTACGGCCAATGAGCCGGGTCGGTCGCGCAATCGAACGTGCTGAAACGCAAGGTTTCATGAAACTTGTTGCTGATGCCGCGACAGGCCAGATACTTGGTGCTTCAATTCTAGGTATCGAGGGTGACGAAGCTATTCATGGTATCATCGACGCCATGAACGCACGCGTTTCCTATAGAGACTTAAAATGGGCTGTGCCCGTACATCCAACTGTTTCGGAACTGATCCCGACATTAATCGACGGTCTCAAATAGGATGGAACACGAAGCCGTTCCCGCATTTACTTGAGGTCATTAGGGTGCCAGACAGTGGCACTTCCGACGACGCAAACCCTTTCTGTTTACGGTAGATATCCGGCGCAGGCGCTGCGATTGAGATCTACCAAAAGTATCATGGTACACCGCTTCCAAAAGAAATCGTGGACGCGAAATAAGGCCTGCTTTGATGGCCGGCGCCGGGTGCACTTATCCGGCGCTTTATATACTTATAGTGCTTAATAATGCCTTCGCATCCGTTGGCCGGGCAGTTGCATTATCAGCGGCCGGCCATTTGGCGGATTCTGACTGGCAATGAGGCGGTTGTGCTAATGATGGCCGCTTGTCAACGTTCTTTGGCTGAACCAGATCGCCCGCTTCTGGCCCCAATTCGGCGATGGAGAGGAGCAGGTTGGCGGTTCATTTCCCTTTGAGGCGATTAGGTTGTGCTTTTATCGCGCTTCGCTCATTTTCTTCAATTGAACGGCACATATCTTCTCGATTTCGTCGATGAGCGCGTTCGCTTGCTTCAGAAGCCATCGCAGTGCTTCCTCGGTGATATCAAAATGCGGAGAATACCGCGCCTTCACGTAAGCTTCATTGACGATATTGAACCACGCTTTGTAACGCTGTTGATCTTGCGGCCATGCCTTGGCCAGTTCATTGCGTTGCCCTTCAGAGAGCCGACGCAGGAATTTCAGGTTGTGCGAAGACGGCGAGTAATTTGTTGTTACCAATAGAAAGGTGGAATAAGCCTGTTCTATCGCCTGATGAAGGATGAATGTTGCTTCTTTAATGTCGCCTTCCTCCAGAAGGTACCCCACAGTTTTTGCAAAAACTCTTGCATGCGGTAGCCGATCATCAAAATATTCTCTTGCAATACGATGGGCGTCTTCCGGATTGAGAATACCGGGTTGGGCGAGCGGCTCGGGATCGAGTTCGTAAAGTACAATGCCTTCTTTGCGGATGTCAGTGAAGAAATATCGCCCCTCCTTTATTCGCGTGTTCACCTCACGCAGCGAATGGACGATGAAGTTTACCGGTGTCTGCACGTCACGCAGGCGCATAAGCCGGTCTTCGGTTTTTCGCCAGAAATCAAAGTCCGCCAGTTTACGATTATTGACGATAATTAGCAGGTCAAAATCGGAACGGTAGCCTTTGCCGGTGTGCGGCTCATCCACCTGGGTGCCGCGTGCATAGGATCCGAACAAAATTGCCTTGACGATACGACCGCGCTTCTTGAACTCCGCCGCCCCCTCCTTGAGCCCATCCTCGAATTCCTCGAAAATTACTTCCAGCACGCGCTGCAACTCGCGCTGCTTTACGTGTGGCAAGTGATCGATACGGTCTTTCATCAGCACGGGCGCACCTGTCGGTCAAAAGTAAGGGCGAACTATTTCGAGCGTCGGCTTAAACTGCAAAATTCAACGACGTTGATCAAGAAAGTCTTTGCAAAATTTGTGAGATTTTATTCCTATGTGGTTCCGCCGACGAGATAGGAGTTTTCTCCATCGAACCAACAGCGCTTGTTTCCCTTTGTTGTTGCGCTCCTCGAAGTCTCTTGAATTTCATCTAAACCTTATATCCGATTGTTGCCACAACTATTTGATTCTGTTACAAGAGGGTGCATTCTCAAACAACACATGCCAGGGACGACGATACAGCGATTGCTGTTAAAAAAAGCCGTCATGCGGTCTCCACAACGTCCGGCTCTATTCATTGAACCCTCCGCCGGGCGCAGGAGGAATGCTTGTGTTGCAAATTTCGAATGTGAGAGCCGCCCGGGAACTTTTGCAGCAGGATGCTATCCGTTATGGCGCTGAAGACAGTCTGATTGTGGATGCCACGAGGCGAATCTATGCAGACACAGCCCCCACAGCTGCCGCGCTTTTTGCACTCGACGCCTGGTTCGAAGACGATCAGCGAAATTTTCAGTTCTGGACGCGGATTTTTCAGCGCCTCATGAATTGAAACTCACTGTAACGGGTCCGCCGACCGATCGAGGGCGTAGCCCCGACCCTGCACAGTTCTGATCAGGTTTGGACCATAGCGCGCCAATGAGCGCCGGATATGTCCGATATGAATGTCGACCGTACGGGGCTCGACCATAGCACCTTGACCCCATACAGCGTCGATAAGATCCTGCCTGCTCCATACAATTTCAGGCTTTTGCATGAGTGCTTCAAGTAAACGGAACTGCAACGGTGTGATATCGACGCGATGGCCGTTGCGAAACACCCTGAACTGCATGGGGTTCAGCAACAGGTCGCAATAGGTCAAAACAACCCTTGTGGCATCCGTAGTAGCGAAATTGCCTCGGTACCTTTGGAGAAATCCCAGCAAAACAAGTGGATCGAACGGAGGTTTCAGGACCAGATCCAATCGTTCATTAATCTGTAGTCCAGTATCGATATCACCCCTTGCCAGCAGAACCAACGCGAGACCTGGAAGCTTCCTCCTAAGGTGAACGAACTCGAAATGGTCAGCATCGCCACTATCCAATATCAACGCGCTTGGGCTCTGTTCGGCACCTGTCTCGGGAGTCGTCAATGCTTTTAGCTCTGAAAAGAGATCCGCATCGAACCCTTCAACCGAGAGTAGATGACGAAGCATCAAAAACAATTGCGCGTCCGATGTCTTTATAAGAACCTTCGACATAACATTCATCGTCCTGCTGAAGTGGTACTAGGGTGAAACGTATTCTCCCCCGTTTACATCGATCGTTGCGCCATTGATGAAGCCAGCGTTTTCCGACGCCAGGAAAGTGATCACCGCTGCTACATCGTCAGGGCATCCCAACCGTCCGACGGGGATACGTAAAAGCGCATCGCGATTTGCATCGGAATCAATCGGGCCAGTCATTTCGGTTAGGATATGTCCTGGCGCAACAATATTAGCCGTAACTCCGGTCCCGCCAAGCGTAGACACGAGAGAACGAAGGCAACCCGATAGCGCAGCTTTTGATGCGGTATAAGCGCTGCCAGCGAGCCTTGGTAACGTCCTGCCAGCAATAGAGCCAACTAAAACAATTCTCCCGAAGCGCCATTTAATCAGATCCGGTAAAACGCGTTGGCAACAAAAGACAGGTCCGATCAAATTGGTTGAAAGGACTACGTTCCATTCCTCGATCGACGTCTCGACAAACGCTGCAGCTTTACCATCCTTGGCTTTGGGCGATACGCCAGCATTACAGATCAGCGTGTCTGGCGAACCCCAATAGCTTCGCACCTCATCGAAAAAGCCGACAATTGCTGTCGGCTCATTTATGTCTACACTTCGATAAAAGATGGCATCTTCCCCGAATTGCGAAATGAGCATTTCGCCAGCTGCCGAGACTCGCTGAGGTGTCTGCCCGAAAAACGCTACTTTGTAACCTTCGCTAACCAATCGTCTAACCGTTGACAGCCCAATGCCTGAGCTGCCCCCGGTTACGACTGCTATACGCTCCCGCGCTCCAACCGTCATGCTGCCTGATCCATTGCCGCAAAAAGAGAAAGCGGAGGATGAGCGTCTTGATCGGTAATAACTTCGATGAGCGACGGTTTACCGCTTTCAATACTCAGACGTAACTGCTCCGATAAGTCAGCAGCATTATCGACGGTGGCAGATCGACATCCGCACGCTGAAGCAACTGCCGCGTGATCGACCGGTGCAAAATGGCACGCCGTCGTATAGCGGCCGAATTTCACGGTTTCCGCATCTTTCTGGAAGCCTAGCACGCCATTATTCAAGAGGACGACAGTGACGGGTAACTGCATACGCATCATCGTTTCCAGTTCCGCCCAGCTATGCGCAAATCCACCGTCTCCGACAATGGCAACCACCGGCTTGTCAGGACGAGCGGCCTTTGCCCCCATCGCAAGTGGTAGACCCCATCCAAGGCCAGCGAGCCCGCGCGGTGTAATGAATCTCGTGCCCACCTTGCGACAGCGCAACTGACCGACAACCCACATGGACGAATAGCTCGCATCCGCCACGATCGTCACGTCGTGGTCGAGCCAGGGCTGCAATTCCTGCATAACGCGCTCAGGCCGCATGGCGCCTGATCGGTCATCAAGAACTGGTCGGCGAGCTTCATCATATTCCGCCCAGAAACCGGCAATTCTTTCTTCATAATTGAGGCGAGGCATACTGCGCCGAAGGAAGTCTCGTTTAGACAATGTTTCGCACAAGGCCGTGAGCGTTTCGCGTGCATCGCCGTGCAAACGCAATGCCTCGTAATTGCGTCCGATCTCTCCGGGATCGATGTCAATGTGAATGACTTTCGCCGAAGAAGGAATCTGCTGCCAATTGTCAGTTCCGTTCTGATTGGTGCGTGTTCCGGCAAGGATAACCAGATCTGCTTCATTCATGAGGTGACGACTGTAGAAACCTAGCGAACGAGGGCCAGTCAGAGACCCTAGAACGCCAGCAGATAGAGGATGGAATTCGTCAACCACCCCTTTGCCCATATTCGTCGTGAACACAGGAAGGGAGGCTATCTCCTGAAGCCGAGCCAATGCTGCCGCTGCACCACCGGCATGAATACCGCCGCCAGCCAGCACAACAGGGGTTCGGGCTTCAGCAATAGTATCCGCTGCGGTCTGAATGAGGTCGTCCGATGGACGAAACCGGTCAAGCGGCCAGTAGCCAAGACAAGCAGTTCTCGGCTTATAAATCTTCGGAGCCGGGCAACGCAGCAAATCCGCTGGCAACAAAAGCGCAACCGGTCCCGCTCGCCCACTTGCCGCAGCGGTAAAAGCCGCATCAATGTAGTCATCGATGCGCTCGGCTACATTTAGTCGACGGACCCATTTTGTACAGGATTGGAAGAGGGCGATTTGGTCGATATCCTGAAAGGCGTTCTTGTCCGTTTGGTTTCGCTCGACATCCTGTACAAGCGCGACCACTGGAATACTCGCCTTCAAAGCTTCGGCTAGTGGCGGAACAAGCAGCGTCGCTGCGGGACCGTTCTGCGCCGCGACGACGCTCACCTTGCCGGAAACCCGGGCATATCCGTCCGCCATCGCTCCGCCCATATTCTCCTGACGATAGGCGATCTGGCGAATGCCGTGGGCTTCGGCTGCAAGAATAACAGCGGAGGGCAAACTTTGTGCGAAGATCACCTCCACACCATGGCGGACAAGTGCTTGTGCGATACGATCAGCAACGCTGTCTGTAATTGCGGCATGTTTCATGGATGGTCCTCCCGTACGGGGTTTTGTGCAAGGAAATCATCAAAAAGCGAGGCAATGAGGTCGATTTCATTTTCGCCCATCGGGGTGGATAGGCTGGCCGCGGCTCCAAAGGGCAACAGAACACCATTCCGGGCGAAATACCGTGTGAGTTCTCGCATGCACATGGTCTGATCAGGCGACATGATTGAAGCGCGATAATCAGTCGGCGCTTCACGTTTGGAATGAATGCGGAAGAGGGAAGCGGCTCCCGTGATCGAATAGGGAGCCTGCCGCGACTGAGCGATCTGCGAGAGACGCGAACGCAAGGCATCTCCTAGTTCTTCAAGCCGTGCGAAGGCATCGGGTGGCAATGCATTCATAGCAGCAAGACCTGCAGCCATGGAGACCGGGTTAGCGGAGAATGTCCCACCTTGCGGAACTGGTAGCTTACCGTCCCGCTTTTCGAAGACCGACATGACTTCTGCGCGCCCGCCGATGGCTCCAATTGGAAAGCCACCACCGATGATCTTGCCGGTTGCTATGAGATCGGGATTAAGACCGTAACGGTCCGAAGCCCCCCTGTAACCTTGCCGGATATTCAACACTTCGTCGGCGATCAGTAAAATGCCATGCTCTTGCGTGAAGGTTGTCAGTGCCTCGATAAATCCCTGGCTTGGCGCAAATAGCCCAGCGCGGCTAGGCATGGGATCAATCAAAATACCGGCGATCCGATGCGCGTGGCCTTCGAGTTTCGAAACAATCTCCTCCTTGTCATTGAACTGGAGCACGATCACATCGTCGCCAAGGCTGGACGGCGCACCATGATATCCTGGCCGTGCAACGTTTCGACCGGACCCGTTGTTGGGATAGGTGCCGGTTTGCCCCGTTTCAGCCCAATCATAACCCCCGTGATAAGCTCCCTCAAAGCGAACGATCGCAGAGCGACCTGTGAACGCTCGAGCGGCCTTGATTGCAAACATGACCGCTTCGGTCCCGCTGTTGACGAAGCGAACCTTTTCCATTGCCGGGATCCGCGAGATTAGCAATTCAGCCAGTGCGACCTCGTGTTCGGTCGGATTGGAAAAACAGGTTCCGTTACGCAATAGCCTAGCAACCACTTCCGCAACCGGTTCGAAGCCGTGTCCGTGTATAAGCGTGGTGAAGTTGTTGTTGAGATCCAGAAGACGGTTATCGTCCACATCAACCAGATAGGCGCCCTCACCACGTTGAATGTAAATCGGTGTTGGATCGATATCGATCGTGACGCGTGACACACCCTGCGGCAAAACCTGCAGGCCGCGGGCATAAAGACGTGACGATTCCGTTCTCTGCACCGGATCGCCGCGGTTTATTCTCGGACTAGGTATCATTGATTGGGCCTTTTAAACGCACATCAGCTAATGCTTTTGCGTTAGCTTCACAATTTTGTTGCAACAAAAATGCGAAAGGTCAAGCCCATACAACAAAAAACTATCTAGCCGAGGAGCGCGCTCGCGCCGCCTGGCGCAAGCGCCGATAGCCATCCCGAATGTCGTTCTCGAATGCGGCGCGCAGGGATGCGCCATCCTTGTCTTCCAGCGATTCAATGGCTAGCTGGTGGTTTCGAACGCCGTATTTTTCTTCAGCAAACTCTGGATAGAGATCGTAAAGTGATGGGCCAACCCTAAGCCAGGCCCCTTCGATCATGGATAAAAGCCGAGGCATTCCGGCCATTCCGTACACATGAAAATGGAAATCCTTGTTATGCCGCAAAACCGTCTCGTAAGCGCGACGATCCAGTGCATCGTTTATATAATTTTGAATATCTTTAAGTTTTTCAATATCTTCATCGGCAACCGAGTTAACTGCCAGCTGTGCCGCCAGCCCCTCCAGGGCAAGCCGAATTAGTGTGATCTCGCGCAAACTATCTTCATTTAAAACCGGTACGATTACAGTTTTCGGTCCCGAATAGACCAGCGCGCCTTCGCTGGTGAGCCGGTTGATAGCGTCCCGCGCAGGGGTGGAACTAAATCCGAGATCTTCCGCTACGGCTCGGACCGTAAGTTTCTTGCCGGGCTTATATTCGCCTCGTATCAGGCGCTCCTTCATTTCGCGGTATGCGACGTCGCCAAGACCCGGTGCCTGCCCTTCATTGGCCTGGTCCGGCAATTTTATCGCGCTCATCTAAGCCTCAATCCCTGTTGACACGCTGGAATTATGATGCAACAAAATGACCATGTAAAGTTTTTGCAAAGTTTTTGTCGCGTCATATTAGGTTTTAGCAGCGCGTACTCATAGAGTCACGCGGTAGCTGGATGAGCACGTCTATGCGTCTGGAACGTCAATGATGCATTTTGCATCGAGGACCGAATGCAAAGGCACAGATACCAACGTGGTTTCCGGAGGAGGAAAGATTGATCGGTCAGAAATTAATGCTTGCTGGCGTTCAGAAAAGATTTGGCGAAACCTGGGCTGTCCATGAAACCACGCTCGACATCCGGGCAGGCGAATTCGTTTCAATAATCGGACCGTCCGGATCAGGCAAAACGACTTTGCTCACCATGATCGCCGGCTTCGAACAACCGACGAACGGAAGGATTATTGTAGGAGACGTAGATATAACCACCCTGCCGCCCAACCGGCGTAACGTCGGCATGGTGTTCCAGAAATATGCGCTGTTCCCCCATCTGACGGTTCGGCAGAATATTGCGTTCCCGTTGAAAATGCGACGACTGGGTTCGAAGAAAGATATCCGGTCTCGCGTCGATGAGATGCTTGAGCTGATCAGACTCAATGACTTCGCTGACCGCTATCCAAACCAGTTGTCAGGTGGACAACAGCAGCGTGTGGCCGTCGCCCGCGCGCTGGTTTTTTCTCCGCCCGTCATCTTGATGGACGAACCGCTCGGTGCCCTCGACAAGAAATTGCGAGAGGCAATGCAGTTTGAGATCAAACGCATTCAGGAGAATCTCGGAGCAACAGTAATCTACGTCACCCACGACCAGGAAGAGGCGTTGACCATGTCCGACCGCATTGTGGTAATGCACGATGGCTGCGTCCAGCAGGTTGGTACTCCCTCCGAGCTCTATAACGAACCCAATAGAACCTTCGTTGCCGACTTCATCGGCTCTATCAATTTTATTCCGGCGACTTATCGCGGCAACAAAAACGGCAAGTGCATTCTGGATATCTCCGAACGTGTTGCTGTGGAGCTTGATGCGCTGCTTCATCCCAAACTGGCTCACAAATCTATCGGTTCCGAAATCAGGCTAGCCGTGAGGCCGGAACATGTCGGCATCTTTTCCGACCCGAAAAAGGGGCAACTGTCCGGAACTGTTGAGGCTTCCGTCTTTATCGGTTCGAGCACAGTTGTTTTGGTAAGGCTAGACGCATTTCCAGATATCGGCCTGCGTGTCCAATTGCCTGCAACAACATCGTCACCGGTGTTGCGAAAGAATAGCCGCGTCGGTGTAAACTTGGACACCCTCTCACTCCTGACTTTCGACCTTGAAACGAGGTTGGCCGCATGAGTTCGTCGTTTTCCGGTTTCGACACATTCCTTAGAGGAAGATCCGCAAGCCAATACCCGCCGGTAATATCGTGGTTTCTGGTACTACCATTATTAATTCTACTGCTCGTCGGCTTTATGTATCCGATCGGCCGACTCATCGCTCTTAGTTTTTCGGACGATGCAATAAGCTATGGACGCATTGTTGAGGGGAGTCTTTATCTCGATGTCCTGGCTTCCACGGTTGGCGTTGCGGTCGCTGTGACTGCCATTGGATGCGTGCTGGGCTTTCCTGTCGCTCTGACCATGGCAAGAGCAGGAAAGCTTGCAGGGATTATAGCGGCGATTTGCGTCTTCATTCCGCTCTGGACTTCGGTTCTTGTTCGCTCCTATGCCTGGATCGTCCTATTGCAGCGGAATGGGATCGTGAACGGGTTTCTCAGCGCCGTCGGTTTAACTGAACAACCCTTCAAGCTTCTTTACACGCAAGGAGCGGTGACACTGGCGATGGCACATGTTCTCATGCCTTTCGTTGTACTGCCTATCTATGCCGCGCTCAAAGCTATACCCAAGGACCTTGATCGAGCTGCTCTGAACCTAGGCGCAAATCCTTGGAAGGCTTTCTTCGTCGTCACATTTCCTTTGTGTCTTCCCGGGATCTTTGCCGGAGCCACCCTATGCTTTGTTTTGGCGCTCGGCTTTTACATAACGCCCGCTCTGGTTGGAGGGCCGGATTCCATGTTGATGGCGACGCTGATCGGTCAGGAAACAACTGTGACGCTGGATTGGCCCTTCGCTGCTGCTCTTTCAACTGTGTTGCTTGGCATGACAATTATCTTTGTCGCGTGCTTCCGGCGAGTACTAGCGCTCAATAAGGGGTTCGGAAGTGTCCATTAATCAGTGCTCTACAATCGGTTCGAGTCCGGAGACCGGGACTTCAAGAATGTCATTGAAAGGATGGCGCATGGGTAATCTCGCCTGGAAACTGTTCGCGGCCTTCTTCGTGAGTATCATCTTGTTGTTTCTCATTCTGCCCACGCTGATCATCGTCCCAATGTCGTTCAGCCAGACGGATTACCTGCAATTCCCGCCGCAAGGTCTGTCGTTGAGATGGTATGCTGCATATTTCGGCGACCCTGACTGGATGGCTTCAACATGGTTTAGTCTGAAAATCGCCTTGGCGACAGCCCTGACTTCTACCGTTGTGGGAACCATGGCGTCTCTCGCATTCGTTAGAGGCGAGCTACCCTTCAAGGGGGTTTTCCAGGTACTGACGATCGGCCCGATGATTGTTCCGCATATTGTTCTGGGTGTCGCCCTCTATCTGGTTTTTGCACCGCATCAATTGACCGGAACCTTTTCGGGATTTCTGGTCAGTCACACAGTCCTGTCGGTTCCATTCGTGATGATTACCGTAGTAGCGGCTCTACAGCGCTTCGACCCAGCATTGGAGCTTGCGGCCCTGAATTGCGGAGCAGGGCGTGGCAGAGCGTTCTTCCACATCACGTTGCCGATGATCGCCCCAAGTATCGGCGCCGGATTTGTCTTCGCCTTTCTGGCCTCTTTCGATGAGGCCACCGTGGCGTTCTTCATTTCGGATATCAATGGCAAAACGATCGGTAGAAAGATGTTTGAAGATATCGATTTTAACCTGACACCAACTATTGCAGCCGCCTCCACCGTGGTCGTCCTGGTGTCGATGTGCCTCATCGCATTGTCATTCGCGCTTACACGCAGCAAACAAAACTGAAAAACGGGGAGACAATCATGATAGTTCATAAAGTGACCGAATTCGTCTGCAGATCCATGACCGTCACGGCGATAACCTTTGCGGCAAGTGCGCACGCCGGTGCGACATCGGTCAATGAGGTCGTTATCGCATCGACTGGAGGTGCTTACGATCGGGCCCTAAAGGAAGCCTGGTTCGATCCTTTTACCGAGCAGACGGGGATTCGCGTAAGAATCGTATCAGCAACCAATTCGGAAATGCGGGCGAAAGCCTCAGCAATGGTCAAGGCCGGAAACGTTTCCTGGGATCTTTATCTTGATGGAGAAATCCAGTCGGAATCCGAGGCTCACCGACTTGTAACCGAAGATCTGAGCGAGTTTTGTAAAGCATTCGCTGACCGGCCTGATTTGCCCGAGAATGCGTGTGCGCCGGGCGGTGCTTTGCTCCAGTCGACCGCAACGTTGCTCGTCTACCGGAAAGAAAAGGAAGGTCGGCGGGAGCCGCGGACTTGGGCTGATATGTGGAATACTTCCGAGTTTCCAGGAGGCCGGGCATTCCCGAATTTTGACGATCCTTGGCGCGTGCTGGCCGCCGCACTGCTTGCTGACGGTGTGAAACGCGATGAACTTTTCCCTCTCGATGTTGATCGAGCATTCAAGAAGCTGGACGAAATCCGCCCAGCCGTCTCGTTGTGGTGGAAGAGCGGAGATCAAAGTGTCCAGGGGTTTCGCAACAACGAATATGCGCTCGGCCAAATCTGGCTTACCCGTGCACGTGCTCTGCAAGCTGAGGGGCTCCCGATCGGTTGGTCCTATGAAGCATCGTTCTTGGTTGGCGATCGCATTGCGCTAGTGAAGGGAGCGCCAAATCGGGAAAATGCACTCAAACTCATAGCTTTCTGGCTCGAAAATCCGATCGCCCAGGCAAAAGCTTGCGATGTCTTGGCCTGTACACCTCCGAGTACGGAAGCGATTGCAATGATGTCCGATGAAACCAGGAGTTTCATGCCGACGGCAACACAAGTTCGAGACACCGTCGTGGTTCCAGATGCCAAATGGATCAACGAGAATGCCAGGGTGTTACTGCAAAGATGGAACATGTGGGTTCGAGGTTGAACATCGCGAAAGTATGCAAACAGACGCCGGACCGTGTAGTTCCGGCGTCGTAATTTCGTCGAAACGTGCTGAACTGACCGCAAACGTGAAGCCCCTAGCGGTGCTGGAAACATCTCCCGAGTACATTCAACCTGTGGAGCGTAACCTTAAAGGTCAGATGATCCGGTAATCGGCGAACTCGTAGCCAAGGGCGCACGTCGTCCAATATAATCGATCAAATTATGATGTAACAAAAATATGATAATAATTCTCGATAATAGACTTTCAAACTTATTTTTATTGACGAATGTGCAATTTTTATTAACATTAATCATAACTGTAAAAAATTTGTCGCAACATTTATCTCATCGGAGAAAATTGATCGTGAATCTTAGCGTACCGATCTGCACAGAGAACCCACAGAACTACCTCATACTAAGTCACATTCTCAGTGTCGGCGGTTACATGCCAAGCCTCATGGACCTGCAAGCTTCATCGAACTTCGCAACGGAAGCAATTCCATATGCGATATTGTTTGATACAAGCGAGAACACGGAGCCCATTTGTGATGTCTGTGCTACCATCAAACAAAATCCCGCCACCAGAGGTATAATTCTCGTAGCGCTGACTAAACCCTGTAATTCAATGAATTTTCTTGATTTTTTACACGCTGGATTTGACGAAATTTTCCCTCATCCATTCGTGCCCGAGCGGGTTCTGTCCTTTTTACACGACCGGGAATCCATGCCACTGGAACGCAAGACACTGACGTCTGATCGTCGTGAACGTGTCCATATTGGCGACCTAAATATCCTGCCAGACGAAAGAATCCTGAGACTTGGGAGTCTGGAAATAAGGTTAACGCCCACCGAGTTTCGAATTCTGCGAGGGTTCATTGCCGCACCAGGACAGGTAATGAAGCGGGAGCAAATCATCAAGATCGGTTGGCCCGCGCATCACTATGTCCAACTGCGAACGGTGGACGTACATGTCGGCAATCTGAGGCGTCAGCTATGGAAATTGACCGGAAGGAACCTTATCCGAACAGTACATACGACAGGATATGCGTTCGAATTTTCACAATAAACTTATGAATGATATTAATGTAAATATTGTAATTAATATAAACTATAATTCTTCTTAACTGCTTTGTTGCGAATAATATTTCTTCCAGCTTTCATAATGGCACCACAATGGAGGATGTGATGCCAAGGAATCCGTTTGAATCATCTCAACGTCTATTTGGAACGGGTGCTCGCAATACTGCGAAGTTGATCGATATTGCTGGCTCTCATTTCGAAGCGGCTCACCTTCAAGGTGTTATGGCGCTTTACGCAGTCCCGAGAGAAGGGCGCCAGGTCCAGTTACTCGGTCGCAACGACAATGTCATTGATTTCGTCCGGTGTTCCTATCTCGGGCTGGACAATCATCCACGTATCGTCGGGGGAGCCATTGAAGCAGTTCGACAAAACGGTAGTCTACATTGGTCCTGCGCCCGGACAAGGCTAAACTTCGTACAGCTTGGCGAACTCGAAGAGGCGCTTTCGCAGCTCTTCCAGGCTCGCTCTATTACCTATACGACTGTATTAGCCGCCAACATGAGCGCACTTCCATTGGTTGCTTCTGGTCATCTGACTGGCGGTATAAAGCCAACGATGGTTTTCGATCGGTTTGCTCACGCGACCCTTGCCTACCACAAGAAAACAATGGCCGATGAAACCGCCGTTCAAACGATACCGCACAACGACTATGAAGCACTTGAGGATATCTGCAAAAAGAACCGAAGCGTCGCATACATTTGCGATGGCGTGTACTCTATGGGAGGCGGCGCGCGCATCGATGAATTGAAACAGCTGCAAGAAAAATACGGCTTGTTCTTGTACATTGACGATGCACATGGAGTATCCATTGTCGGTAAGGAAGGGCAGGGTTATGCGAGATCCCAATTCGATAACCTGGGAGACCGAACCATAATCGTCACATCGTTGGGCAAGGGATTTGGAGCATCTGGCGGGTTGCTGATGCTGGGAACCGCCCATCAGGAAAGTTTGTTTCGCCGTTATGCAATTGCACACGCATTCTCGGCATCACTCAATACAGCAGCTATTGGTGCAGCGTTGGCTTCAGCTGAAATCCATCGATCTCCAGAACTTGGGCAACGACAAGCCGCGTTGCAGGACAATATCGCACTTTTTGACAGACTAATGCCCACAGCCCAATCAGGATCCGAACTGCCGATCCGCATTATCCGTATCGGTGATGAAATGATATCAATTGGGTGTGCTCAGGAGCTTCTGAAACATAATTTCTACGCCTCAGCAATTTTCTTCCCTACGGTGGCCAGGGGAGAAGCAGGATTGCGTGTCTCCCTCACCGCCAGCCATCATGCGGATGAGATTGAGAGTTTTTGTAGCGCAGTCAAAGAGCTCCTGGTCGACAACGGCTAGCCCCAACTGCCTCGGTGCCGCGCAGAAGGGTTTCGATAGCCATCGCGTTATCAAGTCTCGTTCGCTCCGCGACATCTCACTTGCATGACGATCAGCCGTAACTGATCGATATGTTGGTTTAGTGAGGGCGACTGCAGAGGTGCAAGCAGTTCAGCGACCGTAATGGCGAAAGGCGCTCTGGGCGTCGGACCGTGAAAAAATCAGGGCTCCATGATGAAAAATCTTGCTCATAGACACCGTGCTGAAGCCTTCGTCCTCGTTTCGAACCCCGATGAGGCAGGCAAATTTCTACACACCGAATTCAGTGCACAATTTGTGTCGATCGACATTATTGGTCGTGAGAGCGTCATCGGTTTTGGCGACGGTTACGCGTTTCTGCGACCCCTCACAAATGGCCTTCACCTTCGGGTGGAGGCGGCGGACTTTGTTACTTTCGTTGGAATACGGTCTCTGCTCACTATCGGCCTCACTCTCAGCAAAAGGGGACCACAGGTGGGGTTTGACTGGATTTTTGAGAAGGAAACGCGTTCAAGTGAGATGATCGACGCACTGTGAGCGGCTGTCGCTCATCGGTCACATAAAGGAAGCCCTTCCGATTTGTCAGCGTTCCGATTGGCGATCCCTATTGCTCTGCGTTGAGAGCTTCATCGAGAAATCCGTTCCCTCTTGCTTCGACAAGAGTAATCAAAGGTAGACCCTTCAAATGGATAGTCGGGACAAAAATTCATTTAACTTATAATATATTTATATGTTAAATTACTCTGCGCCGGTGGAGCGGATCTGCTCGAATACGTTGCGTGCGAATTCAAACTGCCTCGCCGTTCCCCGACCCATCGAATTGCGCCCAAGCGTCTCGCTGAGGATGCCACGTTGCACCAGTTGTTCGACCGTTTCGATGACACCGCCGCGCGTCAATCCGGTAATTTTCATGATTGATGAAAGAGTTAGCGGCTCATGAGCCTGATGCATCATGTACAGTACATTTAGCATTCCGATCTGTTTGATACGCGATTGCGGCGATTCATCTTCAATCGGTTTTTCCAGAATTTCCCGAAGGCCAAAAAGAGCCAGCGCCTGGTTTTGCCATCGTTCGCTTAAATTGCTTGCCATTTTTTTAACTATCGATTATTTGCATAGTAATGGAGTTGAGGCGCAACGAGTTCTGACAACGTGCCCAACAACTAATCGGAGGATAGGAGGCATGAGCAAATTTCTCTTTCGTGGTGCCATCGCAGTTTTCGGACTCGGTGCATTATATCTCGGTTCCAGTCAAAACGCTCGTGCCGATGACTGGGGTTGTAAAGTTATCTTGTGCTTATCCAATCCCGGTGGACCTACGCAATATGCACAATGCCGTCCACCGGTGCAAAAGCTATGGCGGTGGCTTGCCAGAGGCAAGTCGTTTCCGACCTGCAGCAGCGCAGGGTTTCAGAGCTCACGTTCTCGCTACGAACCGTATTATTGTAATGACGGTTATCGCCTTACCGTTTCTTACGCTGATCGCAGACGCGTAGTATCTTGCGTCTCCACTTCGGCGCAGGCTGTAAACAGCATCCTATGCAAACATCGCAGCGAGCAGCTTCGCAATGACGATGGCCTGTTCGTTGATGCCAAATGGCACTACGAAAAAGGCTACCGTCAGTGCATGGGCCATAAAACTGCTCGACCTCTTGTTCGCGAAAAACCTAACTACATTGATGTAACGATCGACGGTGTCGGCAAGCAGAGGGTGTGGTTCTAGTCATGCCCGTATCGTTTGTCGATCTTGCCCACAACTGCGCGCCGTCCGTTGCTACCGAAACGCTTGCCGGTATTGTCAGCCTCGAAAGCCGTTTCGAACCATTTAACATCCGCATCAATAGCGGCCCTCCTTTAAAACCACAGCCGGCCTCAAAAGCCGAGGCGATAGAAGTCGCTGTTGCGTTGGCCACCGGGCATCAGGACATTCAGCTTGGTCTCGCGGGATTAGGTCTTGATGACCTCAGTAGGCTCAACCTCACGATCGCCGAAGCTTTCGATCCGTGTCTCAATCTGAAAGCGACTGCGACACTGCTTGACAGCACCTATCGTCGCGCGATCCGGGCCGGTGCCGATGAAACCGAGGCTGGGAAGATCATGCTTCAGTCATTCTACGGGGGCGGAGATATCTCTGCTGGTTCATCTGCCGAGTATGACAATCAGATTCAACGCGAGATCGAACGGTTGAAATCGACGAACGCGACTTTGACTGTCCACGGTCACCAAGATGGACAGCGTGCAAAAGGGTCCGCTGCCACTTCCGATGCCATCGTAGATGTTGTTGCCAAGAATTCCGGCCGGAAGGCCACCTCCGACGCCACCGCGCCTTCCTGGGATGTCTTCAAGTCCAGGCGTCAGTCGTCGGTCCTCGTTTTCCAGAACCAGCGTGGAGGAGAATAAAATGACCTATGGTTACCGAATGCGCTCGATTGCAACGTCCGCCATTATGACGACCGCAATTTTCGCAGCTCTGGTCGAACCGGCCTTCGCCCAGGCCGCAGGCATCGAGTCCATCCTTCAGAACATCGTCGATCTCCTCACAGGCAATATCTTCAAGTTGATCGCGACCATTGCGGTCATACTGATCGCAGTCGCCTGGATGTTCGGTTACATGGACCTGCGTCGCGCTGGCTACTGGATCATCGGAATCGGCGTGATTGCCGGTTCTTCCGAGCTTGTCAGCACGATTGTCGGGAGTTGAGGCAATGTCGATCTCAGGGCCAGCGCTTGAGGAAGACACCCTGTTCATTGCCTGCACCCGACCGGCCATGTTCGCAGGTGTCACCATGGAAGCCATGGGCATGAATGTCATCGCAACCACGATTTTCTATCTCGCAGCCGGTTCCGTCGCTTATGCGCTCGTAGGTGTGGTTTTTCATTGCATCTTCCGCGCGCTCGTCAGGCACGATTACAACATGTTTCGTATCGCCGTAGCCTGGGTCGAGACGCGTGGCCGGTCGCGAAACACCTCCCTGTGGGGTGGCAGCTCGATCACTCCGCTCAGTCTCTACCGCCGGTTTGACGAAAGGGATCTTGGTCTTGCCTGATATCGCAATCTTCAAATCCCGGGAGCCTGGTCCTGAAACCTTCATTCCTTACGTGCGTCACGTCGATGAAACGACAATCGCCTTGAACTCGCGTTCGCTCATGGCGATGATTGCACTTGAAGGCGTTTCGTTCGAAACCGCAGATGTTCTGGATATCAATGCTCTGCACCGCGATATCAACACGCTGTACAGGAACATTTCCGACGAGCGACTCGCACTATGGACCCATCTGATCCGTCGGCGTGACAAGACCTATCCCGACGGACAGTTTAAAGCGAAATTCTCCGCTCAACTCAACGAAAATTATCGCCAGCGAATGGTGAGCGAAGATCTTTTTCGAAACGATCTATATCTGACGATCGTCTGGTCACCGCTGCGCGATCCTGCCGAAAAAGCAGCAAACCTGCTTTCGCGTCTCGTCCGTGCGCGCAACGGCGATATCGAATTCGACCAAGAGGCGGTGAAACAACTCCGCGACAAGGCGGTGGACATAACAGCAGGATTGAAACGCTTCGAGCCGCGAGTGTTATCGCTGTACGATGCCGATGGCCTGCTTTTTTCCGAACCGTGCGAGGTCTTGCATCAACTCGTCGGCGGACGAAGGGAGCCGGTCCCGCTCACAGAGGGACGCATTGCCTCGGCGATCTATTCTGATCGTGTTATTTTCGGTCGGGAGACAATCGAAATCCGGCACGAGGCTGAAAGCCGTTTTACCGGGATGCTGAGCTTCAAGGAATATCCCGCTACCACGAAGCCGGGCATGTTGGATGCTGTCCTGATTAGCCCCTTCGAACTGATTTTGTCGCAATCCTTTTCCTTCGTCTCCAAGGCCGACGCCCGTACAATTATGGGGCGCAAGCAAAATCAGATGCTCAGCAGCGGCGACAAGGCTGCTTCACAGATCGAAGAGCTCGACGACGCCATGGACGATCTGGAATCCAACCGTTTTGTTCTCGGCGAGCATCATCTGACTCTGGCAGCGTTTGCCTCTTCAGTAAAAGAACTGAGCGACCACCTCGCAAAAGCGCGCGCAAGCCTCACCAATGGCGGTGCTGTTGTTGCGCGCGAAGACCTTGGTCTTGAAGCTGCATGGTGGGCTCAACTCCCCGGCAATTTCAGATATCGCGCGCGCTCCGGTGCAATCAGCTCGCGGAATTTCGCAGCATTGTCGCCGTTCCATTCCTATCCAGGCGGCCAGAAGGACGACAACGAATGGGGCGCTGCCGTCGCGCTCCTCAAAACTGCATCCGGTTCGCCATACTATTTCAATTTCCATTACGGTGATCTTGGCAACGCTTTCATTTGCGGACCATCGGGCGCGGGCAAGACCGTGTTGCTCAATTTCATGCTGTCCCAGCTTGAAAAGCACGATCCGCACGTGATCTTTTTCGACAAGGACCGCGGCGCCGCTCTCTACATCCGAGCTGCTGGTGGCACCTATCATCCGCTTAAAAACGGCGAGCCCACCGGTTGTGCGCCACTTAAGGCACTCGACCTGACGCCAGAAAACAAGATCTTCCTCGCAGACTGGATTGGAAAGCTGGTGGGGTCGTTGTCGGGGCAGTTGTCTGTCACCGAACTGCGCGACATTGCCTCCGCCATCGATGGGCTTGCGGATCTTCCGGTAGAACAACGTACGATCGGTGCGCTCCGGACTTTCCTCGACAATACGAACCCCGAAGGCATCGCCGCCCGGTTGCGCCGATGGGAGAGCGGAGGGCCGCTTGGCTGGGTCTTCGACAATGCCAATGAGGAAATCGGTTTCGGAAAATTCGGCTCAGGTGGAAAGTTGGTCGGGTACGATATGACCGACTTCCTCGATAATGAGGAAATCCGCTCGCCCTTGATGGCTTATCTTTTCTACCGCGTGGAGCAACTCATCGACGGTAGGCGCATTGTCATCGTCATTGACGAATTCTGGAAGGCTTTACAGGATGACGCCTTCCTCGACCTTGCACAGAACAAGCTCAAGACGATCCGCAAGCAAAATGGCCTTATGCTATTTGCGACGCAAAGCCCTCGCGACGTCATCAACTCATCGATCGCCCACACCATCATAGAGCAGTGTCCGACGCAAATTTTTCTTCCGAACGCACGCGGAAGCCATGCCGACTACGTCGACGGTTTCAAACTGACAGAACGTGAGTACGAGCTGATCGCACGCGAACTGAGCGTCGAAAGCCGCCGCTTCGTTCTCAAGCAAGGTCATAACAGCGTCGTCGCCGAATTGAACCTCCACGGCTTTGACGATGAACTCGCCATTCTTTCCGGTCGAACTGCAAATGTCGAACTTGCAGACGCAATTCGAAGTGAAGTCGGCGACGGGCTTGAAAACTGGATGCCCCTTTTCCAGAAACGAAGGAGTGCAAGCTGATGATTGCGGATAAAATTCGGTGTGTGGCCATTGTTGCGGCGCTGATCTTCTCAGCCGGGACTGCGAGTGGTGAAGGAATTCCTGTCATCGACAGAACATCAATCCTCAAGCACATGGAGAGTATCGCGCAACTGAAATCGCAACTCGATGCGCTCCATCAGCAGATCGAGCAGGCGCAGCAACTTTATGGTTCGCTCAACAAACTGACCGACATGGCCGATGTTGCCAGCGTTCTTAACGATCCGGTCATTCGCAAGGCGCTGCCTCCAGATTTCGCAGCCATTGAAAGCTTGTTCAAGGGCGACGGATCAGGCTCGATCGGACAATCTGCTTCAAAATTTCTCGAAGGCAATTCCCGCTATCGGACCGACGCCGACGATTACTACGCAAAGGAGTTATCGCGCATTCAGAACAATAATGCCGGGCAGATGAGTATAGGTCAGCAGATCTACGATGTAGCTACCAAACGCATCGACGGGATCGATGAGTTGCGAGAGAAAATATCTTCCGCCGGCGATGCCAAGGAGATCGCTGACCTCCAGGCCCGGCTTCAGGCCGAACAGGCATTCCTCCAGACAGATGTCTTGCGAATGGAAGGTCTGCAAATGCTTCAGCGCACACAAACCCGGGTCGACGAACAACGCAAGGCCGAAGACTGGCGCAAGCGCATGGATTCGATGAAAGCGGTATTGCAATGAAACGGCTTGTTTCGATTGCTGTCCTTGTCTGTGCGACTGGCTGCTCTGAAGAAAGAAATCCAACCCTTCCCGTTGAGGTGCTGATGGCGGACGAGACGCTGCTCAACCGCATCCTTGCTGAATGCCGCAATGATCCGGGCCAACTGCGCGGCACGCCAGGGTATGTGAACGCCGAAGCGGCGGACGGAAAACGAAGGCTACGGCAAGATGCGCGAAACGTTGGGGAATTGATGCGATGTATCAGGTGTTCGACTTCATCGACGGGCAGTTCAAACAACCACTGGAAACGTTTGTTTCGGATGGAACATTGAACATCGCACAATGGATAACAGGCCCGTTGACCGCTGCCGTCACCCTATACATCGTGCTTTATGGTTATCTGGTACTGCGCGGCTCGGTTAGCGAGCCGATCCTCGAATTCGTGTTCCGGGCGATCAAGCTCGCGATTATCGTAACGCTGGTCAAGAACGCCGGCGATTACCAGACCTACGTCACGAACGTTTTCTTCAATGTGCTCCCGCATGAAATTGCCGGGGCACTCAACTCTGGTCCGGCTCCAGGTGCCAGCACTTTTGACAGTCTTCTGGACAAGGGACAGGCGTCCGCCACCGACATCTGGTCGCGCGCTTCCTGGCCCATCGATATTGTTACAGGCGTTGCAGGAATTTTGGTGATCGCGGTGAGCTTTCTGGTTGCCGGCATTGGCTATGTCGTCTCGCTTTATGCGCGTCTGGCATTGGCAATCATACTGGCGGTCGGGCCCATCTTCGTTGCACTGGCTCTGTTTCAGTCCACAAGGCGTTTCACCGAGGCCTGGATCGGACAACTCGTCAATTTCGTCATTCTGCAAGTCCTCGTCGTTGCGGTGGGATCGTTGCTGATCTCGTGTATCGATTCCACCTTTACTGCCATCGATGCCTATTCCGACGTCCTCATGCGTCCGATTGCCCTTTGCGCAATCGGGATCGCCGCACTCTACGTTTTTTATCAACTCCCACATATTGCTTCGGCGCTCGCTGCCGGAGGCGCATCGCTTGCCTATGGTTACAGCACAGCGCGTGATGCTCATGAGGGTATGCTTGCGCGCAGCACCAGAAGTACCGGGCGCGCCCTTAAACGCACTGTTCGTCTAGTGGGCCGAACGGTTGGCCCCAGAGGTACGAACACATGACTTTATCGAAAGAAGAGGTCTTTTCCGATGAACAGATTTTTCTGGTCCATTGCGCTGGCCGCATTGCTTGGCGGCTGCGCATCGTTGAACTATCCCTTGCCGAAGTGCGATGGCCAGATCCGCCGTCCACTCAATCGCGCTATGTGGGAATGGGATGAAAACCGAAACCTGAAACCCCATCGCCAGGATACAAGATCATCAATGTCAGCATTGCCTTACGTTGAGCAGGGCAAAGAACCTGCGGCGTTTGCCCATCTCGATATCGCTGCATCGCATCGTTCTTGCGCGGGGTGAGGAGATGGTTACGACTGAAAGCCTCAAATCCTACTTCGAAAAAGCGCGCCGTTTTGACCAGGAGCGGATGATCCAGATAGAGCGATCGAACCGATTGGCCTGGTCTATCGCGTTGGCAGCAAGTCTGGTTGCGGTCGTCTCGATCCTTGCAGTTGCTGCGTTGACACCATTGAAAACGGTGGAGCCTTTCGTTGTTCGTGTCGACAATTCGACCGGTATCGTCGATGTGGTTTCGGCGCTGACTTCGACCGCCGGGACTTACGATGAAGCGGTGACAAAATATTTTGCCGCGAGATATGTTCGTGCCCGAGAAGGTTATGTCTGGAGTGAGGCACAGACAAATTTCAGGACGGTCGCGCTCCTCTCTACGCAAGCGGAACAGGATCGCTTTGCGAGCCACTATCGCGGTAGCAATCCGGGTTCGCCGCAAGTCATCTATGGGCGTGCGGCGACGACCAAAATCAGGATCGCTTCAATCTCGCTTATAAATCAGAACGTAGCGTCCGTGCGTTATATGCGCACTGTCACTCGAGGTGATGAAGTCCGGACGACACACTGGATCGCAAGCCTGACCTATGCCTACGCCAATGCACCCATGTCCTCCACGGACCGTCTTGTGAACCCGCTTGGCTTTGCGGTTAGCGAATATCGTTCGGATCCGGAGGCGATCAATTGATAAGACAGACAGTCCTTTTATCTGCACTGTTTTCAGGAGCCGCCTTTCCGGGGCATGCACTCGAGATTCCGCACAGTGCCTCGCAGGATAGCCGCGTCCGCTTCGTCAATTATCAGCCCTTCAACATCACCAGGATCGTTGGTTCGTTACGATCCTCTGTTCAGGTTGAGTTTGCTGCAGACGAAGAGATCGCCCATGTCGCGCTTGGCAACAGTGTCGCCTGGGAAGTTGCACCAGCCGGCAATATTCTGTTTCTAAAGCCGCGCGAAAAACAGCCGGTCACCAACATTTCCGTTGTAACGACCAGACGCGACGGTTCCACTCGCAGCTACCAGATGGAATTGACCGCGCGTGACGGGACCGTCGAGGTTGGTCAGAACACCTATTTCTATTTGAAATTCCGGTATCCCGCAGATGAAGCAAACGCGCGACGACAGCAAGCTGCAGCACGTGCACGCGCTGCACAGGCGGAGGAAGCTGACGATCTGCTGGCCCTCCATGAAGCCTATGGGCCTCGTAACTGGCGTTATTCGGCGCAGGGGTCCCAGTCGCTCGAACCGCAAAGCGTCTACGATAACGGCAAGATCACGACTTTCGCTTTCGTGGGCAACCAGGAAATGCCGGCAATCTATATCGAAAACCCGGATGGCTCAGAAAGCCTGGTGTCGAAATCCGTCGCCGGCAATCTAGTCATGGTTCACGCGATCAGCAGTAAGTTCATCCTGCGCCGCGGCAAGGACGTTTTGTGTGTCTTCAACGAAGCCTACAGCCGCGTCGGCATCAATCCGGATACCAACACCACGTCACCCTCCGTAGAACGTGTCGTGAGATCCGAGACCGCGGAACAATGAAGGGGGAAAACATGGCAGACGAAGAAGAAGCCCGTATCCCCGGAGAGCGCGCCGAGACGATCACCGATCAGCGCATCGACAGCAATCCGGTTGTCAAACGCGGCGCAATTGCACTCGCAGTAGTGGCGTTTATCGGCTTTGCCGTATGGTCTACTTCCGGAAACGACAACAAGGATCAACGCACCGACCCTGAGCGTGTGATCATTCGCCAAACCAACGCTTTTGAGCCAGCAAAGGAGAAGGCAGAGCCAGTTTCGCCTGTGCCTGTGCCAAAGACGGTGCTTCCAATACCCACATTGGAGCCTGTTCCGGAAATGGAAGACAAGCTGCTCGATTCCGCACGTCGGGCACCTGTTCTGGCCTATAGCCGGGAGCGGGGTAAGTCACCAGTACGGCGAGCCGGTGACGATCTGGCACAATCGATAGATGGCAACTTCTTGCCGCTCGATAGCAACGCGATGAGCCAGGGTCAGGTGAGCAACGACGAGCAACGGTTCGATAGTCTATTGCGACCGACACGTCTTGAAGGCGCACGCGCGGGAACGCTTGGCAATCGGAATTTCATCGTCGCGATGGGAAACTCAATTCCTTGCGTACTCGAAACCGCACTCGCTTCCGATCAACCAGGTTTCACGAGTTGCATCATTAACAGGGACGTCCTCTCCGACAATGGCAGGGTGGTATTGATGGAGAAGGGGACGCAGGTCGTTGGAGAGTTCCGCGGAGGGCTTCAGCGCGGCCAGAAACGATTGCTCGTTTTGTGGAATAGAGCGAAGACGCCCGAAGGCGTGATCATCACGCTGGCATCTCCCGCGACCGACGCGCTTGGACGCTCTGGTTTCGATGGCCATGTCGACAGGCATTGGTGGGAACGCTTCGGCAGTGCGCTGCTTTTGTCGATTGTGGGCGACGCAACCGGCTATGCCAGCAACCGTTTGCAGAATAGCGGTGTCGAAGCGCAAAACACCATGAGCGCCGGTCAGCACGCAGCGGCAATCGCAGTCGAGAAATCGATCGATATTCCCCCAACGCTAAACAAGCACCAGGGCGAGATCGTCTCCATCTTCGTGGCCCGTGATCTCGATTTTTCGGATGTTTATCGCCTTCGCGTTGCCGAACCGAAAAACCGCATCTTCGATCGGGCTGTGCTGGGTGATTTCAAGCCGGAATCGAAAGTGGTGACGAAGTAAAGGAAGTAATGGATGGACAGCACGAATGCGGCAGTCGTTCGCGAACTTTTGTCACCAATTGCAATCTTTCTCCAGGACAGGTCGCTTTATGAAGTGATCATCAATAAGCCTGGGCAGGTACTGACAGAAGGACCCGATGGATGGTGCTCTCATGATGCGCCGGGTCTGACCTTCGAAAAGCTCATGCGTCTTGCAAGGGCCGTTGCTACCTTCTCGAACCAGTCTATCGATGAAAAGCGGCCAATTCTTTCGGCGACACTTCCAGACGATGAACGCATTCAAATCGTCATACCGCCTGCGACCACGAATGCCACGGTCAGTATCACGATCCGCAAACCTTCATCTGTTGATTTCGCACTTGAGGATTTGGAAGATAACGGCTTCTTTTCCGAAGCGAGAAGCACAGGCGCAGCCTGTTCAGGACCAGAAACCAAACTGGCGGAGTTATATCGCAACGGTGAGTATAAGTTGTTTCTGCGGCACGCTGTCATTGCTCGTAAGAATGTCGTAATTTCCGGCGCTACGGGTTCTGCCAAAACAACCCTTGCAAAGGCCCTGATCAAACACATCCCCCATCACGAACGAGTGATTTCGATCGAGGACACACCAGAGCTGGTTATTCCTCAGCCCAATCATGTCCGTCTGTTCTATTCGAAGGGCGGGCAGGGGCTATCCGGGGTCGGCCCCCGCGAGCTTTTGGAATCCTGTCTTCGCATGCGACCGGACCGTATTCTTTTGCAGGAACTGAGGGATGGTACTGCATTTTATTATATCCGAAACGTGAACTCGGGACATCCCGGCTCGATCACCACCGTTCATGCCGGATCGACACAACTCGCATTCGAGCAACTCGCCACCCTTGTCAAAGAATCGGAGGCGGGACGTGCTCTTGAGCGCGTCGAAGTGCTTTCGTCACTTAAGATTGCCATTGATATCGTGGTTCAATGCAGGCGAATTGACGGATCTTTCAGGGCTACGGAGATTTACTTTCGCGACGAGATGGAAAGCTAGGCCTGAAATTCATGGGTGTCGTCTTTCTTGCTCCAGCCAAGGATGCAAGCACTTTGCCTCGCAAAAGGCAGTTCCGCCACAAAATCCGCGCAGAGTATCGTGCAAACTTCAATCTCGGTTTGACTGTAATCTAATGCTCCAGCCACGATCAGCGCTCAATCACCGATTGACCAAGGAAGTCCAGAAATGCGGCAATGCTTCGCGGAAGGTTTCGTCCCTGCATGGTTACAATTTGTAGCACACTGGCTTTCATGGTCTCGTCAACTACAGGAATGGCAACAATATTTTCCGGAAGGGTATTGTCCTTGCTGCCGGCTGAACTGGAAAACATAATCGTTTCCGCAGCGAAGGCGAATACTTTCAGAGTTGCCATGGAATTGGTGGAAAAAACGGGATCCATTGCCAGTCCCTTGGTAGCCAGAGCGGTGTCGATGAGCTGGCGCTGGGTTCGACCCTTGTCAGGCATGGCCATCGGTTCTGTTGACAGATCTGCAAGTGTAACCTGTTTCCGCCGGGCCAGCGGATGGGACCGTGGAATCAGGGCGTACATTGGCCTTCTGGCGATACGCTCGATTTTCACCCCGGCAGGTGCGGAATAACTGTAGGTAATGCCGATATCAGCGTTGCCTTCATTGACGCGTTCGCAAATTTCTGACGAGTTTCCCACCCACACATGAAAAAGAACGCCCGGAAACTGCTCACGAAAATCAGCAATGATACGCGCCAGGCGGTCGACCGCGAAGCCCTCGTAAGTTGCGACACGCACTAGCCCGCGCTGTGGTCCGCGCATTTCCCGCACGTCAGCCAAAGCGCGTTCGGTATCCAATGCGATACGCCTGACATGCTTGACCAGCAGTTCGCCTGCCGGGCTCAAAACCATCCCGCGCGGTCTGCGTTCGAACAGTTCCACAGCGAGCTCGGTTTCCAGTCGCGATATCTGGCGACTGATCGCTGAACCCGAGACGTTCAACTGTGCGGAGGCCTCGGTTATCGAGCCTGTTCGGGCTACCTCCAGAAAATAGCGCAAGGCAATGTGCTGCATAACGGCCTTTCTGCTTTGCCAAAAACGCAACGATATGAACTAATTTATGAAATTGTGGCATGTCTATCCGCTTGATATCAAGCCTGAACTGAGGATCGAGGGCCCTTAACGTCCCGATATTTCGCTTTCAGGGAGGTTTTAATGTCTGTTTTCACCAGTGAGGCCATTGCCGATGCAACGGCTATTCGCCAACAATTGCACAGCAATCCCGAGCTCAAGTATGAGGAACATGCAACGAGTGATCTGGTCGCTGAATTCCTGAAACAGCGCGGCTATGAGGTCAAAACCGGTCTCGCCCAGACGGGTGTACTTGCCATCCTTGATACAGGGCGCCCCGGTTCCTCAATCGGCTTTCGTGCCGATATGGACGCATTGCCTATCCAGGAAGAAACAGGCCTGACTTACGCTTCGAAGACACCCGGCAAAATGCATGCGTGCGGCCACGACGGGCATACTGCTTCGCTGTTGTTGGCGGCGGACAGACTTGCGCGGCATCACGAGCATCTTTCTGGTCGGATTACGCTGTTGTTCCAGCCAGCAGAAGAAGGCGGCCTTGGGGCTGCACGCATGATCGAAGAAGGTGCGCTGGACCGGGTCGAGACCATTTTTGGTTATCATAACCGGCCCGGTTACCCATTAGGGCGGGTCTTTGCTAAGGCCGGACCTGCGATGGGTGGAAGTTCGCTTTATGAGGTCACCATAACGGGTAAGGGTGGTCATGCTTCCCGCCCCGACCTGGCCATCGATCCGGTATTTATCGGAGCAGGAGTTATTCAATCGTTGCAAAGTGTCATTGCTCGACGCGTGTCACCGCTGGACTCAGGTGTCGTTACGGTTACCCAGTTCCATGGCGGCAATAGTCACAACGTCATTCCAGGCCAGGCAACAATGATGATCAACACGCGTGATGGCTCGCCTGAGGCTGCAGCGACAATCGACAGGGAACTTCGCCGGGTCGTTGCGCAGACTTGCGAGGCCTATGGTGCAAGCGTCAGACTGGAACAGACAATGCGGATTCCGCCTGTTGTCAATGACAGCGATGAAACGGACTTTACAATAAAGGTTGCTGTCGAGAGATTCGGCGCTGAAAACGCCGGTTTCATGCATCAATTGCCCACGATGGGTGCGGAGGATTTTGCATTCTATCTGGAAAAGATTCCCGGTTGCTTCTTCTTTGTCGGTAACGGTGAAGATAGCGCCTACCTCCACCATCCGCATTACAACTATCGCGACGAGATATTGCCGGTGGCGGCAGGCATGTTCGTCGCAATAGCTGAACAGCGCCTCAAAACAAATCCTTGAAAAGCCGGCTTCAGGTTGCGGTTTAACCCCTCTGCTTGAAGCCATTCATCATGATGCCGACCCTGCGCTGTCGGGAGGAACCGCATTACAAGGTGCGGATCGGACAGTACAGGGCCTGGAAGGGAAGAATTAATATGCAACGTTTTTTCAATGCGATCGAACGGGCGGGCAATAAACTGCCGCATCCTGTCATCCTTTTCGCATCTCTTTGTGTTGTCGTCGCGCTTTTATCATGGGTTCTGGCAATCTACGGCGTATCAGGAGTAAATCCGAAAACCGGCGCAAGCGTCACCGTCAAAAGCCTCGTGTCTGGCGAAGGACTGGTATTTGCTCTGACCACCGTGGCCAAGAATTTTGTGATGTTTCCACCGCTCGGCGTGGTGCTCGTTATCATGCTTGCCATCGGAGTTGCGGACAAGACAGGTCTTATTGCTGCACTGATGCAGGTCAGCGTGATGAAGGCCCCTCGCTATCTGACTACATTCGTCATTTTTCTGGTTGGCATGTGCAGCCACGTTGCGTCTGATGCGGCCTATATAATCCTCATCCCGCTTTCAGCGATGATTTTCCAGGCAATGGGCCGGAATCCTCTGGTGGGTGCAGTGACAGGATATGTAGCTGTCGGAGCTGGCTATGATGCGAGCCTGCTGATCACGCCGGCAGACGTTATACTCTCAGGCATTACAACAAGTGCTGCACACACTGTCGATGCAAACGCATACGTATCGCCTATCGACAACTACTATTTCATTGCATCCTCAGCGGTCATACTTTCAATTGTTGGTGCATTCATTATCGAGCGAATTGTTGAACCCATGGCTGGCACCTATCGTGGTAGCGTGGTGCTCGATGTTCATCCTGTCAGTGAACTGGAGCTGAAAGGGTTGAAGCGCGTTGGCTGGGCAACGCTGGCACTCATAGCCATCATAGTCGCAGCCGTAGTGCCTGCCGGATCGCCGCTTCGCAATGAAAATGGTGGACTGGTGCCTTCACCATTACTGGAAAGCGCAGTGGCTATTTTTGCCATATTCTTCCTCTTCCTCGGCTGGATCTATGGCCGGACTGTCGGTAAAATCAAAACTTCACAAGATGGCATAAACTTCATGGCAGAAGCAGTGAAGGAGCTTGCACCGACATTGGTTCTGTTCTTTGCCATTTCGCAGTTCCTTGCCTGGTTCAAGTGGACAAACCTGGGCGAGTGGATCGCCGTAGGCGGCTCTCACATGCTCGATGCCAGCGGATTTGGCGGTATCCCGCTTCTGGTGTCGTTTGTCGTACTGGCTACTGTCATGAACCTGTTTATCACGTCGGGGTCTGCACAGTGGTCCTTGATGGCACCAATTTTCGTGCCGATGATGATGCTGGTTGGTTTCGAACCGGCACTCATCCAGGCAGCTTTCCGCATTGCTGACTCCTCCACCAATATCGTGACGCCGATGAGCCCCTATTTCGCGGTCTGCCTCGCATTCTTGCAGCGGTATCAAAAGGATGCGGGTATCGGTACACTTGCGTCGATGACAATTCCCGTCGCACTCGGTTTTCTTGTCTCGTGGTTGTTGTTCCTTATCCTCTGGATGGAACTCGGTCTGCCGATTGCACCGGGCGTGGGATTGTTTATCCAGTAGCAAGTCGCCGCGCGTTCCGCGGCGCAGCCGGCAAAAAAACATCTGCATCAGAGCTCCCTGGCAATATTGTCAGGGAGCCGATTGGCAAATCCCGCCACTTTTGGTCAAACGCAGGATTTCAGGCTCGTGTGAATTGAGGCTGCCAGCTTTTCTGGTGCGGTGTGGACAGTACAGAAGCAGTTTGGCTCCAGAGAATCCATCTTTATATTTTCAGCATTCCACTGATGGTCGAGACCATCGCTCGCGCAATGCCTCGCGTGCTCTGTTAAAAGGTTTAATCAGGTAATCCAGCACTGTTTTGCTGCCTGTATTGATATCAATGGCAGCTACCATGCGCGGGACGATTGAAAAACGTTCGCCACTTTTTGTTAAAAAGTGCATCTGTCTTGATGAAAGCCCGATAGTAGAATTCCTCCGGCTTGACTTCATCCTGAATCGTATCGGGTGAAATACTCCCCACTTCCCTTTTAAGCTGCCCTATATCGCATAGTCACAGGCTGTTATCTTGACCGTTGCGGGCTGGCCGGGATGGATGTAGGCAATGTCACGCGGAGAATGCGAGCCTCGATAAGAAGCTGTTCATCCAGCGGAGCAATAATCATCAGTTTGCCATTGGGAGGAACCACGCCACTTATTGTCGAAACTTCGATGTTCTTTACGGTCCCTCCCATAGTTCAAAAGGGTGATCGTGATCGGGTCCAAAGGGGAGACTACATTGCGAATGCGCCTTTCGTTGGCGGAACTGAAGCTCAACCAGGTCAATGAGCGTATCGAATCCGGTGAACTTTGTTTTGGTCCTGACGCCTGCACGGGCTACTGACTTTTGGAGGTTTTAACGAACCGGTTGACTGCGGCGGTCATGTCCATTTCCTTGCGTCGAAAATAAATAGCCCGACCGCAGCGGATGGGGCGGTGCCCCTGTACAATAATGATCTGTTCATCCTTGCGCATCGACTGGGTAACCTCATGCGGCATTATAAGCGGTCGACGCTGGAAATTGATGCTTTCAGATTTTCGGGAAAGATGGCTCTTATCCCATCCTGTATTGCGTGAACTGTTCTTCACTTCTACCGTCATCTCCCCGCATTGCGCTGACACATTACGCGCGGTATCGAGCGCCTTGATCGCAGCATAGCTCGCGAATGCGCATCCATCGATCCATGAAACTGCACCATCTTTGCCAAAATGGCGTTCCAACTGGCCAACGGACTGGTACATCAGCATCAAGCTGATTCCGTATTTGCGCCCTCGATCACGTGCCTCTTCCAGTATGCGCATATAGCCAAGCAGATCGACCTCATCGAGCATGAACAAAACCCGTCGCCGGAATGCGCCATTCGCCTCTATCATTGCATTGATTAACGAGCCAATGATTACTCGTCCGATTGCCGGGTAGGAGCGAAGGATCGATGCGGGGATATTGAGAAATACGTCTTTTTCACCTTCGGCTATTTGTGCTGGTTTAAAACTGTCACCGCAGACAAGGGACGCGTAATTTGCGAGGGATAGCCACTGGGTATCCTTCGATGCGGTAGAGTAGACACCTGAAAATGTCTGCTCAGTCATGTTGACGAAGACACCAAGCGTCTCGCGAATAAACGTCGAGGCGGAATTTTCCTGAACGTCACGCAGCATGGCAAGCACCGTTGTCTCCGGTTCGGAAACGATTTGACGCAGGCTGTGTAGATTGCGCCGTCCGGAAAATTCTGGCGATAGCATTACATGCGCCAGGAGTCCTGTCAGCAAATTGTGTGCCTGGCTCTGGAAAAAAGACCCCGTTGAATTTTCAAGGCGAGCGCTTTCCGACAGCAGCATATGTGAGATGCTGACGATGTCTTCTTCTTTTTTTATCGACGTTTCGATCCCGTCAAGAACATTGAAACCGTTAACCGGGTTGGCGGGGTCGAGTACCACGACGTCTCGCCCGAGCCTTTTGCGGCGATGCTCGATTACCATCGATGCAACCTCGGATGACGGATCCAGGCAAACGATCGGACCACTATAGACAAGTGCTGTAGGCACGACATTACTGGTCGTTTTAAATCCACCTGATCCCGCAAAAAACAGCATATGGGTTGAATCGAAATTCTGATTGTAAGTCAGGAGTGGAGCTTTTCCGCCGCGCCCCCAGGTAGACGGATCGACTGGATCGAAAGGCAGTTCATGGATGAGTTCCTTGTCGACACGATAGCGCTCGCCAACAACGATTTCGCCGTCTGCAGGAAAGAGCCGTGCCGCCGCCGACATCGGTAACCAGTCTGCATCTCCAAAGATTCCGCGACGGGCGCGCTTCACCGTTTCGGGCACAACGCTTGAGATGCGCACGGATACCGCTGAAACAACAAAACCAACTGCGACGCTAACCAGGGTAACCATATCGAGGAATGATAGAGCCTGATCCCATTGCAGGACTCCGCTTTCTACGAAAGGGGATATGCGGGTGATCTCGCGCAGCGTGTAGAAACCCACAATAAGCAGAAAGCAAAACAGGCTGACCATGGCGACCGGTCGGCGCCGGTGCAGCGGTAGCAAGCAAACCATCAGCAGTGCCCCAAGCGGCCCCGATAGAAGCACTGGTGCAGGCGCAGCACGCATAAACCAGTACTGGAGCTTTCCTGGCAAGCCTGCGGCCAGTTCGGTCCAAAACCAATCCGCTACGTAAAAGGTAAAGCCGTAAAGAACGACTGGCACCAAAGCGAAAAGCAGACCTGGGAGTGGTATCGATCTGCCCATCAATTACGGTCTCCAGGAAACGGGTTGAGATCTTCTCGTGACACTTCGGTCCGGAAGGCAATCTCGCCAATATCGCGCAAACGACGGTACTCGGGCGTTCCGGGTGAGAGTTTTGCCATTTCCAGCAGTCCTCCTAACAGGAATGCCCGGTCGACACTCGACAAGCCTGCCCGCACGACAATTGCCCCCAGCAGGCGTTTGCTCCGCGGATCTGTCTTCCGATCAATTTTCTTGCTGGACATTCGCCGTTGCTCCGGTGTTGCCAGTCGGCTCTTCAAGGGACAAAAAAGCCTTACCGTAAACGTTGCTCTTGTAGGTCTTGCAAGAAGACGCGTTGTTCGTTCAACCATCCTTTCCGTCTGGACCACGGGTTCACCTGACCAGCCGTCGTGCGGGCCGTTTCATACGGTGAGCTAATTTTAGTGTTCATAGTTTTTTATGTTCATGCGGCAGTCTTCAATTTCGCGTCTAATATTCTATCCGGAAAATCACTGCGCATTTTGTGGGCCTCTCTGTTTGAGACGGTAGAGATTGTGAATTTGACTGATTAAAAAAAGATAGTTAAATGTGTTTTCATATTCAAGCCCCCTAGATGGAGCGGTGCAACTCGTGAAAGGGGGACGGAGAATTGGCAAGGCTGCTGCTCGGTTAACCCGAGGCTTTCACACGTATCGACTGACGGTCAGGAGAATATTGTGGCAATCATGTTCGTGCGGGCGCAGATGATCAGCAGGGGAGCGGGGCGCAACATCATCTCTGCTGCCTCTTATCGTCATCGCACCCGGATGAGAGACGAACAGACAGGTGTGTCTTTCAGCTTCAAGGATAGCGACGATGAACTGAGGCACGAGGAACTGGCTCTACCGGAGGCGGTTCCAGCGTGGCTGCAGAGTGCTATCGAGGGGAAAACGGCGGCTGCGGCAAGCGAGGCACTGTGGAATGCTGTCGATGCATTTGAGACGCGTGTGAACGCGCAGTTTGCCCGGGAATTGATTATGGCACTGCCGGAGGAACTGACGCTTAGGGAAAACATCGCCCTGGTGCGTGAGTTCGTGAGGGACAATCTGACCTCAAGGGGCATGATCGCCGACTGGGTTTATCACGACAGGGACGGCAATCCGCACGTACATGTTCTGACAACACTCAGACCCCTGACAGCGGAAGGGTTCGGCCTCAAGGTCATGCCTGTTCGCGACAATGACGGAAAGCCATTGCGTGTGGCGGCGGGAGACCAGCCGAACGGCAGGATCGTCTACACAGTCTGGGCGGGTAACAGGGAGACGATGAAGGCGTGGAAGATCGCCTGGGCGCAGACAGCCAGCCGGTATCTGGCACTGGCTGGCCGTGACATCCGCCTTGATGGGCGCTCTTATGCCGAACAGGGTCTTGAGGGGATTGCCCAGAGGCATCTGGGACCCGGGAAGTCGGCGATGATGCGCAAGGGCGTCGAGATGTATTTTGCACCGGCCGATCTGGCACGCCGGCGCAAAATGACCGCCCGGCTGCTTGCCGATCCGGGGCCTCTCCTCAGGCAACTTGGCAATGAGCGCTCCACCTTTGACGAGAAGGATATCGCAAGGGTCATCCACCGCTATGTCGATGATCCGGTGGACTTTGCCAATATCCGTGCACGACTGATGGCCTCTCCTGATCTGGTGCTGCTCAAACCGCAGCAGGGTGGCCCGCCGACTGATCCGATGACTGATCCGCCGACTGGCCCGATGACTGGCCGGGTGACTGGCGAGGGAAGGGAACCGGCCGTCTTCACCACCCGCCAGATCCTGCGCACCGAACATGACATGATGCGTTCAGCCGATGTCCTGTCGGGGAGGAGGGGTTTCGGGATTTCGGACGCTGGACGCGCAGGCGCAGTGCGTTTCGTCGAAGGGGACAATCCGCTGAAGCCGTTCAGGCTGGATCTTGAGCAGATTGAAGCCATTCGGCATGTGACGGGCGACAGCGGTATCGCTGCTGTCGTCGGTCTTGCCGGTACGGGCAAGTCGACATTGCTTGCAGCTGCGCGCCTTGCCTGGGAGAGCGGGCATCACCGTGTCCTGGGTGCGGCCCTTTCCGGCAAGGCTGCCGAGGGGCTGGAGGAGAGTTCCGGTATCAGGTCGCGAACGCTTGCCGCGTGGGAGCACGCCTGGAATAACGGACGCGACCGGCTGATGCGCGGTGACGTCCTCGTCATTGACGAGGCAGGCATGGTCTCCTCGTTGCAAATGGCACGTGTGCTGGATGCCGCAGAAAAGGCTGGCGCAAAGGTTGTTCTGGTCGGCGATGCCATGCAGCTTCAGCCGATCGGGGCCGGTGCGGCTTTCCGGGCAATAGCGGAACGGATCGGTTCTGCCGAACTTGCCGGTGTGCGTCGCCAACAGGACCAATGGGCCCGCGATGCCTCAAGTCGCCTCGCTCGCGGGGACACCGCGGCCGGACTGGAGATCTACGCCAGACGCGGGCATCTGGTCGAGGCGGAAACCCGGGATGAACTGGTCAGCCGTCTGGTCAGTGACTGGGCCGATGCGCGGCGGAAAATGATCATGCCATCACAGCCGGGACGGGGCGTGCGGCCAGGGACGGGGATCGCAGCGCTAAACGGTGGCGGCCGGCTACGGGGTGATGCGTTGCTGGTGCTGGCGCACACCAACAGGGATGTCCACAGGCTGAATGAAGCCTTGCGCAAGGTGATGCGGGAAGAGGGAGCGCTCGGTGCCGCGCGCAACTTCCGGACAGAGCGGGGTATGCGGGAGTTTGCTGCTGGCGACCGGATCATCTTTCTTGAGAACGCCCGTTTCCTTGAACCGCGTGCAGGGGGAAACAATCCGCAATATGTCAGGAACGGCATGTTCGGCACGGTGGTCTCGACCGGCAACGCATTCCGCGCGCCGCTGCTTTCTGTCCGGCTCGACAGCGGCAGCGAGATTGTTCTGAGCGAGGACAGCTACCGCAACATCGATCACGGCTATGCGGTGACAATCCACAAGTCGCAGGGCGCGACTGTCGACCGGACCTTTGTGCTTGCCAGCGGCATGATGGACAGGCACCTGACCTATGTGTCCATGACCCGTCATCGTCACAGGGCTGATCTTTATGCTGCGCGCGAGGACTTCAGGCCCGGGCCCGGACGGGAGGACAGGCCCCCTGTTGACCACGCGAAGGGGATCATCGGCGAACTGGTCGAAACCGGGGTGACAAAATTCCGGCCCGGGCATGAGGATACGAATGACACGCCCTATGCTGATCTGAAGGTTGAGGGCGGGAAGGTCCATCGCCTCTGGGGTGCCGGTCTGCCGGCGGCCCTGTCGGCTGCGGGAGCTTCCAGAGGGGATATGGTTACGCTTCGCAAGGATGGCGTCGAGACCGTGAAGGTAAAAATTGCAGTTCCTGATGCGCAAGGCGGTGAAAGGCGCTTTGAGGAGCGCACGGTCGAACGCAATGTCTGGACGGCCAGGCTGCATGAAACCATAGATGTCCGCCGCAAAAGCATTGAAGGGGAAAGCCACACACCGGAATTGTTCCGGCAACTGGCCAAACGCCTCGGGCGTTCGGGCGCCAAAACCACGACGCTGGATTTTGCTGGCGAGGCGGGCTACCAGGCACATGTGCGGGACTTTGCCCGCAGGCGTGGCATCGACGCACTTGCCGAAGTGATGGCCGAAACAGGGGCAGGAGCACGACGCCAGATGGCGTGGCTGGCGCAAAAGCGCCAGCAGGTGGCAATGCTGTGGGAGCGGGCAGGTGCGGCGCCAGGCTTTGCCATGGACAGGGAGCGACATGTTTCCTGCGGTGACAACCATTGCGAAAACCTCGCCGTACAAAATCCGGCCTCCCCGGCACCTGTGGGCAGAACCCTTGTCGGTTCATTCCGAAGCCGGCTGCCGGACCATGACGGGTGCCGCCTGGAAGCCCGTTCCATACCGCCGCTGCTTGCTGCTGTGACAGACTTCACGATCCCCGTGGAGGTTGAGGCGCGCGCGAGGGCATCCGCGGCAGCCCACTACCGCCATAACCGAACAGCACTTACCAAAACGGCCTCTCATCTCTGGCGGGAACCCACCAGTGCCGTCGATACGATCGAGGCACTGATCCGGAAAGGCATTGCCGGTGATCGGATTGCGGCAGCCATTGCCAATGATCCTGCGGCCTATGGTGCCCTGCGCGGCTCCGGTCGGCTGAGGGACAGGCTTCTGGCCGTTGGCCGCGAGCGAAAGACAGCACTGGAAGCCGTGCCGGATGTGCAGGCAAGTGTCCGCTCGCTGGGGTCGAGCTGGGCGTCAGCCCTGAAGGCCGCAACAACCGCAATCGCCGCAGAGCGTCAGCAGATGGCAACCGCCATTCCCGGATTGTCAGCAGAAGCCGGCCAGGAACTCCGTCGCATCACAACTGCGATGCAAAAGAAGGACGCACGGCTTGATGTCCTCGCCGGTTCGCTCGAACCGCATATTCGTCGGGAGTTTATCAGCATCAGCCGCGCCCTTGATCTCAGATTCGGGCGCAACGCAATCCTGCGCGGCGACAGTGACAACGTCAGTCGCGTGTCTCCCGCACAACGTTCCGTCTTCGAGGCACTTCAGAACACGTTGAAGGTTCTTAAGCAAATAGTTTACACCGCCAGGGCCCAGGAAACCGCAACGATACGTCAGAGCCAGAAACTCGACCGCGGTCAAGACGTCCGGTACTAACCTGTTCGCAAGGTCCAGGGGGCAGATTCATTCCGTGCCGTTTGCCCCGCACTGTTTCAACATTTGAACTGTGTCGGGGGGATCGGGTTCTGCATGAGGTAAAATTCGACCGTGTGACAAATATCTTCATGTTGACGTATCTTGACATTCAACCTACTAGAAGGTAGAGATCGAGTATGAGCAATTTATCCACCACTTCCGATGATATTCTCGCTTGCGCCAGAACCTTGATCATGTCGGGCGGGTATAATGGGTTCAGCTACGCGGATATCGCCAGCGTCGTAGGCATTCGCAAGGCCAGTATCCATCATCACTTCCCGAGCAAGGTCGATCTGGTGAAGGCACTAATCGTGCGGCATCGTGAAGATACAGAAGCAGGTTTTGCCAATCTCGAGAGCAAAGTCGATGATCCGCTGGAGCAACTGCAGGCTTATACTCAATACTGGAGTGCGTGTATCACAGACGGGAGTGCGCCATTCTGTGTAGGGGCGCTTCTGGCAAGCGAAATTCCTGTGTTGCCACAGGAACTCGCTTCTGAGATTCAAAACTTTTTCAGATCGTTATCGAGATGGTTGACATCAGTCCTCGCACGCGGCGCAAGACAGGGTCGTATTCGTTTGATCGACTCCCCTGACATCGAGGCAGAAGCCTTTGCTGCTACCGTTCACGGAGGGATGTTGTCGGCGAGAGCCCACAGCGATCCGAAGATGTTTTCGCTTATAGTTGAACCAATGCTTCGCAGACTAGCTGAGGCACAGTGATTTCGATCAAAGCCTGATCATGCTCGGTAGTCAGGCTATCAATTAGTGGGAAGGTGAATGCGGCGACCCCGTTATCCAGCCTGCAGCCATCGCATCGATGTTCCGAAATATGCCGGGCGCAGGCAATGCCTTGAATGAATATCGAAATGCTGCGTGCCTGTGTCTGGAATGTCGCTGTCGCGACGATGCTTCTCGTCGGCCAGTTGTCGAAATGGCGAGCGAATTTTGGGAAGGAAGACTGTGGTGAATGTGGATGGATGCTATCAGTATGGCTGGAATGGTTAATCGACCGTCCTGATCAATGAACAGGGTCTTACTCTCAAATCTATCTACTAGTAGGTAACAAGTACTACAGGAGCTTTGATATGTTTGGAATTTCCCCGCTAGGCTGGGTGCACACGATCGGCAGTTTGCCTGCCATTCCCTTGGCCATCTACATGTTCGTCCGCTACGGGCGAATTTTGCCCTGGTCAAAATCCGGCGGCCTTTATTTTGTCTCGATGCTTATAGGTGCCGGCACAACATTTCTCGTTGCACGCCAGCAGGTCAGCTATGTTATCGGTGCTGCGACGATGGTTCTGCTGATTGCCGGTTATTCAATCGGTTACAGTTCAGTCTTCGGTCGTGCGACCCGCTACCTGGAAACAGTCTTTCTAAGCTGACTGCCTTCCTGCTAATGGTGCCGGCGGTAAGCGAGGTATTGCGGCGCGTACCAGATGGACATCCATTTGTGACTGATCTCAAATCCCCGTTGTTGCTGGGCGCGCAAGGCAGTCTTTTGATCATCCTCATCATAGGACTGACAGCTCAGCTTATCTTTCTGAAAAAACAAAACAATCGGTGATCGCGTGGATGGCATGTTTCTCCTATCCACGGAATGAGGTTCAAAGACCACGCGGAATAATGAGCTCTGTCGGTATCATTTCGGGCGGGTTGTTCGTTTGAACGGACTCGTCCAGAAGTTCAAAGGCGCGTTCGATCATTGCCTGAACATTTTGCCGGACCATCACAACCGGGAAGTGGAGAACTTCGATGAAGGGGTCCCAGTCGAAACATCCGATGGAGCACTCCCGGACCTCGTCAACCGGCAGCGTCTTGAGAAAACTGACGACGCCCTCAAAAGGGCTCGTCGAGTTGACGAACAGTGCCTCTGGCAATCCATTCAATTTTTTATAAATATCGCGGATGGTTCTCGCGGCGGCATCGGGACCATAACCATTCGTGATTATGGCGTCGGAGTGAACGGGGAAGTTCAGCGCAGCCAGTTCATCCTTATACCCGCGCACACGTGCGCGGGTGTTGTGGTCACTATCCACGCCACCGATGAAGTAGAAGCTGTTTTCCGTTCGATGAGACCTGCGGCTGGCAATCTGATGCGTCAGTACGCGGGCACCGTCATAGTTGTCACTGATTACGGATGCGCCATGCTTTCCGGGAAGATCCACGTTTATATGTTTCAGATGAGCCTTTTCGCAGAGTTCGGCGACACTGTCCGGATCGGTTGCGCCCGCGATCAACAAGGCGTCGACATTGTGGGCAATCAATGTTTCCACGGTGCTGCGTTCCTGCTGCGGGTCGCGTAATGTGCTGGCTACAACGGGGATAAGATTCCGTGAGCGCGCCACCGTCTCAAACGATGCGGCCATGGAGCTGAAGTATCGGTTGTCCAGCATAGGCAAGATCATGCCGATCATGCCGGAATTGGATATGCGCAACCCGCGTGCCTGAAGGTTGGTGGTATAACCGAGTTCGCTCGCTATTACTCGAATTCTGTCGGCTGTTGCTTTGGTAATTCTTCGATTTTCCCATGAACCATTCATAACCGAAGCAACGGTCGACGCGGATACACCAGCGCGCTCCGATATATCGTAAATGGTTACTTTCCGGGGGATGCTCATCAGGCCTGCTTTGCGTCTGGGTCGGGTCCCGATCTTAGCGGTGCGATAGCGTTTGCTGCAAGTAGGGGAAGGCGTAATCCAATCTATTCCTCTGTCATTTTCCTCTTGACCAGATGCAGGATGTTGAGCGATGGTTATGTTGCACTATCGATGGTGCAACATGATTGTATGCCGAGAGGAGCGGTGCACACATGCCGAAGCCAGGAACGGCTTCCCATCATGCGTCACAAGCCCCGTCAGCATTGCTCGATTTGATTGGTGCGCCGCAAAGCAATGCGGCGCCAAAATGCCGGAACTCCAGGGAACTGGAGGTCGCTATAGGGAGAACATATGGGGTGGAGTAGCGATATAAAGTTTGTCTGCAAGATTGTGTAAAATACAAAATTGAAAACCCAATGGGAGTGAGACATGAAAAATATGTTTGGTAAGGCAGCCTTTGCTGCGGTGGTGCTATCGTCGTTCGCTGGCAATGCTCAGGCGGAAGTGAAGGACGCAGTGGTCGGCTTTTTAATGCCAGACCAGGCATCGACGCGCTATGAGGAGCGCGATTATCCGGGCTTCGCTGCCGAGATGAAGAAAATCTGTGAAAGCTGCAAGGTGCTTTATCTCAATGCCGATGGTGATGCGAGCAAGCAGCAGCAGCAGTTCAACTCGGTCATATCGCAAGGTGCAAAAGTGATAGTGCTCGACGCGGTCGATACGGCAGCGGCAGCCTCGCTGGTCAAGCTCGCCCAGTCGCAGGATATCAAGGTCATTGCCTATGACCGTCCGATCCCGGATGCGACGTCTGATTTCTACGTGTCGTTCGACAATGAAGCCATCGGCAAGTCGATTGCGGAATCGCTGGTAAAGCACCTGAAGGACAAGGGTGTCGCGGGTGACAAGGGCGGCGTTCTGCAGATCAACGGTTCGCCAACCGATGCCGCTGCCGGTCTCATCAAGAACGGTATTCACGCCGGTCTGAAGGACAGCGGTTACAAGACGCTCGCTGAATATGACACGCCTGAATGGGCGCCGAGCAAGGCTCAGCAGTGGGCTAGTGGCCAGATCACCCGCTTCAATGACCAGATCGTCGGCGTTGTCGCTGCCAATGACGGCACTGCAGGCGGTGCGATCGCAGCCATGAAAGCGGCAGGCATCGATCCGCTACCACCGGTTACCGGCAACGATGCGACGATTGCAGCACTTCAGCTGATCATTTCGGGCGATCAGTACAACACGATCAACAAGCCATCTGAAATTGTTGCCGCAGAAGCCGCGCGCGTCGCGGGTCAGCTTCTGAACGGTGAAACTCCGAAGGCCGAAGCCACGCTTTATAACACTCCGTCGAAGCTTTTCGTTCCAGTGGTGGTGACCGCCGAAAACCTCAAGGCTGAAATTATCGACAAGAACATCGTGTCCGCAGAAACGCTTTGCGTCGACCGTTATGCTGACGGCTGCAAGAAGCTTGGCATCACCAACTGACCAACGACGCGCCCGGCCGGTTATCCGGTCGGGCAGTTTGATGTGCAATGGCATATCCTGCAATATGCCAGGGAAAGTGAGATCATGTCCCAAGATCACGAAGCCGCTGCGTCGTCGCGGCAGCCAGTGCTGCGTCTAAGCGGCATATCCAAGAATTTCGGTGCCGTTTCAGCGCTGACAGATATCGATCTGGAAGTCTTTCCGGGCGAAGTTGTCGCTCTTGTCGGTGATAACGGAGCAGGAAAGTCCACCCTGATCAAGACACTGGCAGGTGTCCATCAACCGACATCCGGCAGTATCGAATTTAATGGTGAGAAGGCTGTGCTTTCGTCGCCGAGCGTTGCGCTCGATCTCGGCATTGCGACAGTCTTTCAGGATCTGGCGCTGTGCGAGAATCTCGACGTGGTCGCCAATATTTTCCTTGGCCGCGAAATGAGCCCCTATCGGCTTGATGAAGTGTCCATGGAGATCAAGGCGTGGAAGCTTCTGAACGAGCTTTCCGCCCGTATCCCGAGTGTACGCGAGCCGGTCGCCTCCCTTTCTGGTGGCCAGCGCCAGACGGTTGCGATCTCGCGCTCGCTGTTGCTTGATCCCAAGCTCATTATGCTCGACGAACCGACGGCAGCACTTGGTGTTGCGCAGACTGCTGAGGTTCTCGATCTTATCGAGCGCGTCCGTGACCGTGGGCTCGGTGTCTTGATGATCAGCCACAATATGGAAGACGTTCGTGCTGTCGCGGACCGCATCGTCGTGCTGCGGCTTGGCCGAAACAATGGTGTTTTCTACCCAGATTCCTCAAACGAGGAGCTGGTCGCAGCCATCACCGGCGCAAGCAGCAATTCCGTTTCCCGCCGTGCCGAACGGCGTCAGGCGCAGCATGAAACCGGTCAGGCCCATGATCGGGGAGAAGCATAATGAACCAGGCAACCGGAAATACCCCTCTCGATCGCCAGGACACCCGCGTGCGCCATGATGAAGGCGTTTCGGGCGCGCTGCGCAATTTCTTCGACCGTGTCCGGTCGGGCGATCTTGGATCGCTGCCGGTCATCATCGGTCTCGTCATCATCTGGACCGTTTTCCAGACGTTGAACCCGGTTTTTCTGTCGAGCAACAATCTCGTAAACTTGCTGTTCGACTGTTCGACTATCGGCGTGATTTCGCTGGGTATCGTCTGCATTTTGATGCTGGGTGAAATCGACCTTTCGGTCGGTTCGGTTAGCGGACTTGCGTCAGCCATTGTCGGCGTGCTTTGGGTCAATCATGGCTGGCCTGTTGGCGTTGCAATGCTGGCGGCGCTGTGCACCGGCGCGTTGATCGGCCTGCTTTACGCGTTCCTCTATAATCGCTTCAGCATGCCAAGCTTTGTTTCCACACTGGCCGGTCTGTTGGCGGCGCTTGGCCTTCAGCTTTATCTGCTAGGCAATACCGGCTCGATCAACCTGCCTTATGGTTCCTGGCTCGTGAGTTTCGGCCAGCTTCTGGTTATGCCGCGTCCGCTGTCCTATGCGTTGGTGCTGATTGCCGGACTTGCGATCTTCTTCACCGGGTTCCGCTCTGCGCAGCGCCGCCGTGAAGCCGGTCTGTCAGCGCCGTCGTCGGTCGGGATAGCGCTCAAGGCCATCGTCATCACAGTCATAGTCGGCGGTGCTGTGTTTTATCTCAACCAGTCGCGTGGTGTGCCATGGATGTTTGGCCTGTTCGTGGCGCTGGTCATCGCGATGAATTACGCACTCACACGTACCCAGTGGGGGCGCGCGATGCAGGCAGTCGGCGGCAACCGCGAAGCCGCACGCCGTGCTGGTATCAATGTGAAATTTATCTATATGTCGGCTTTCATGACCTGTTCGGTTCTGGCTGCAGCAGGCGGCATTCTGGCCGCAGCTCGCCTTGCTTCTTCCAGCCAGCAGGCAGGCACTGGCGACGTCAACTTGAACGCAATTGCAGCAGCGGTCATCGGCGGCACTAGCCTCTTTGGCGGACGTGGTAGCGCCTGGTCGGCTCTACTTGGCATTATCGTCATCCAGTCGATTGCCAGCGGTTTGACGCTGCTCGATCTGTCATCGTCGCTTCGCTACATGATTACTGGCGCTGTGCTCGCCATCGCCGTGATTGTCGACTCCCTCGCCCGCCGCTCGCGCCAGTCGCACGGTCGCGCCTAAAACTTTAAGGACTGAAAAATGGCTCAGGATCTCAATGGAAAAGTCGGCGCCGTTACCGGTGCTGCCTCTGGCATCGGCTTCGAATGTGCAAAGCACATGTTAGAAGCGGGAATGACGGTGTTTCTCGTCGACCGTGACGAGAAGGCGCTTAATGCAAAATGCGCCGAGCTTGGCGATAAAGCCAGACCGCTGGTCATTGATCTGCTCAATCCGGCATCAGTCGCCACCATGATGCCGCAGATACTCGACCAAGCGGGCAAACTCGACGTATTTCACGCCAATGCGGGTGCCTATATTGGCGGACCTCTTTGGGCAGGTGACCCGGATGCATGGGACCGCATGCTGAACCTCAACATCAACGCGGCTTTCCGCACCATTCATGCGGTTCTGCCACATATGATGGAACGAAAGACCGGGGATATCATCATGACAAGCTCTGTCGCAGGTGTCGTGCCGGTCATCTGGGAGCCAATCTATACCGCATCCAAACATGCCGTTCAGGCTTTCGTTCATACGGTTCGCCGTCAGGTTGCGCCGCACGGTATCCGCGTTGGTGGCGTTCTGCCTGGTCCGGTGGTTACCGCACTTATTAGCGACTGGCCGAAGGCAAAGCTGGATGAAGCGCTGGCTAATGGCAGTCTGATGGAACCGAAGGAAGTCGCGGAATCGGTGATGTTCATGCTGACCCGCCCGCGCAACATTACCATTCGCGATCTGGTCATTCTTCCACAAAGCCTCGATCTGTAAATGGGAGCGACCATGACCAGCTATTATCTGGGCGTCGATGTCGGCACCGGCAGCGCTCGCGCCGGTCTTTTCGACGCTAGCGGTACCATGCTTGCTTCGGCCAAGCGCGATATCACCATCTGGCGTGAGGCGGGCAGCATTGTTGAGCAGTCGAGCGTCAATATCTGGCAGGCTGTTTGCGAAAGCGTGCGCGAAGCCGTCAAGACTGCCGATATTGATCCGACGGACATTGCCGGTATCGGCTATGACGCGACATGTTCGCTGGTTGTGCTGGGCGAGGGTGGCAAGTCGCTTGCAGTCGGTCCGTCCAACGATCCAGCGCGCGATATTATTGTGTGGATGGATCATCGCGCTGTTGGCCAGGCAGAACGCATTAATGCGACCAAAGCCAAGGTTCTCGACTACGTTGGCAGCACCATTTCCCCCGAGATGGAAACGCCGAAGCTGTTGTGGCTCAAGGAAAACAAGCCGGAAACCTTCGCTGCTGCATGGCAGTTTTTCGATCTTACCGATTTTCTCACATGGAAATCTTGCGGCAGTCTTGCCCGTTCGGCCTGCACGGTCACCTGCAAATGGACCTATCTCAGTCATGAAAAGCGCTGGGATGAGACCTTTTTTCGTGAAGTGGGCCTTGGCGAACTGGCGGACGAAAATTTTGTCCGCATCGGCACGGACGTTCGACCCGGTGGCGAGAGTCTTGGCGGCTTGAGCGAACAGGCCGCAGCAGAACTCGGTCTTATGCCGGGCACAGCTATTGCCGCTGGCCTGATCGACGCTCATGCGGGCGGGATCGGCACGGTCGGGGCACGCGGTCCGGAGGGCGGGATATTGTCGCGCATGGCCTATGTGTTTGGCACGTCGGCCTGCACCATGACGACCACCGAACAGCCGGTTTTCGTAGATGGGGTATGGGGTCCGTATTATTCGGCGATGGTTCCGGGCCTGTGGCTTAACGAGGGAGGACAATCGGCAGCGGGTGCAGCTATCGATCATCTGATCCACATGCATCCTTTCGCGAAGGAAGCGGAAGAGCAGGCAACCGCCCAAGGCAAGGGGCTGGTCGACATTCTTGCTACAGAAGTCGACGCGAGGGGAGGCTCAGAAGAGGCAGCTGCCATCATTGGCGACATTCACGTCGTGCCGGAGTTCCTCGGTAATCGTGCACCGTTCGCGGACCCTGATGCGCGCGCAATCATTGCCGGGCTCGATCTCGATGCCGGGATCGACAGCCTTACGGCACTTTATTTGGCCGGGCTGTGCGGCCTCGGCTATGGTGCGCGGCAGATCGTGGAGGCCCAGAAAGCAAAGGGTATCGCGACCGATACTATCGTCGTCTCGGGTGGGGCTGCACGTTCGCATCTGGTACGACAGGTGCTTGCCGACACGACCGGTCTTGTCATCGCCGCCTCCACTTCGCCCGAACCTGTTCTGCTCGGCTCTGCCATGCTGGGTGCGGTCGCGTCGGGGGCTTACCCTGATCTTGCATCGGCCATGGACGCCATGTCGGAACTAGGAGAAGTTAACAGGCCGGATGCCGGGCTGGCCAGATGGCACGACCAGCGTTTCGAGGCTTTCACACTTTTGCAGGCAACCGCTCGCAAAATCCGCGTGGTTCAACTGAGCTAGATTGTTCCCGGCACGCAGGCAGTTCCGGTTGCATGCTCTGCGGTCGGGTCTGACAGCTCGGACGACAGCGAACATTGAAGACTGTACACGCAGAAATGGACGCTTCTTCACGTCCAGGGCTTCGACAGCAGGCTGTCCGTCTTGCGGGGCTGTTTGTCAACTCAGATCGCTTCTCAATGATCTTTGCTATGCCAGGCGCATTGCCAAGGGACTGAACAATCTTCTTGAGATACGAAAGCGTTTCAAGGATGACTTGCTGCGAAGCCTCTCCGAGATGTTTGACGAGGATACTGCGCTGGTAGCCATCTAAGGCAGGACGGAAATGCCGATTTCAGTTCGAGCCATGGCTGGATTTCAACCATCGCCAATTTCCCAGACTGCAGCGCCGGCAAGCATGCCGGCACCGGCGGCTGAAAGAAGTAGCCGTTCGCCTGACTGAAAAGGCTGCGATTTCGATGCCAGTGATAGCGAGAGCGGGATCGTCGCCGCCGACGAGTTGCCGAACACGCCAATCGATCTGGCGGCAATCGAGGCAGGTAGGTGCAACTGGTCGCAAACCGTGTCGATGATCCGCGCATTGGCCTGATGGGGAAAGAACCTGTTCACATCGGAGGCAGTAAGCTTTGCCTGTTCAAGCGCGTCGGTTGCGCAACGCAACATCATACGAACGGCCTGCGTAAAGACGGCCTTGCCGTCTCGCATGGTCATTCTTGTCTCGCCAGTGGGAATGGAAATCAGCCCGTAATTTCCTCCATCGGACATGAGCGCCGACCCACGCAGTCCAGCATGTGGATCGTTCGATGGTGCAAGCAGGACTGAACCGGCGGCATCGGCAAAGAGAATTGCTGTGTTGCGCTCCTCCATACTGATCCGGCGGCTCAATATATTGGCTGCCACGACCAGAACTGGCTTGCGGAAGTTCTTGACAAAGCCGTCTGCCAGAACAAGCGCATAAAGAAACCCGGAGCAAGCGCCTGCAAGATCGATCCCGCCGCAGTTTTTCAGCCCCAGCTTGTGAGCGAGAAGCGGCGCGGAAGGTGGCAGGAGATGATCGGGCGTTGATGTCGCGAGAATGACAAGCGCCACCGAATTGTGCGGGACACCGGCATCCTGGAGAGCCATTTCTCCCGCCTTCATAGCCATGTCCGTCAGAGTTTCATCCGGTGCCGCCCAACGCCGCTCGCGAATGCCGGTGCGCCTTTCGATCCAGCCAGTATCCAGTCCGAGACGCTGCTCCAGTTCATCATTAGCAACTCGGCGGTCTGGCACGTAATGGCCGAAACCCGCCATACGGCTCGAAATACTCATCGCGCTGCCGTCTCGATCATATCGGCCGCCGCATGAATCGCGTCATAGGCAAGGTCCAGATCAAGTGGCGTTACGCAATAGGGGGGCATCAGATAGATCACGTTGCCGAGCGGACGCAGAAGCACACCCTGTTTGCGGAAGAAGGATTTCAATTGCGGCCCAGCATCGGAAAGGTAGCCGGCTTTTTTGACCGCGAGATCAAGGGCGGCAATGGTTCCTTGCTGGCGAAAATTGGTGAAACGAGGATCATCCTGAAAACGCGATAGCCTTTCCGAGTGCAATTGCCCCAATGTCCTGATGCGATCCGCGACGGGTTCCGTTTGCCAGACTTCTATATTTGCAAGTGCTGCCGCGCAGGCAATCGGATTGGCTGTGTAGGAACTGGAATGAAAGAATGTGCGGCTGCGGTCTTTCGAAAAATGCGCATCGAAGATTTCAGCCGTGCTGAGCGTTGCGGCCAGCGGAAGAGCGCCGCCGGTAATGCCTTTGGAAAGGCACAGAATATCTGGCGAGGTGGATGCCTGCTCGCACGCGAACATGGTGCCCGTGCGTCCCCATCCTGTCATCACTTCATCGGCGATCAGTAGTGTTCCGTATTGTTTCGTAATCCGCCGGAACTCGGTGAGCAGGTGAGGAGGATAGATTCTCATTCCGCCTGCACCCAGAACAAGCGGCTCCAAAAGCAGAGCGGCAACTTTGCCACTCCGGCAGAAGTGCTCCAGCGCGTCGAGTGCTTCCTGCTCCCGCCCCACCGATGGAAACGGAATGGTGTCGACCTGAAACAGCAGGGGGGCATAGGCGGAGTTGAATACACCGCGCGCACCGGTGGACATGGTGCCAATCGTATCGCCGTGATAGCTATGCTCCAACACTGCGATGCGTGAACGCGGTTTGTTTCTATTGTGATAGAAGCCGAGTGCCATCTTGATAGCGACTTCGACTGCTGTGGAACCGCTGTCGGAATAGAACACATGGGCGAGGCCTTGCGGGGTGAGTTTAACCAGTTCTTGCGCCAGCTTTTCTGCCGGTTCGTGAGTGAATTCGGCAAAGATGATCTGATCGAACTGGTCCAATGCGTCGCGGATCGCCGCCATGATCTTTGGGTGACGGTGCCCATGTGTAATCACCCACCATGACGATATGGCATCCAGCACCGAACGGCCGGTTTCATCCTGTAAATAGGCACCGTCAGTTTTGACGATCCTGCGGAAAACCGGTTCTGTGGCGTGCTGGGTGAAGGGATGCCAGACAGGAGACGAATGCCCGGTCATTGAGAAGCCTCGTTAAAAACGTTCATTTTGAAATGCTCGCGAAACGCATGGCGGAGCGTGTCCGGATCAAGATTCGCAAGGCGGGGCAGTCGTCCCAGTCTGCGAACGCCGCTCAGTTCCGGGATGATCTTCTCGGTATCCGGTTGATGATCGCCGATAAAGGCAATGCCGAGCACGGGAATATTGCGCCGGTTCAATGCCTCAAGCGAAAGCAATGTGTGATTGATGGTGCCGAGGCCGGTTCTTGCACAGAGGATGACTGGTTTCTGCCAGCGCGCAAAGACATCGATGAAAGTCGTGCGCCGCGTCAAGGGTACATGCAATCCGCCTGCGCCTTCAATCACCAGAGGCGCATCGACCGATGGCACTTCGAGTGCATCCGCGTCAATTTCCACTCCAGCGATCTGTGCTGCAAGATGCGGCGAAACAGGCGTATTCAAGCGCCAGCTTTCCGGGATGATGTTCTGGCGTGAAAGTCCGGCAAGCTGAACAACGGTTTCGCTGTCGGTTGCTTCTTCCAGCCCTGACTGAACCGGCTTCCAGTAATAAGCACTGAGCGCGCTCGCGAGTGCTGCAGAAAAGACGGTCTTGCCGATCCCCGTATCGGTGCCGGTAACAATGAAAGTGCAGTTCATACCATTTCCTCTGCCATGATCGCGGCAAGGCGCTCGAACACGTGCGTTATAGTGGGTTCATCGACATTGAGCGTGATGGTGATGCGCAGCCGCGCCGTACCGACAGGCACCGTCGGGGGGCGTATGGCGCGTATGTCGAAGCCTTCGGTCTGCATGCGAATTGCGATGCGCAAGGCACGGTCGGCATCCCCGATGATGAGCGGCAGTATCTGTGTTCCGCTGCCGGGTCTGCCGAAGCGATTGGCGAATTGCACATTGGCGAAGTCTATAAGCCGGTGCAATTCGTGCTGACGATGTTGTTCGGCGATCATGGTTTTCAGCGCAAGCCGCGTTGCGGATACTTGCAAGGGTGAGGGCGCGGTCGAATAGATGAATGGCCGTGCGCGATTGACGAGAAAATCGCGAAGGATTGGATTTGCCCCAACCAGCCCACCGGCGCTGCCCATTGCTTTGCCGCAGGAATGTAGCGTGATGACGTTCTGCCGGCCTTCCAGTCCCGCAGAAAAGCCGCGTCCGTCCGGCCCGTGCACGCCCGTTGCATGGGCTTCGTCAATAAAAAGAAAAGCGTCGTGGCGGTCTGCTATCTCAATGAGGTTGGAAAGCGATACGCAGTCGCCATCCATCGAATAGAGGCTTTCCACCACAATCCAGGGGGTGCCAATTCCTCCCTTCTCACGCCATGTGCGGATGGCTCTCTCGAATGCATCCGCATCGTTATGCGGGACGGAGACGATGTCGGCCTTTCCGGCCCGCATGCCTTCATGTGCGCTGGCATGGATCAGTTCGTCATAGACAATCAGATCGCCGCGTTGCGGCAAAGTCGAGAGAACTGCGAGGTTTGCCGCATAACCATTGCAGAAATAAAGCATCGACGGAGCACGAAAATAGGCCGCAGATTCAGCCTCCAGAAACTCGTGTTCCAGGTGATTGCCGCGCAACAGCCGGGAGCCGCCAGACCCGGTGGCAAGGCCGTTTTCCAGCTCGGCAATCAAAGCATTGCGGATCGACGGTGATGCGGCAAGGCCCAGATAGTCGTTCGAACTGAAGTCTGCGTCCTTATTGCCCGAAAGCGTGCGCAGATGCCGCCGCCGCTGAAGGTTTTTCAGCTTGGTGGCGTAACGGGCCAATGGATCCGTGTTATGCATGGTTGTCCAGCGTATCGGCGGTCAGGCCAAGCCGCCGCATAAGGCTTGTGTCGCGGTCTTCGCCCGGATTGGTAGCGGTCAGCAGCGTGTCACCGATAAAGATCGAATTTGCGCCTGCGAAAAAGCACAGAGCCTGCATTTCATCGCTCATCGAATTGCGCCCGGCTGTCAGCCGCACATGCGATTGCGGCATCATCAGGCGGGCAAGCGCGATAATGCGGACAAAGGCGATAGGATCGACGGGCGATGCTTTCTCCAGCCGCGATCCGGGCATCGGGATCAGCATATTGATTGGCACGCTTTCCGGCGGTGTCGGCAGATTTGCCAACGTCAGGAGCATATCGATGCGATCATCTTCGGTTTCTCCAAGGCCGAGAATGCCGCCGCTGCAAACCTTGATTCCGGCTTCACGAACATGGGCAAGTGTTTCCAGCCGATCATCGAAACTGCGCGTCGTGATGACCTGCGGATAAAACCGCTCCGACGTATCGATATTGTGGTTGTAATAATCAAGTCCCGCTTCCGCAAAGGTCTGCGCCTGATCCGGGCTCAACATGCCAAGCGTCATGCAGGTTTCCAGACCGAGCGCTTTCACCTGTTTGACCATTTCGGCAATAGCCGGTTCATCACGCGGCTTCGGGCTGCGCCAGGCCGCACCCATACAATAGCGGGTGGCGCCGCTATCCTTTGCCTTCTGTGCTTCTTCGAGAACCGTATCCAGGCTCATCAATTTGGAGGCTTTCAGACCCGAAGCATGATGCGCCGACTGGCTGCAATAGCCACAATCTTCGGGGCAACCACCGGTCTTGATGTTGAGCAGTTTGCTGAGCTGAACGCGGTTCGGATCGAAATTGGCACGATGAACGCTTTGTGCCTCGAAAAGAAGATCGTTGAACGGAAGATCGTAGAGCAGACGCGCGCTTGCGAGCGTCCATGCATCTTGTTCCGATTTGGACGCCGTTTTCTCAGCGCCTTCCGGGTTCGATTGCACCATACTGAGCATGCTTTCTCCAGTTTATCTATAAAAATAGAAAGAATCTATGAAATATAGATTATCTTTATGTGTACCGGTGACTCAAGCTAAAATATTATAGATAATTATGGAATGTGTATAATGATGCACTGCGTTGTGACTGTGCCAGAACGCAAAACGCCGCGATCATTGGATCGCGGCGTTATGAAATCAGCGGGTTGGAGAAGTCTGCAAAAGCCTGTTGCGGCGCAGCCGGTTATCCGTCTGAATGCGCGAGCTGCGCTTCAAGATGCTCATCACGAAGGCGATGACGCCCCAAAGGCAACATGATCGGTCGGCCGGACGTTGGATCGGTCATGATACGGCTTTCGAGATGAAATACCTCACGAACATTTTGTTCTGTCAGCACGTCGTCGGGCGTTCCGGTTGCGTATAGTCGTCCGTTAGCCATTGCGACCAGAAAATCCGCATAGCGGGCGGCAAGATTGAGATCGTGCAAAACCATGACGACTGTGGTTCCCCGCTTCTGGTTGAGATCTGTGAGCAGATCCAGAACTTCAATCTGGTGACTGATGTCGAGAAAGGTTGTCGGTTCATCCAGCAGGAGAATATCGGTCTGCTGCGCCAGTGCCATCGCAATCCATACGCGCTGGCGCTGGCCACCTGAAAGTTCATCCACTGGCCTGTCGGCCAGTTCGGTCGTCTTGGTTGCTTCAAGTGCCGTTGCGATTGCTTCGTCATCTGCCCGCGTCCATTGCGAGAATACGCCGTGATAGGGGTTTCGACCTCGACTGACCAGATCGGCAACCAGTATGCCCTCCGGCGCTATCGGCGATTGGGGCAACAGGCCGAGCGTTTGTGCCAGTTGCCGGGAGGGAAGCGTGTGGATCGACTTGCCGTCAAGCAGTACTTCCCCGTGTCGTGGTGCAAGAAGTCGCGACATAGTGCGCAGCAAGGTAGATTTCCCGCAGGCATTTGCTCCAACGATTGCTGTTACCTTGCCGGAAGGCACCTCAAGATCGAGACTATCCAGCACAAGCCTGTCACCATAGCCAGTGGTCAGCTCACGCGCGATGAGGGTGTGATCGGTCATAGGGATGCCCCGCTGCGGTTGGCACGTATGATGAGGTAGATGAGATAAGGAGCGCCCAGAACTCCGGTGACGACGCCAACCGGATAGCGGCCGGGCAGCAGGAACTGTCCGCAATAATCGCCGGCGAGGACTAGTATGGCTCCAATCAAGGCAGACGGGACGAGCAGGGAACCGTTATTACCGATGACACGTGCTGCAATGGGGCCGGACAGAAAGGCGACGAAAGCAATGGGGCCTGAGACGGCTGTGGCGAAGGCTATCATACCGACGGCGGCAATGATGATGACGATCCGGGTTCGCCCCACATTGGTTCCCAATGCTGCAGCGCTGTCGTCGCCCAGCCGCAATGCTTCGAGATCGCGCGACCGGCTCAAAAGCAAACCGCCGAAAACGACCAGTGCGACCAGAAGAGGAAACATCTGGTCCAGCCTTGCGCCGTTGACGCTGCCGGTGAGCCAGCGCATGGCATCCTGCAGGCTCCAGGCGGGCGCGTTTGAAAGAATATAGGCAATGACACTTTCGAGCATCGCCGAAACACCGATCCCAACGAGGATAAGACGGGTTCCAGCTACCCCGTTCCTGAAGGAAAGACCGTAGACGGCAAGCGCTACAGCAAGCCCAGCCACAACGGCAAAGATCGAAACAATGGGGCCGCTCAGCGAGAGCACAACGATTGCAAAAACAGCTGCAGCACTTGCACCGGAACTGATGCCGATGATGTCAGGGCTTGCGAGCGAATTGCGCAGCATGAGCTGGAATGCGACACCGCCGAGGCCGAAGCTCAGCCCTGCCAGCACGGACAGGACGGCGCGCGGCAGGCGCAACATCCCGACCGTGAAGCTTGCGCCTTGAACATCTTCGCCCAGAAGCACCCGCACGACATCTTTCGGCGGGGTGAAAGATTGGCCCAGCATCAAAGTGAGGAGGAAGAGGGCGACGAGAATGACCAGAAGAAGAAGACCGATGACAAGATTGCGCTTGCGGGTGCGGCTGCGACGGTTCCGGGCGATAAGATCGGCGGTGGAATGCAGCATGATCACAACTCACGAACCCGTTGGCGTCTGACGATCCAGATGAAGAACGGCGCGCCGATCAAGGCGGTGACAATCCCGACATCGAGTTCGGCAGGACGGGCAATGAGGCGTCCTACAATATCGGCAGCAAGCAGGAGACAGGCTCCGCTGAGGGCCGAGAATGGCAACAGCCAGCGGTGATCCACGCCTACCAGCAGGCGGCAGAGATGCGGTACGACCAGACCCACAAAGCCGATGGGACCGCAGATGGCGGTGGTTGCACCACACAGCAGAATTGCGCCGAGCGCCGCAACAGCGCGAGCAATGGCGACCTTTTCTCCGAGCCCGGCGGCAAGTTCATCGCCGAGTGCGAGCGAGTTCAGTTTGCGCGCCGATAGAAGGCTGACAACGAAACCGACAGCGAGAAATGGCAGCACATAAGCGAGCCGGTCGAAAGTCGCACCTCCAACGCCGCCGATCTGCCAGGCGCGAATGCCGCCGGCAATATCGTTGCGGGGCAGCACGATGGCGATAACCAGTGAGGAAAATGCTACCGACGTGGCTGCACCGGCCAGCGCGAGCTTGAGCGGTGTTGCGCCACCACGGCCAAGCGATCCGACCATATAGACGAAGACGGCGGCGCAACCGGCGCCGAATATGGCTGCCCAGATATAAGCTGGTGCGGAAACGATGTTGAACCACGCAACGCCGATGACGACGGCAAGCGATGCGCCCATATTGACGCCCAGAATGCCGGGATCTGCCAGCGGATTGCGGGTAATGCCCTGCATAATGGCGCCTGCCAGACCGAGCGCTGCGCCGGCGAGAAGAGCGAGCAAGGTGCGCGGAATGCGCATGGCGACGGCGGCCTGTCCGATGGTGTCCATATGACCACGCAGGGCCGCAACAATGTCGGGCCATGGCACTTCACGCGTGCCGAGCGACACGGACAGAACACAAAGGGTCACAAGGAGAAAGACGACCGCGCCGGCGAGAAGGGCGGCATAGTCCTTCAGTACCCAGGAGATGGAAAGTGGTGTGGGATTGGCCGCTGTCCCGAGAGGGTTTCTGCCCAGCATGACCACTGCATTGTTTTCGACCACTGGCATGCTGGCGAGAAGTGGATTATGCTTCAAGGCATCCAGCAATTCCTGACTGCCATAGGTTACGACGATGTCCACGTCATCGAACATGTCGACACGCTCGGCGCTGATGGAGCCGGAGAACTGGCCCGGTTTGGAGGCGTCGACCACACTTTTGGGCGAGTTCAGGCCAAGGTCCGTGAAGAATCTCACCCTCGTGTCGTTAGTAGTGTAGAAATTGACCGTGCTCAGGTCCGTCGTATCGAGATGCGTGACGAACATAGCCGACTTGTCTTTGAGATGCGGATACTGGCTGACCGTCTCGGCAATCTCGCCTTCGATCTTTGCAATCAGCGCTTCACCTTCTTCCGCCATGCCCATGCCGACGCTGTTGAGACGGATCATGTCGCGCCAGTCGGTGGACCAGGGCGCTTCGGGATAGGCAACGACAGGGGCGATCTGGCTGAGTGTATCGTAGTCGGACTGGCTCAGGCCGGAATAGGATGCGAGGATGACGTCGGGCTGCGTTTCCGCCACCGCCTCGAAATCGATCCCGTCCCCTTCATCGAAAAGCACAGGCGTATCGGCGCCGAGTTCCTTCAACTTTGCGGCTACCCATGGCAAGAGACCATCATTGTCGTCATCGCCGAAATTGGCTCGCGCAAACCCAACCGGAACCACGCCGAGTGCAAGGGGAACCTCATGGTTTGCCCAGGCAACGGTGACTATCCGTTCCGGCTTTTTTTCTATCGTTGACGTTCCAAAAGCATGTTTTATAACAATCGGATAGGTTGTTTTTTCACCAGCTAGAACCGCTTGCGGCACAATCATCGCCAGGCAGCACAGGGCAGCGAAAACGAGAGAGCGAATGGACCAAGTCATCCGGTGCATTCTCCTTGTGTATAAAGTGGCCTTTCACTCTCAAGTTAAACCCACCGCGTCAAGGCCGAAGCTCGCACCTTGATAAAGCTGTTGCGAATTAACCGTGATTTCCTACAAAAAAGCAGTTTTCTACAATACTGGACAAAGCTTCTCAAGTTAGTGGCGATCCGGGGACCATTTCAGTTTCTTGATTGCTTTGATGATCGGGCTCATCCGGTCGTTGATCGTAAGGCTGTCGATGTCTCCACGATTTGAAACCGTCGCTAAAAGCGATCGCCGCAAACTGCTTATCGGACCTGACCATGGACATTGAAAAGACCGCTGAGATGAAGAAAACCACCCGGGTTCGCTACCGCAGGGCAATTCTTCTGGGGTGCACGGCGCTTGTCGTATCCATGCCGGATCTGGCTTTGGCGCAGCAGGCGACAACAACGGAAGAGCCGACAGTGCTCAAGACCATTACGGTTGATGGGTCTGGTGGACGCGACGACGATTCCAGGTCGATTGTCGCGACGAGAACCACCGGCGGCGGCAAGATGGCGACGGACATCATGGATACGGCAGCCTCCGTATCGGTGATCACCGCCAAGGAAATACAGGAGCGCAACGCCCAGACCGTCGAGCAGGTGCTGCAATATACTGCAGGTGTTTCCACCAATTTTTACGGGTCGGATGACCGGTTTGACTTTTTCCAGATCCGCGGTTTCGATGCCAACACCTATCGCGACGGGCTGTCCCTTGGCCGTCCCTTTGGCGGTATACGCGAGGAACCCTATGCATTTGAACGGATTGAAGTTCTGAAAGGCGCGAGTTCCACGGCTTTCGGCGTCTCCGATCCGGGCGGCATGGTCAATTATGTGACCAAGCGCCCGAAGCGCGAGCGCTTTGGCGAGGCCTATATCACAGGCGGCTCCTTCAACCACAAGGAAGTCGGCTTCGATTTCGGTGACAATCTGACCGGCGACGAAACGCTGTCCTATCGCCTCACCGGCAAGTTCAAGGATTCCGACGCCGAATATGATTATTCGCGCGACGATGAAAAGTTCATCATGGGCGGGCTGACGTGGCGTCCGAGCGATGCGACCAATCTGACGGTGATCTTCGATCATCTTCACCGCAATGGCGTGCCCGGAAGCGGGGGGCATCCGGTTGGCACTAATTTCAACCGCAGCCGCTTTTTCGGCGAACCTGATTTCAACTATCGCGGCACCGACAGAAATACTGTCAGCGCCATGTTCGATCACGATTTTGGCAATGGTTTGAGCGTGAGCGCCAACGGGCGTTACAGCAAGCAGGACACCGATTTCGGCTATGCCTATATTTCGGCCACACCGACCGATGGCTCCACAATTGCCAAGCGCGATTTCTTCGGAAATGACGCCTCAGCCGAGAATTTCGTGGGCGATGTGAACCTGAATTATGAGACAAGCTTTGACCGGTTCGAAAGCCGGACAATGGCGGGCGTCGAACACAACAATTATTCGGCCACCAACAAGACGCTCTGGGGCCCGGCGCCGAGCATCGACTGGACCAATCCGGTCTTTACCGGCGCTCCGGTCAGTCTGCCGCTGATCGGCAGCACATCGACCAAGCAAAAGACCAAGGCGATCTATTTTCAGCAGGATCTGACATTCGCCGAAAAGCTGATCGCCAGTGTGGGCCTGCGCAATGATTGGCTCGACCTGTCGCAGACGAACAATCTCAAGAACACGACCACAGATGGCGACCTGAGCGAGTTCACCAGCCGCTTCGGCCTCACCTATCGGGTAACGGATGAATGGGCGGTCTATACGAGCTATGCTGAATCGGTCGCTCCTCCGGCCATTGGTGTCGATCCTGAGCGGGGCGAACAGATCGAAGTCGGCGTGAAATACCAGCCAACTGCATTTCCGGCCCTGTTCACCGCGTCCGTTTACGATCTGACCAAGAACAATATCTCGGTCAACAATCCCATCACACTTCAGCCATCCACGATTGGCGAGGTTCGCGTTCGCGGTATCGATCTGGAAGCCAAGGCCGAGCTGACGAACAATCTCAACCTGATCGCGGCCTATTCCTATATGGACCCGGAGATCGTAGAGAACGGTACCGGTGGCAATGAGGGCAACCGCCCGCAATTTGTTTCCAAGCACCTCGCTTCGCTTTGGGCGAACTACAAGATCGAGGGCAGCGGTCGTCGCGGCGACATGACAATCGGTGTCGGCGGTCGTTATATTGGTGCGTATTACTTCACGCCAGCCAATACGTCGGGCACCAGCGGCAATGTCGTGTTCGATGCCGCATTCACTTACGAGTTCCTCGATAATTCAGCGCTGCAGGTCAATGTCAGCAATCTGTTCGACAAGAAATACGTCGCCTATGGCGGTTTCGGAGCGGATTTCTACAATCCCGGTCGCGAGATCACGGCAACGCTTCGCCGCACCTGGTAGGATGAGCAGCTCCGCCGGAAACAGGCGGCGGAGCTTGCAATCCGAAATTGGTCAGCGGTTCGATTGGAAGCGCCGCCATGCGGCTGGCGTTTCTCCCACCACCTGACGGAAAGCCTTGGTCAGATGAGCCTGATCGGTGAACCCAAGCTGTGCTGCGATGCCAGCGACGGTCAGGTTGCTATCTGCCAGCAATTGTTGCGCCAGATCGATGCGCTTCGCCATTTGCCATTGCAGCGGAGTTTTCCCGGTTGTCTGCTTGAAGACATTGGCGAACCAGCTTTCCGACAGACCCACCGCTGCCGCCATTTCGGCGACGCTTAACCGGCGGTCACCGCAACTGTCGAACCGTGCGTTCAGCTTGTTCATCTGCGCCATGGTGAGGCGGCCGTAGCCCTGCTTGTTATCCTCGTTCGGTATATCGAGAAGCCCGGTCAGAATGCTGCCGATGAGGTTTTCCGCAAAAAGCCCGTGTTTTATCGGATTGGCTGTTTCATCGACGAGCAGGCGGGCAAGCATTTCTATGGCGCCAAGGTCCTGAATTTCCACCGGACTGCGCATGGCGGCCATGGCCATAGAGGTGCCGAGTGTCGGAGTTAGATATTTGAGCAGCCGATCCTTGTGAAAATGCAGGTTCAGGTGCGAAAACCGGTGAAGCGAAACCGTATTCGTCCACATCGGTACGCCAGCGGGTATGTAGATCGCACGCGTCATCGGGCGGTGATGCTGGGTAAGGACGCTGCTGTCGTTCGATATGCGAATGTTTGACGAAACATCCTGAAAAAAGATCATGATGCGGGGATCGTGCGACAGGAAATAGCCATTGGCCCCCGTCTGGCTTTCAGCCTCCCAATAGACGCTGACCAGCCCGTCCAGCACGCGCCATTGAACCGGTGCAACCACCCGGATGCCTTCGGCTTGCCAGATCATCGAATGCCAGAAGCCCAAAACGTTCCGATCCGTATGCGACAGCGTTTCATTGGAATTCCGGCTTCATGGCCGGACATGTTTCGTGAGAAATGCGTCCGGATACCGTCGCATTAATATGACTAAAATTATCATCTTTGAAGGCGAAGACAAGATAATTCTACCAAAATGCGGGGGAACGTTGCCCCTATTTCACTCGAGGTCCTCCTGCTCGAAATGTTGGGTAACGTGAATATCGGTTGTTTCCAGACGCCCGGGCCCGAGATTGATGAACTTGTGCGGTATGTTTGCCGGACCGAAGACAACCTGTCCCTCCGTCACCTCGATCTGTTCATCGCCAACAATGAACAGGGCATTTCCCTGACGGACGATGAAAATCTCGTCATAGGGGTGCCGGTGCAGTTTGGGACCATGCCCTACAACATCGGTCGAGAAGAATATGATCGACGCATCAGTACCAAATCTCTTGCCTTCGACGCGCCCAGACCAGGCATCATCACGCCTCGCCCATTCTTCTCTTTTCAAGACAACGGCCTGTTTCGTCAAAACGGTTCTCCCGGCTTTTCAAGGCACTGGAATTTCGACCCTGCTGTTGGCATTTCCCGATTGGGAACGGAAGGTCAAATTCTAACGAGACCGGAGCGCTTCAACAACCCCATCAGAACCAAGGGCAAAAGCGTGGTGATGAGAATGGCGATGAATGCCATGGCCATGCCGAGGCCGACTGAGCCTTGCTCGAACTGACGCCAGATGAAGATCGAGATGGTCTGCATTCCAACTGGAGCCACCAGTATCGATGCGACGAGTTCCCGCGTGGCGACGGCAAAGACGAGCAACATCGCCGTTATCAGGCTGGGGGCGATCAGAGGCAGCATGATGCGCCGGAAAGCGGTGAAGCTGTTTGCGCCGCAAACACGTGCCGCAGCTTCCAGATTGTCGCCGATCTGGTGGAAGGCAGCCGATGCATAGCGGATCGGCTGCGGCAGAAGAATGCAACAATAGGCAAGCAGCAGGATCAGCGGCGTATTGTAGGGCGAGACAGGCAGCATGGGTTGGTTCCATGCAAGAATGAGACCGACTGCGACGACGACACCGGGCAAAGCATTTGGCAGGACGGTCAGTATATCGAGCCAGAAACGCCCGCGAAAGCGCATCTTCACGACGGCATAGGCGGCAACCGCGCCGAGCAGTCCTGTCAGCAGGGCACTCGCAACACCGAGTGACAGGCTGTTGACCAGTGCACGCATGCCACCTGCGCTGTCTTCGGCAATGGCTGCAAAATTGTCGAAGCCGAGGTTCGATGGGGTTAGCCCGCCAGATACGGTTTTGGAAAGAGCGGTCGCCAGAATGGCCAGCAGAGGAATGCCAGTCGCAGCAAAGGCGATGATGGCGAACAGAACCACCACGGGAATTGTGAGGGCTCCAAGCGGACGCTTGTCCTTTGCCTGCGGCTTGCCGCCGGTCGTCACATAGGAGCGGCGCGTCAGTATCCAGCGCTGGACCAGAAAGGCGGCCAGCGACAGGCAGACAAGCGCCAGCGAAAAGACGGCAGCTCCTGCAAGGTCGATGGGCCAGTCGGAAATGCGCAGATCAATTTCCGTCACCAGAACTTCAAAGCCGGAACGGCGTCCAAGGGCTGCGGGCGTACCGTATTCCTCGATAGCTGCCGCGAAAACCAGAAGAAGACTTGCCGCGAGGCCCGGCGTCGCCAGCGGCAGGCTAATGCGGAAGAAGGAACGCCAAGGCGGGGCCCCGAACACCCGTCCGACATCGGAATAGCGAGCGCCAACTGCTTCAATCGTGCGCGACACCGCAAAATAGACGAGCGGAAACGTGTTCAGCGCCATGACGAAACTCATGCCTGCGACAGAAAACAGGAATGGAGCCAGATTGAAACCTGTGAGCTGTTCAAGATAACCGCGCGGCTGCAGGGTCATTATCCAGCCAAGCGTGGCGATATAGGGTGGGATCATGAAGGGCACGAGCATCAGCACGTCCCACAATATGGCGAACGGCACCTTGTAGAGTGCCCGGAAAACTGCAAGCGGTACGGCGATGAGGGCAGAAAGCACAACCACCGAAAGCCCGAGCAGAACGGTATTGCCGCTCATGCGCAAAAGCTTCGGGTCTTCAAACAGGGCCGAGAGATGCAGGAAAGGCTCGGCCAGCGAGCCTCTCCCCAGTTGCGGAAAGATTGCCTGAAGGACGATGAAGACAAATGGCACCGCGACGATGAATGCGAGCCCGGCGACCGCAACGAATCCGAGCGGATTGCCAGCCGCCGCACTGCCTGTCTTCATGTCTGCTGATCCTTCAAGAGTTAGTTGCTGCCGGCGAAAGCGGCACCGAATTCCTTCAGCGTATCGTTGCGCTTGCCATAGACTTCCTTGGCGTCGATCGGCAGGATTTTCAGGTCGCCGATCAGCGGGCGATTGGCCGGAATGTCGGTACGCGACGGCATCAGATAGGTGTCGGCAACCATTTTCTGGCCTTCGTCGGACAGCATATAATCGATGAACTGCTTGGCTTCGTCCTGGTTCTTCGACCATTTGAGGATCATGGCCGGTCGCGGTGCAATCACTGTGCCGGATGTCGGGAAAATGACGTCGATGGATTCACCCTTGGCCTTGCCCGCGAGCGAGATGTAGTCGACGGCACCGAACACGGCGGCCTTGGCGCCTTGAAGGACGGGGTTCAAAGCTTCTGCGTTGGCACCGGCGACAGTTGCGCCGTTCTCGTGCAGGTTCCGGAACAGGTCCCAACCCTGTTGCGCCTGAAGGGCGGCAACGAGCTCGAAGGTCGCTCCCGACTGTGCCGGGTCCGGCAGATTGACGAGATCCTTGTATTCAGGCTTGGCGAGATCCGCCCATTCGGCGGGCTTCGGCGTCTTGCTGGCAGGGTTCCACGCGATACCGAGGGCAGAGACGCCCTGCGCGACAGCCGTTTCATTCTTGAGGAAATCCGGCACTTTTTCGGCGTTCGGGCTGGTATAGGCGACCAACCAGTCACGCTTGGCGAAGTCGGTTGCCGTATCCCACGAGGCCGAGATCAGAACGTCGACAACCGGATTAGCGGCTTCCGCTTCGATGCGCGCCATGACCTTACCGGTCGTTGCCTGAAAAACATTGACCTTCGCACCGGTCTTGGCGGTGAAGCCTGCGGCAAGCTTTTCGATCAGGCTGCCCGGACCAGCAGAGTAAACCGTGATATCTGCATAGGCCGCAGTGCTGGCCAGCAAAGCGGTGACAAGCGCAAGCCCCGCGCCGAGAATGGATTTTTTCATGTTTGCCTCCTGAGATATTCCTGATGGAATGGTCTATTTTGAGAACCAACGCAGCTGGCTGGCATCGACGGAAATGCCGACCGGAACGCCGGGTGAAAGACGGATGCTGTCGAGATAGGTCAGTTCGTGACCGTCCTGCTGCGAGCCGATGCGCACTGTGGTCAGATGACCGTCGCCGCGAAACTGCGAGCGCAGGACCGTTGCCGGGATTGCAGCTTCATGGACGGGCACGCTGCGAACCGAGCGCGACGGCAACAAGACATGCGTTGCCTGTCCCGCATGAGAGCCACGGGCGATGTGGATACAGGTGCGCGCAATCCTGTAGGCGTTTTCACACCGCTCCACGGGGACGACACAGCCGAGCCGCAGAAAATCTGCGACTTCCGGTGTTGTCGGTTCTGCGACGAGTGCTTCCGGTGCAGCCAGCTGCTCAATCACGCCGGTGCGCATGACAGCCACCTGATCGGCAAGCGAGAAAGCTTCGCTCTGGTCGTGGGTGACATAGATCGCGGTCAGGCCGAGATTGGCGACAAGCTGTCCGATTTCGGTGACCATGTTTTCGCGCAGTTCGCGGTCGAGATTGGAAAGCGGCTCGTCGAACAATACCAGTCCCGGCTCGGCGACGATGGCGCGGGCAATGGCGACGCGTTGCTGCTGGCCGCCCGACATATCGCTGATGGCACGCTCGCCGAAGCCCGAAAGACCGACGCGGTCGAGTGCCGAGGCAACACGCTTTTCGCGCTCTGCACGGCCGAGGCCGCGCATTTCGAGCGGAAAGGACACATTGCCGAAAACAGTCATATGCGGCCAGAGCGCATAGTCCTGAAACACCATGCCGAGATGGCGCTTCTCAGGCGGAATGAACGATCCTGTCTTGGCATCGGCGACGGTGACGCCGTTGATTGTGATCGAGCCCTTGGTCGGGGCGAGAAGGCCAGCCACGAGACGGAGCAGCGTTGTCTTGCCGCAACCGGATGGCCCGAGCAAAGCGAGCGTCTGTCCCTTCGGCAGTGAAAGATCGATATTTTTCAAGATGGTGGCCGTGCCGTAGGCCAGATTCAGCCCTTCGGCCCGAACGGCGACATCCGCTTTAATATTCGAGGAATGCAACATTTTCCCACAATCCAAATAGATTGGGAGCTTCTATTCCGATTGCATGACAGTGGCATGACGCTGCGGAAGCGCATCTTGTTTACCGTTGGGAACCAATCGCCATCGCATCGGTTTGTCCCTTCATGCGACAAAGGAAGGGAAGACGATGAGATTTGGAAAACTTGCTCTTGGTCTGACAGGATTGGCGGTAGGATATGCGCTGACACGGGCAAGTTCGCCGCAAATCCCGCAGGGTATCGTGCCGGTAAAACCCTTCGATCTCACGCGCTATCTCGGCAAGTGGTACGAGATCGGGCGGCTTGAAAACCGCTTCGAGCGCGGTTTAACCCGGACAACGGCGGAATATTCATTGAATCCCGATCAAACCGTAAAAGTGGTCAATCGCGGCTTTGATCCGTGGAAAGCGCGTTGGACACAAGCCACAGGAATCGCTCGCTTTGTGCGATCTGCCGATGAAGGCGCATTGAAAGTTTCATTCTTCGGACCCTTCTACGGGGGCTATAATATCGTGGATATCGATGAAGACGATTACCAGTGGTCGATCATTGTCGGTTCGACGCGGAGCTATTTCTGGGTACTTTCGCGCGAGCCCGAGGCAAGCGGAGAACTGAAGGCGCGAGCGGTCGCACAGGCCCTCCTGTTGGGGATCAATCCAGACACTATTTTGTGGGTGCCGCAATAAGCGCGAAAACCCTGCATCAAAAGGCCCGCCGGAGCGGGCCTTTTGGTTCTGATCTATGCCCCGTATGGCACCCAGATATTTTTCACCTGAATGGCACGGCGCAGATAATCCCGGCCCTGTCCTTCGGTCTTGTTGAGCCAGTTCGGCAAGCGGCCATTGCTGACCCACGTTGCCTTGAGGTTGCCTGCTGACGCCTTTTCGGCCATTGCGCTGCCTTCGCGTGAACCAAAATACCAGAGCGCAGCAACGTCATCATGTTCGGCAAGCGTCTTCGTCAGAAGGTCACGCTCGCCGGTGACGATGTTGACCACGCCGCCGGGCACGTCGGATGTGTCGAGCACCTGATAGAAATCACCTGTGATCAGCGGATGACGGCTCGATGGTACAACGACCGTTCGGTTACCCATGGCGATTGCTGGCAAGACCAGAGAGACAAGCGAAAGAAGCGGCGCTTCATCAGGGCAGACGATGCCCATCACGCCCCAGGGTTCGTTCATCGCCAGTGTCACATGACGCGACTTGGTGGAATGAACTGCACCATCGAACTTGTCGGCCTGTGCGGCATAATAGAAAATCCGGCGTAGTGCGGTTTCAAATTCCTCTTCCGCTTTTTTCTCGCTGATGCCGGTGCTTTCGATCAGCCGTGCCACGAAATCCGTGCGGCGTGCATCGAGGTTTTCGCCAAGATAATAGAGCACCTGAGCCCGGTTATGCGCCGTGGCTGTGCCCCAGCTTCCAGCCTTGCTTGCAGCTTCCACCGCATTGCGGATGTCCTTGCGGTTGCCGATGCCAGCCTGCCCGATGACCGAGCCGCCCTTGCCCGTGACCGAATAGCTGTAGCCGCCATCCGGACGTGCCTGCTTGCCGCCAATATAGTTCTTCATCGTGCGGTCGATACCGACGATGGTGATCTTGTCGTTGCCGGAGGGTGAAGTTGATGGCACGAAGGCTTCCGCAATCTTGGTCGCGGACAGTGCCTTTTCCCAATCGGAGACGAGATATTCGTACATGCCTTCGCGTGCGCCTTCGCGACCGAACCCGCTTTCACGGTAGCCGCCGAAGCCTGCGCCCGCATCCAGCATGTTGGTGCAGTTAATCCAGACGACACCGGCCTTCACCCGCGCAGCAAGATCGAGCGCGACATTGATGTTTTCAGACCAGATCGACGCGGCAAGCCCGTAGCGTGTATTGTTGGCGAGCGAGACGGCTTCATCGGGAGTGCGGAAGGTTGTTGCTGCCGCAATCGGCCCAAAAATTTCCACCTGACAAACGGTTGATGCCTGATCCACATCGGTGAAGAAGCCGGGAGCGATATAATTGCCTTTGGCGGGAAGCGGGTTCGGCGTCTGCCAGAGCTCGCCGCCTTCGTCGATACCCTTTTGGATAAGATCGGAAATGCGCTTCACCTGACCGGGTGAAACGATGGCGCCGACATCGGTGGATTTGTCGAGCGGATCGCAGACGCGTAAGCTTTCGAGACGCTTTCTGAGTTTGGCATAGAAGCGCTCGGCAATGCCTTCCTGCACGAGCAGGCGCGAACCTGCGCAACAGACTTCGCCCTGATTGAACCAGATGGCATCGACCACGCCTTCAACTGCGGCATCAAGATCGGCATCTTCAAAGACGATGAAGGGCGACTTGCCGCCCAATTCCAGCGACAGCTTCTTGCCCGATCCGGCAATCTGCTCGCGAATGACACGGCCAACCTGTGTCGAGCCCGTAAAGGCCACCTTGTCCACGCCATCATGACCGCAGATTTCCGCGCCGGTGCTACCATCGCCCTGCACGATGTTGACGACCCCGGCGGGCAGGCCGACTTCATGGCAGATTTCCGCAAAGGCAATGGCCGAAAGCGGCGTCAGATCGGCGGGCTTCAGCACGACCGTGTTACCGGCGGCCAGAGCGGGTGCTATCTTCCAGGCAAGCATGAGAAGCGGGAAATTCCACGGAATGACCTGACCGCAGACGCCCACGGGCGAAAAGCCCTTGAACTCATCTTCCACCATCTCGGCCCAGCCTGCATGATGATAGAAGTGACGGGCGGCGAGCGGAATGTCGATGTCGCGGGTTTCGCGGATCGGCTTGCCGTTGTCCATGGTTTCCAGCACGGCCAGAAAACGCTCGCGCTTCTGAATATGGCGCGCGATGGCATAGAGATACTTGGCCCGTTCATAGCCCGAAAGTTTGGACCATTTGCCAAAAGCGGTGCGGGCGGCTTTCACCGCCTGATCGACATCTTCCGCGTTGCCGCAGGTGATTTCGGCGAGCTTGTCACCATTGGCCGGATTGGCAACCGCAATTGCCTTGCGGCCTTCCGGTTTGACAAAGGTCCCGTTGATATAGTGGCCGAAGGAACGCTCATGCTGTTCCAGCCACAGGTTCACATCGCCGTTTGCTTCGGGGGAAGGTCCATATTCCATGGTCTTCAGGATGTCCTTGATGGGTCGCATTTGAATCAATTCCTTACGCAGCAGCGTGACGGTTGGCGGCGGAGTAGCGCCCGGTCACGAAGTGCTCCAATTGTCGTTCGATATCGCCAAGCATCGACGATGCGCCGATGCGGAACAGGTCGGGCTCCAGCCAGCGATTGCCGAGTTCTTCCTTCATCAGTGTGAGCCAGGCGAGCGCGTCCTTTGCGGTCTTGAGGCCGCCCGCGGGTTTGAAACCGACGCTCTGACCGGAAAGCTCGCCATAATCGCGCAGCGCCCGCACCATGGTCAGGCTCACTGGCAAGGTGGCGTTGACGTCTTCCTTGCCCGTCGAGGTCTTGATGAAATCGGAGCCTGCCTGCATCGCCACCATCGAGGCGCGATAAACATTGGTCAGCGTATTGAGATCGCCAGTGGCAAGGATCGCCTTCATATGTGCATCCCCGCAGACTTCGCGCATGGCAGCAATCTCATCGTAGAGGGCCGACCAGTTCTGTGTCAGCACATGCTCGCGCGTAATCACGATGTCGATTTCATGCGCGCCCTGTTCGACGGCATAGGTGATTTCAGCAAGACGGAGCGGCAGCGGCGTCAGCCCGGCGGGAAAGCCCGTCGCCACCGAGGCAACCGGAATGCCGGAACCTTCGAGTGCCTTGACAGCATGGGGCACCATGGTGGGATAAACGCAGACCGCGCCAGTGGTGATGCCCGCATCTGCAAGGCCGAGTGCTTCCAGAATATCCTCGCGCACTGGACGGCGCGCCTTGGCACAGAGCCTGCGCACGCGGCCCGCCGTGTCGTCGCCTGCAAGCGTGGTGAGGTCTATGCACTGGATGGCGCGGATGAGCCACGCCGCCTGATATTCCTTTTTCACCGAACGGCGGGCGCTAATCGTAGCGGCACGGCGCTCGGAAGCGCTGCGATTGACGGATACATCCTCAAACCATTCCGGCTTGAGCGGTGTCCCATTATTGCGGGGGAGGGCTTCGGTCATTTCATTGTCCGTTCGTGGGTTCAATTACGTTCAAGTGCGATCAGGCACGTTCGGTTGAAGGGGCGTGATCGCGGCAGAACGTTTCGAATTCTTCCTGGCTGGCATAGGCTTTCTGCGTGCCCGGCCGGGTGATGGAATGGGCCGCATAAAGAGCGGCCTTGCGAAGCGAGGCTTCCACATTGCCGGTCCCGGCATAGAAGCGGGCAAAGGAGCCGATAAAGGCATCACCCGCGCCTGTCGTGTCTTTCGGTGTGACCTTGACTGGTGGAATATTGACGATTTCGCTTGCCGTAATCATGCGCGCACCGCGTCCGCCGAGCGTGACGATGACGGTGCGGATGCCGCGCGCGATGAGTGAACGCGCTGCGGTGACGATTTCATCGTCCGTGCCGGTCGGCAGGCCGGAGAGGATCGCAAGCTCGCTCTCGTTCGGCACGAGGAAAGTCACCTGCCGGATCAGTTCGGGGTCAAGATCGGCGGCAGCAGGCGCAGGATTCAAAATGGTTTCGATGCCGTTTTCAGCGGCGAAAGCGATGGTGTGGTAGACTGTCTCGACCGGAACTTCCATCTGCATCAGGATGAGGCCGCACACTTTCAGATCGTCTGCAGCCTTGTCGACTTCGGCGGGCAGAAGATCGGCATTGGCGCCCTTGACGATCAGGATCGAGTTTTCACCCGATGGCTCGACGAAGATGGGGGCTACGCCGCTCGACTTGCTGGAAACCTTGCGCACATGGCGCGTATCGACGCCGAACTCGTTCAGGTTGCGGATGGTGTTGTCCGCGAAAATATCGTCGCCCACCCGCGTCACCATCATCACATCTGCGCCAAGGCGTGCAGCAGCGACGGCCTGATTGGCGCCTTTGCCACCACAGCCGATTTCAAATGTCGGGGCTTCCAGCGTTTCACCTGGCCCCGGCATACGGTTCACATAGGTGATGAGATCCACCATGTTGGAGCCGACCACTCCGATCTTTCTGGTCATGAGACGTTCCTTTGAAATTTCAGAGTGCCTTGATCGTGGCTTCAAATTCTTCGGCGGCGGTTGTATCGAGATAACCGACACGCACTGGGAAAATGGCGCGCTCGCCCGATGCCAGCACCTGCACATTGTTCTTGGCCTTTTCCGCCAGATAGCCTTCCGGCTCGCAGGTCGAGGGCAGGGCAAAGGCTGCAACCTGGGCATCGCCGTTCACGAGAATCCAGCGCACGGTTTTTGGGAAGATTTCGGTCGGGTAGGAAATGCCAAATCCGTCGCCCTCGGGAAGCTGCATCATCAGATGGGTGTTGCCTTCGGCATCTTTCGGCAGTCCGCGAATATAGAAGACCTGCTCGGGATCGTAGCGCTCCGGTTCGTCCAGCACTTCCATCGCAGCTGGATCGGTGGCCAGTTCATCAATCAGCGACAGGTAATCATCATTGGGCGTAACGTGGCCGGGAACGGCGGTGCGCACCTGCACGTGATCCGGCGTATAAGGCACTGGCTGGACGATCCGCGCACCTTCTGCATAGGCAAAATTGACGTGGCACATATACATCAGCTCCATCGGAGCGGATGAAAGGTTCTCGACATCCATGGTGATGTCGAACAGTATTTCATCGGCATGAAGCCGCACGCTTGGCCGTGCCAGATAATGCGCACCGAAGCCCATCACATATTCATATTCGCCGGTGATTTCGACAAATGCCCCGCGCTCGTCATGGCCGAAGAGAAGACCGGCCTTGTCCATCTGTGCACAGGCCATTTCGCCATGCAGAAGATGATTGTCCTGAGGCGAAGGACAACCATTGCGTAGGATGCCGCTATGGAACGCAAAGCAGCCATAGGTCTCGACGATGGTGGTTGCCGGACGCGGCATGGAGAAGCTGTTGCCCATTGTCAGATCGACGCCGTCGAATTCCGCGCCCCAGATCATCTGCCCCATGAACGGGAGAACAATGATGTTGCCGCGTTCGTTCTCGACCAGCAGCGCCTCGATACCGCTTGGATAGCGAAAGGCAGTGACGCTGAGACCGTAAGTATTGGCGATGACATGCGGCTGTTGGACAAAATCCTGACGGCGAAGATGAAATTCGATGTCCTGCATAAGGGATCACCTGCCCTGATTGCGCGATGCGTTGATCGCGATGACGAGAATGAGGAAAGCGCCCCAGATAAAATCGATGAGGTGGTTGGAGAACCGCATCATCTGGAAGCCGGAGGAAAGCAGCATCAAAGCAATCAGCGCGATGGCGACGCCCAGAACACGTCCCTTTCCACCTGCCGGATTGGTACCGCCGAGAACGGCGATCAGCACGGCCTGCAGCAGATAGGATGCACCGTAGTCCGACTTGGCCGCATTGGTGCGACCCGAAAGAATGATTCCGGCTATGGAGGCAAGCACGCCGGTGAGCATATAGGAATAGAGGATCATGCGATCCTTGCGGATGCCGGCAAAGACCGCAGCACGCGGATTGGTGCCGATCAGCATGAGATTGATGCCGAGCGTCGTGCGTGTCAGGAGAATTGCCACGACGATGCACACGGCGATGAAGAGCAGGAATGGCGTGGCGATGCCGAACAGTTTGCCATTGCCGACCCAGTTCCACGCATCGGGAAAGCCGACAATTGCCGGGCCGCCTGTCAGAACCAGAGCCAGCCCCATCAAGACCTGCCCGGTGCCGAGTGTGGCAAGGATCGGTGTGATGCGGAGCTTGGCTATCAGCAGGCCGTTGACCAGTCCCGATACCAGCCCGATCAGCACGGCAAGCAATATGCCGATGATGGTGTAGAACAGCATGCCGGAACCGGACGTCTGCGCCGCCTGCACCATGGAGGAATGGAAATAAACTCCGGCCATGATACCTGCCAGATTGGCGATGCCCACCACCGAAAGGTCGATGCCGCCTGTCAGCATGGCAATCATCATGGCGACGGAGAGGATGCCCAGCTCCGGCATGATGTAGCTGATGGATTCGAAGTTGTAATAGCGCAGGAACTTGTCCGGGTTCATCCAGGTCATCAGCGCAAAGACCAGTACGGTGATGACGATGAGCTGGATGATGTTGTTGTCTCCGCCAAGGAGGCGGCGCATGTCGAAAGACTGTTTCATGTCGCGTTCTCCCCTCAGGCGATACTTTTGCGGTCACGCCATGCGGTGATGGCTGTGGCGACGATGATGATGAGGCCGACCACGACGCGCTGCCACGTGGTGTCTACCTTCATGATGATGAGCGAGTTCTTGACCATGACGAGCATGAAGACGCCCATAAGCGTACCGAGAACCGTGCCGCGTCCGCCGAAGATCGATGCGCCGCCCAGAACCACGGCTGCGATCACGTCCAGTTCAAGCCCGACGAAATCGCGCGGATTGGCAAGCCAGATCATCGAGGAATGCAGAAGGCCCGCGAAACCTGCGAGCGCTCCGGCCACGCAATAGACGAAGAAGATGGTGCGGCGCGTATTGAAGCCGACACGCTTTGCCGCTTCCGGCGAGCCGCCATAGGCATAAACGCTGCGCCCGATCATCGTATAATTGAGGATCAGGTGGATCAGCAGCGCCAGCGCCAGATAGACGAGGAACATTGCGGTCAGGCTAAAGGCTGTTCCTGCAGCATTTGTCAGCGAAACAACATCTGTCTTGCCAAATTCGATCAGTTCCTTCGGCATCTTGTTGATGTTGACGGTGCTTGTACCCACCAGACCAAGCACCAGTCCGCGCACGATGGAACCGGTACCGAGTGTCACGATCAGCGGGATCATCTTGAAACGATGGATGATGAAGCCGTTGAATGCGCCAAGCAGCAGGCCGATCAGCGTTGCTGCCACAAACGGAATGAGCACGCCGTCATAGCCGAGATAAACCATGGCGCGGACAGTCAGATACATGGCCGCGATGGCAAAGGCGGTGAAGGAGACGTCGATGCCGCCGGAAATCATCACAAGCAACACACCGAGCGCCATGATACCAATCACGACGTTGGAGCGCAGAAGGCCGAAGATATTGTCCAGCGACCAGAAAGCCGGATTGATGAGGCCGATAATAACCATCGCCGCGAACAACACGCAGGCAATGATGAATTCGGTACTGCGGAAGAATTTCATGTGCCGGTTCCTCAATTCAGCGTCTTGAGCCGGTCATTGACGGCATCTTCGGTCATGGTTTCACCGGAAAGTTCGTCGACGAAACGCCCGCGATGCATCACCAGCACACGATTGCAGTTCTGCACCAGCTCGGGCACATCGTCGGAAATCATCAGGACGGCGAGACCTTCATCACGGGCAAGCTTGCGGATGATATTGTGGATCTGCGCCTTGGAGCCGACATCGACACCGACAGTCGGCCCGTTGAGGATCAGGATTTTGGCACCTGTCAAAAGCCAGCGTGCCAGCACCACACGCTGCGCATTGCCGCCTGACAGATGATTGACCGGCGTATGCGGACCGGGGGCAACGATGTGCATCGCCGAAAACATGTCACGGGTCGTGGTGTCGGCCTTCTTGCGGTCGATGAAGAGGCCGCGCACGAATTTCTCGATGGATGTGACGATGATGTTGCGCTCGATCGATTGCGTCAGGAACAGGCCTTCCGTCAGGCGATCTTCCGGCACATAGGCGACGCCGCAGGCAATCCCTTCCTGCACGGTTTTCGGATGAACTTGCTTGCCGTCGATACGAACAGTGCCGGTGAAATCCGGCTTCATGCCGAAGAGCGCGAGTGCGAGTTCCGTGCGACCGGAGCCGATCAGCCCGGATATGCCGACGATCTCGCCCGCATTGAGAGCGAGGCTGGCATTTTCCAAAGAGCCAGGAACAGAAAGGTTCGTGATTTCAAGGGTCGGATTGGCCGAAGCGCCTTCACGCGGGGTCCAGTGATAATGGTCCGATGTGAGTTCCTGACCGGTCATGGCGCGGGTGATCGACGGTTCGTCGAAATCGGAAATCGGGCCTTCGGCAACCTTCTTGCCATTGCGGAAGACGGTCAGCCTTTCGCTGATTTCCAGCATCTCGCGCATCTTGTGGCTGACGAAGAGTACTGCGATGCCCTGTGCCTGAATATCGCGCACGATCTTGAACAGCGCATCGACTTCATGCCGCGTCAGCGCGGTGGTCGGCTCGTCCATGATGATGAGGCGGGCGTCAGCCATGACGGCGCGCGCAATCGCCACGATCTGCTTGCCCGATGTCGGCAGGCTGTCCACATCCGCATCGAGGTCGATGCTGACGTCGAGCCGCGCCAGCGCCTTCTGTGCCAGGTCACGCACGCGCTTCCAGTCGACGCCCTTGCGGCCTTCGATGAGAAAAGTATTGATTGCCAGATTTTCAGCAACTGTCAGGTTCCCGAACAACGAGAAGTCCTGATAGATCACCTGAATACCGTGATGAACCGACTTGACGGGGTCAAGTTTGCCGACTGATTTGCCATCGATCAGTATCTCGCCGTCTTCCGGCGTGTAGACGCCCGACATGACCTTTATGATGGTGGATTTGCCGGAGCCGTTCTCACCTGCGAGGCAGTGGATTTCGCCGGGCTTTATGGCAAAGGAAACGTCGTCCAGTGCCCTGACACCACCGAAGCGTTTTCCGATATGGCGCAGTTCAATCAGGTTTTCACTCATGAGGGGCCTCGTGCAAGGCTGGAATGCAATTTGCCGGATGGGAGGGGCATGAAGCTCCTCCCGTCAAGCGCGTTTCGATATGATTGAATCAGATCGGCGCTTGATATGTTTGTTTAGACGCGCATCTTATCCGAAAACCGTTTCACACTTTTCGGGATGCGTTCTAAACATCCATGGACATCAGAAGTCGTACTTATCCATGTTTTCCTTGGTCACGCCGACCCAGCCTGCGCCATAGAGCAGGTTCGGCTTGGCAGCGTCCGGTGCCAGCAGGCTTTCATAGCCCGGCAGGCCCAGATTGAGACCGGCCTTGATCTGGTCGTTCTTCTTCTCAAGCGCTGCAACGGCCAGCATGTTCATGGCATAGCCTGCAACGGCAGGGTCCCAGAACTGGATATACTGGACGTCGTCGTTCTTCAGATATTCGCCAGCCACCGACACGAGACCGGTGCCTGCGAAGAAGACCTTGCCCTTGAGGCCGCCTTCGGCGATCAGGCGTCCGGCACCGGCAGAGGTCGGCATTGGTGCACCAAGAATGCCCTTGATGTCCGGATAGGCGGTCATCGCCTCCTTGAGCTTGTTATAGTCGGTGTTGGCATCGTCATATGTTTCGAGACGGCCGGTTGCTTCTGACATTTCCGGGAAGTTGGCCTTCTGGTATTCGACGGCACCGTCGATCCATTCCATCTGCGACTTCGAGGTCAGGCTGCCGACAGTCGTGACATATTTGCCCTTGCCGCCCATCGACTTGCCGAGTTCCTTCATGAGGTTCGCGCCATAGGCCTTGTTGTCAAAGGCTTCAATGTCGTAATCGACGTTCTGGATGTTGGATGCTTCGTGGCTGATGACCACGATGCCGCGTTCGCGTGCCTTCTTCAGAACCGGCTCCACGGCTTCAACGGAGAACGGCACGATGGCGATGGCGTCAACGCCCTGTGCGATCAGGTTCTCGACAATCTGCACCTGTGCAGCAGCGTCCGCCTGGCTCGGACCGACCATCCAGACGTCATTGCCGGTGTCGGCCTTGAACTGGTCGACGCCGTCGCGCATGCGGTCGAACCATGCAATGCCATCAACCTTCACGACGGTCGCGATGGTGTACTTCTTGTCATTGGCGGTGGTGATCAGCTCTTTGTTGATCTTCGACGTATCAACGACGCCTTCCGCGAAAGCGTGCGGAACGGCCACGGACATGGCAATGGCCACGGATGCTAGAAATTTTTTCACCGGTGTTTCCTCCCAAGACGCATCTCCAAAGCGCTGACCGGTTCGGATAGATGCGCATTACTCCAAAATTCCGGAGCTCCTTCAGCGTATTCGACCAGAAGAAACTCCGAACTCCCTGTCCCGCCGCGCCATTGGCTGCAGAAGGACGATTCTGACGCTGACGCACCCTGGAACGGTAGGGCGCGTCAGCGTTCTCCTCCATGCCCGGCTTCCCGGCCGGGCGAAAATTCGATCTGTTTTCCCGCCTGTCTGGCGTCCTCGAAGAACGGAATTCTGTTCGAGGCGTGCAAAACCCTGTTGTTTTAGCCTCCCAACAATGCGAATTATAATGTTACAATCCGATCATTATGTTTGGATCGTTTCACATTTATGTTCGGCCTGTCAAGATCGGATGATCGCATTGCGTGAAATGTGACGGACGTATAAACGGGTGAGCGGATCGCAAGGATTGGGGACAGCGTGAGCAGAATCAGCCGGAAGGAAGAGCGGATTGCCGAACTGGCGGCGCTGGTCGATGACGTTGGCGTGCTTCGCCTGCGGGATGCGGCAGCGCGTCTTGGCGTGTCAGAAATGACAATCCGCCGCGACATCGGCAGCGATGGCGGGATGCTGAATTGTTTGGGTGGTTACATTATTCCCACGCAGGACGGTGTGAATGGCGATTATGTCTTTGATTTTGAAAAAGACAGCCATGCCAATGCCAAAGCGCAGGCTTGTGCCGCAGCGGCAGCGTTGATCGAACCCTATGATACTGTTTTCATAGATTGCGGCACGACAATGCCGCACCTTGCTCACCGCATACCGCAGAACCAGCATATTACGGTTGTCTGCTACGCTCTCAACATTGCGGAAATCCTGTCGCAGCGCAGTGATGTGCGACTTATTGTTTTGGGCGGACTTTATCACCCGGAAGCGGCGTCGTTTTCAGGGGATGAGGGGATCGACGTCCTGAAGCGCGTCAACATCAACAAAGCTTTCCTTTCGGCTGGCGGCGTCGACGAGCAGCACGGGGTTACGTGTTCACACTTCCATGAAGTACCGATCAAGCAGATGGCGATGCAGCGCGCTGTCGAAAAACATCTCGTCGTCGACAAGAGCAAATATGGCAAGGTCCGCGCCGCGCGCTTCGCGGGCATAACCGACTTCACGTCGATTGTGTCGGGCTAGTTCATTTTTTTCGGATCAGCAGGCCTTCCAGAAGCTTCCGGAATGCCTTGACGGCCCGCTTCGATGTGGCTTCTGGATCGTCTGAATTGGCAATCCATTGGGCCGCAGCACTGCTCGCCGCATTGATCAACCGCGCGGCGGCTTCCGAGTCGATATCGACGATGACACCTTCTTCATGCAATGCGGCGAGGCTGGTCGTTATCGTGCGGATACAGCCATTGGCGCTCGGCCAGCTGGAGGGATCGCCGAAAACCGCCGGTCCGTCGCGAAACATGATGCGCTGGATTTCCGGTTCCAGTGCCATTTCGATATAGGCCGTATTCTCGTCGACAAAGCCCTGCCAGCGGTCGGGTGCCTTGGCGGAAATCGTGCACAGTCTCGCGGCCATCTCGCAATCGATTTCGTTGATCACGGCCTGCAGAAGGCCTTTCTTGTCGCCGAAATGATGATAGAGCGCGCCGCGTGTCAGTCCGGCGGAGGCAGTAAAATCATCCATCGAAGCCTCGGCGTAACCAACGGTCCCGAAAGCCTTGCGGCCCGCAGCCATCAGCTTCGTCCTCGTTTCAGCAATCATTTCGCTTCGCGGTTTACGCATCATGATTCCTTTTATTTGCATACGCTGCGTATATTAGTTGACATACGCCGCGTATCAATTATTTAATTAACATACGGACCGTATGCAAGTGTTGTAATTTCCCCTTTCAAGGACCCACTCCGATGTCCAATCCATATAGAGAAATTTTCAGCGCCCCAGGCGCTATCGGCTTTTCGGCGGCGGCCTTTTTCGCCCGTCTTCCCATCGCGATGGCCCCTGTCGGCATCGTGGCCATGCTTGCGCAGACGCACGGCGAATATTGGCTGGCGGGCGCGGTGTCTGCCACTTTCGCGCTCACGAATGCATTCATAGCGCCGCAGATTTCACGCCTTGTCGACCGTTACGGACAAAGCCGCATCGTCATGCCTGCCACGGTCGTTTCGGTGATAGCCTTCGCCTTTCTGCTCGTAGCGACAAATCAGGGCTGGGCAAACTGGACATTGTTCGTCTCGGCATTTTTTGCCGGTGCCATGCCCAGCATCCCGGCCATGGTAAGGGCAAGATGGACGGAAATTTTCCGCAACCGCCCCGAACTGAACACCGCTTTCGCGTTCGAGTCGGCGGCGGATGAACTGGTCTATATTTCAGGCGCGTCCCTTTCCGTGGCGCTGGCGGTGTCCCTGTTCCCCGAAGCGGGGATGCTGATCAGCACGGCTTTTCTGGCCGTGGGCACGATCGCCTTCCTCCTGCAGCGTTCCAGTGAACCGCCGGTTCGTGCGCTCGATCAGGATAGCCCGCAACGTTCCGCTATCTGGTCGCGTCCCGTTCAGATCATCACGCTGGCACTTATCTTCGTCGGCTCGACCTTTGCGACAGCTGAAGTCAGTGCTGTAGCGATCACAAGCGAGCTTGGTCAGCCCGGTGCGGCCAGCCTTGTGATCGGTGTCTATGCCATCGGTTCGTTTCTTGTGGGGATAACGCTCGGTGCATTGTCGCTTCGTATGCCCCTGCAGCGCCAGTTGATGATTGCCGTCAGCGTGCTGGCACTGACTGCCTTGCCATTACCCTTCGCGGGCACATCGACCACGCTTCTTGCCGTGGCGGTGTTCGTCAGCGGCGTTGCGATTTCTCCGACATTCATCACGGCCTTCGGCCTTATCGAACGCCGCGTGCCTGAGACGATGCTGACGGAAGGCATTACCTGGGTCATGACCGGCATCGGCATCGGAATGGCGTTTGGTGCGTTCGTTTCCGGTTGGGTGGTCGACAATTTCGGTGCAGCAAACGGCTTCTGGGTTTCTGTTGTCGCCAGCCTCAGCGCGGTTGCAACCGTCGCGCTTGGTCAGGCCAGCCTGTCCGGCACGCGGGAAACAGCCGAATGCGACGCGCTGTGCGCAGCAGAAGCGGCAGAGTAGCTGAATAGGGATGAGCGGGTATGGCCCGCTCGTCAATCTCCGTAAATACGGTTTTCCAGCGGTGTGGAAGCGATCAATCCCTTCAATCCGGCCAGCATGGCTTTCTCGGCCTTGTTGAGATTGGTTTCCGGATTATGGATCAGGAAAACATCGATAGCGGGCGGGTTATCGTAAGGCGGCAAACGCCAGAGAAGGCCGTCATCGATCTCGCGTCGCGCCACGTGCAGCGGAAGCGGGCCGATACCAAGGCCGGTAATGATCATCCGGCGCACTTCTTCAAGGCTCGACGAGGTGCCGACGACATCCGGTGAAAGCCGCGCCTCACTGCGCAGCAGAGCTACCGGGCGCAGCGCGTCAGCAATGTGGTCGGTCTGGAATGAAACCGACGGTTCTCCCTTCAGATCGGCAAGCGTCAGTCCGGACTGGCCGAACATCCGGTGCCGGGGCCCGCAGAAAAACCCGAAGAATTCACGATAGACCATGGTGTAGTCGAGCGCCGGATCACGATTGCTCACCAGCCCAAGACCGAAAGAAGCGCGCTTCTCTCGAACCAGTCGAGCAACTTCGGTGCTGGCGGAAACATTGATTGTCAGCGTCGCTCGCGGATGCTGTTCATGAAAAAGCTCAAGTGCCCGGTCGAAGATCGGCGAAACAATGTGACTGGCCACCGATATGGTGACATGGCCGGTGACATCGTCACCGACCCCACGCACAAGCTGCGGCAGTTGCGAAATAGCGCCGAAGACTTCGATGCTCTGTTCATAGAGCAGTTTACCGACTTCGGTCAGCTCGAAATGGGTGGCGTCACGCTCCACCAGTCGCTGGCCGATGCGGTCTTCCAGCCGGCGCAGCGCATTGCTCACACTTGGTTGCTTGAGATTGAGCCGTTCCGCAGCGCGGGTGATGCTTTTCACTTCAGCAATCACCACAAAACTGCGCAGAAGGTTCCAGTCCAGATCCCAGACAAGGCGCTCGGGGCGGTGCAGCGACATGGCTTTATCCATTCATGAAATCTATGCAATCCATTCCCATTATCTATTTGCGAAATGCATCCATAAAAGCAATCATGAAAATTGGGAGGCATCAAATAGCCTCAAGAAAAACAAACAAGAGGAAGTCGGGAACAGCATGTTTAACAAATTCACGGGTTTCATTGCCGCTGCTGCGATTGCCGCCACCGCAGTTTTTGCGGTTGCACCCGCACAGGCGGATGATCTTGAAAAGATCAAGGCATCAGGCGAACTGAAGATCGCCATGAGCGGCCAGTACCCGCCGTTCAATTTCGTCAATGAGAAGAACGAAGTCGTGGGTTTCGATGCCTCCATCGGTTCGGCGATTGCCGAGCGCATGCAGCTGAAGCCGCAGCTCATCACCACGGCCTGGGACGGTATCGTTGCCGGTCTTCGGGCGGGCAAGTTCGATACGGTGGTCGGCTCCATGACGATCACGCCGGAACGCGAGAAGGCAGTGGACTTCGTGGGACCATATTATCACGCGGGCCGCGCGGTTTTCGTGAAGGAAGATTCCGCTGTTCAGAAGCTCGACGATCTCAAGGGCAAGACACTGGGCGTGACGCTTGGTGAAACCCATGAGAAGTGGGCGCGTGAACAGGGTGGCTGGACCATTCGCACCTATAAGGGTCTGCCGGAACTGATGCTTGAACTGAATTCGGGTCGTGTCGACGCCATTGTCGTCGACAACATCCCGGTCATGGTGGCGATCAAGGAAACCGGACAGAAAGTCCGCAAGCTCGATACGCCGGACATTGAAGGCGGCAGCGTTGCAATCGGTATCGCCATTCGCAAGAACAATCCCGAGCTGAAGGCAGCGATGCAGAAAGCTCTCGACGAGATCATGGCCGATGGCACCTATGAGAAGATCTCGATGCAATGGGTCGGCAGCGACATTCGCTGATATGTCGTCATCCCGGCCCGGCACATGTCCGGGCCGGTTGAGAACCGATTGACCGGAGTTTTCCGATGGATTTTGCGTTGATGCAGCGCGTCCTCCCGTTCTTTCTGGAGGCGGCATGGGTAACTGTGCAAATTTCCGCGCTGGCCCTGATCCTGGGCCTTGTGGTGGCTGCAATACTCGTGGCGGGCCGCCTGTCCCGCTCCCCTATTTTGCGGGGACTTGCAGCTGCGTATGTCAGTGTCTTTCGCGGCACGCCTTGCCTTGTGCAGCTCTTCATTCTCTATTTCGGCGGTCCGCAGATCGGCATCAATCTGGAACCATTTGCTGCTGGCGTTATCGGGCTTGGGCTGAACATCGGCGCCTATATGTCGGAATCGATCCGTGGAGCGATCCAGAGCGTCGATCGCGGCCAGAGCGAAGCCGCGCGCTCCATCGGCTTCGGGCGTGGCCAGACCATGCGGTTCGTCGTGCTGCCGCAGGCCGCTCGCCTCATGATCCGTCCGCTGGGCGTCAACGCTATTGCCCTTTTGAAGGGTTCGGCGCTGGTCTCGACCATTTCGGTGGTTGAGCTGACCTATACGGCGCAGCGTTTTATCGGTTCGACCTACAAACCGTTCGAGATTTTCGGCGTTGCAGCCGTTCTCTACATGATCATCATCTATATCGTGGCGCGCGGGGTCGATCTCCTCGACAAGCGCTTCGCGGCGCAGTGAGGGAGGACTGGATGCAAGCTCTCGATTTCAGCATCGTCACTCCCTATACGGATCTGCTTCTGACCGGCCTTTGGTGGACGCTGGTTCTGACCGTCGCCTCCGCATCCTTAAGCTTCGTGCTCGGGATCGCATTTGCGCTGGTGGTGCTTTATGCGCCTGCCATTCTTGCATGGCCGGTACGGTTCTTCATGTGGCTGTTCATGGGAACGCCGCTTCTGCTGCAACTGTTCCTGATCTATTTCGGACTGGTTCAGATCGGCATCAATATTCCCGCCCTCGGCGCCGGCATTATCGGCCTTAGCCTGCATTTCGCGGTCTATAATGCCGACATCATCCGGGCAGGCATTGTGGCTGTTGATCCCGGTCAGATGGAAGGCGCCCGTTCCATCGGTTTCAGCCACGCTCAGGCTTTGCGCTATATCGTCATTCCGCAGGCGATCCGCAACACGATCCCGCCCATTGGCAACAACATGATCGTTCTTCTGAAGGACACGTCGCTGGTTTCGATCATCGGCATTGCGGAACTGGTGCACAGCGCCCAGCTTGCCATCAGCGAAACCTTCAGCCCGTTTGAATTCTATATCACCGTCGCGGCCATCTATTATGTGGTCAATCTCGTCCTCGAGGCAGGCCTGCGGCGCATTGAAAGAAAAGTGGAGGTCACGCGATGAGCAGCTCCAAATCTGCAAAACCGATGGTCGAAGTGAAGGATGCCCGCAAGGCTTATGGCGCGCTGGAAGTCCTGAAAGGTATCGACCTTTCAGTGGCGCGCGGCCAGATCGTCGCGATCATCGGTCCCAGCGGTTCCGGCAAAAGCACGCTTCTGCGTTCGATCAATCATCTGGAAACACTGAATGGCGGTGAAGTCTGGCTCGACGGCGTGCAGGTCAACCAGCCGCTTGCAGGACAGGCATTTGAAAAGCACATCAATGCGGTGCGCCAGCAGATGGGCATGGTGTTCCAGCACTTCAATCTGTTCCCGCATCTGACGGTGCTGGAAAACATCACGCTCGGTCCGATCAAGCTGAAAGGCATGGGCAAGGACGCGGCCCGCACACTGGCGCTGGAGCTTTTGTCGAAGGTGGGGCTTGCCGACAAGATCGATGTCTATCCTTCGCGCCTGTCGGGCGGTCAGAAGCAGCGCGTGGCCATTGCGCGTGCGCTCGCCATGCAGCCGAAGGTGATGCTGTTCGACGAGGCTACTTCGGCGCTCGATCCCGAGCTGGTGGACGAAGTCAATGCCGTCATGAAGCAGCTTGCCGCTGAACATATGACGATGCTGATCGTCACGCACGAGATGCGTTTTGCGGGTGAGGTTGCCGACCGCATTCTGTTCATGGATGGCGGCGTGGTGGTGGAAGAGGGACCGCCGGATCAGATTTTGAGCAATCCGGTGCAGGAGCGTACCCGCTCCTTCCTCAAGAAATATCTGGCTGCCTGAGGTATCAGAATGAGCGAGAGACACCTCAACGAATTTCCCGATTTCGGGCTGACCCCGGCGCAGCGGCGTGAAGCCGTGCTTGGCCATTATTACGAATATCCTGGCATGGATGGGCCTCGCGGCGAAATCTGGTGCTATACCGATGCCTATTCCTATCTTCCGGGTGCGACGGTTCATCTACAGGTGAGCACAACTGCCTCGCGTTTCGATATCGAGATTGTGCGGGACGGGGCGGTGGAAACGCCGGTCTTCTCTAAACGCGGGATCGACTGCAAATGGCAGGAAACACCAGCGCAATGTTCGGTTGTCGGTTGCGGCTGGGAAACGACATTTGCCTTCAAGTCGGATGAGAACTGGCCTTCCGGCGCTTATCGCATCACGTTGAAGGCGCATGGCAATGACGGGCAGCCGATCCATTGCCATCACCTGTTCATTCTACGACCCGCAGCGGGCCGTAAGCCGGGTCGTATCCTGCAGGTGGCTGCAACCGGCACATGGACGGCCTATAATACCTGGGGCGGCTCCAACCATTATCAGGGCATCACCGGGCCGAATGGCGATCAATATGCGACGACGGTGAGCATCGAGCGTCCGTTCTGCCGTGGCTTTGTTGTGCTGCCGTCCGATGCGCCTCGTGTTCCGCTGGAAATTGTGACGCCGCCTGCCGCGCCGCCGCGCTATCCGCATATGGAATGGGCCTATGCCAACGGCTATTCCAAGAAATATACCTCTTCCGGCTGGGCAAGCTATGACAGCCTGTTCTTCCGCTGGGCTGAGCGGGAAGGCTATGCGGTCGATCTTGCCAGCCAGCATGAGCTGCATTTCTCGCCGGAAATCCTCGAGGGTTATGACTGCGTTGCCTTTGTCGGTCACGACGAATACTGGACGTGGGAAATGCGTGATGCCGTCGATAATTATGTCGAGGGCGGTGGTCGTGCGGCCCGTTTTGCGGGCAATTTCATGTGGCAGACACGGCTTGAGGACAATGGCAAGCGCCAGACCTGCTATAAATATCGCGCCCGCGCCGAAGACCCGGTCTATCGCTCCGCTGATCCGCGTCGCACCAGCGGGTGCTGGGAAGCGACTGAAACCGGACGGCCTGCTGCCGAAACTTTCGGCCTCAATGCGTTGCGCGGGCTTTATGTCGGCTGGGGTGGTTGCGCCCCGCGCGGCGTGCGCGGTTTCCCGGTCTATCGCCCAGAGCATTGGGCCTTTGCGGGAACCGGCATCTATTACGGCGATCTCCTGGGCTCGGAAGGCCATGCCTTCGGCTATGAGGTTGACGGGCTCGACTATGTGATCCGGGGAGGATTGCCGGAGCCGGAGGAGGGCAGTGGCGCTCCCGATGGATTGCAGATTCTGGCGCTCGGCATGTCGTCTCTCAAGGAGGAGAGTGCGGATATTCCAGCCGACGACCAGTTCCTCTCCGATGCCGATGCCAAATTCGTGGCCGATACGCTGATCGGCGACAATGGTGATGCAGCTGTCGAACGCATCAAGCGCGGCTGCGGCATGATCGTCAATTTCCCACGCGGCAAGGGCGAGGTCTTCCACGCCGGAAGCTGCGAGTGGGTAGCGGCTCTCAAACGCGGCGACCGCATGGTCGAGCGTGTGACCGCCAATGTTCTCAACCAATATCTCAAGCGCTGACAGAGTAACGCCATGCTCAACACAAATGCACAGAACGAACGCCCGGCATCGCATCTTTTCTACCAGTCGCGCCTGCGCAGGCCGCTGGTGGATCGGGCCGAAGGCATCTATATCTGGGATCAGGACGGACGCCGCGTCATCGACGGGTCGAGCGGCGCGATGGTGGTCAATATCGGCCATGGCAATCGCAATGTGCTCGATGCCATGAAAGAGCAGATGGATCGCGTGACCTTCGCCTATCGCCTGCACTTTGAAAACGAACCGGCGGAAGATCTGGCACGCATGGCCGCCGAGCGAATGCCGGAGGGGCTGGACAAGATCTTCTTCGTTTCCGGCGGTTCGGAAGCCGTCGAATCCTGCATCAAGCTCGCCCGCCAATGGGCGGTCGCAACCGGGCAGGGCAAGCGCTGGAAAGTGATTTCGCGCTTTCCGTCCTATCACGGGGGCACGCTTGGCGCGCTGGCCGTCACCGGCTATGCGGCACTGAGCGAGCCCTTCGCGCCCATCATGCGCGAAATGCCGAAAGTCCCGGCGCCGACCGCCTATCTCGACCGCGATAATCTCACGATGGAACAACGCGGCCAGAAATATGCCGACATGCTGGAGGAGAAGATTCAGGAAGAAGGCCCCGAAAGCGTGCTTGCCTTCATCATGGAGCCGATCGGTGGCGCATCCACCGGCGCGCTGGTCGCGCCCGACAGCTATTATCCGCGCATCCGCGAAATCTGCGACCGTTATGGCATCCTTCTGATCCACGACGAGGTGATGAGCGGTGCCGGGCGTACCGGCAAGTTTCTCGGCGGCGATCACTGGAACTGCAAACCAGATCTGATCGCGCTTTCCAAGGGCTTCGCCTCCGGTTATTGCCCGCTTGGTGCGATGGCAGCACCAGCCCGTATCGTCCAGCCGGTTCTGGATGCAGGTGGCTTCCTGCACGGCTTCACCTATGCCGGCAATCCATTGGCCTGTGCGGCGGGTAAGGCCGTATTGCAGGAGATCGATCGTCTCGATCTGGTCGGCAACGCCGCTCGCATGGGCGATGCATTGAAGGGCGAACTGGAGGGGCTTGCGAAACGCTTCCCCTTCATCGGCGACGTGCGCGGCAAAGGCTTGCTGCTGGCTGCAGAATTCGTTTCTGACCCCGAAACCATGAAGCCGCTGCCGAAGGAACTGAACGCCCATCAGCGCATGGTCGATCTCGCCTATGAACGTGGGCTCATCATCTATTCGCGTCGCACGCGCGGCGGTGTCGAGGGCGACCATTTCCTCGTTTGCCCGCCGATGATTGTGAGCCGCGAACAGGTCGGCGAGATCACCGCCATCCTCGGTGATACGCTGGAGGTTCTGGCGCGTGAACTCAAACTGCCTGTGAATGCGTAAGGAAACCGGATCATGACCGACAAGAAGAAGACACGTCGCAAGGTGATCATTACCTGTGCGGTGACAGGCTCCGTCCATACGCCCTCCATGTCGCCGCATCTGCCGGTTACGCCCGACGAAATTGCGAGCGAAGCCATCGCGGCGGCGGGAGCGGGCGCATCCATCCTGCATCTTCACGCCCGCGATCCACGCGACGGCAGGCCGTCCGCCAGCCCGGACCTGTTCATGCAGTTCCTGCCGCGCATCAAGCAATCGACCGCGGCGGTGGTGAATATTTCTACCGGCGGCTCGTCGCTGATGACACTGGAAGACCGGTTGGCCGCGCCGCTTAAGGCGCAACCGGAAATGTGTTCGCTCAATATGGGCTCGATGAATTTCGCGCTGTTCCCGGCACTCGACAAGCCACGTGAATGGAAACACGCGTGGGAACCGGAATTGCTGGAAGCCACGCGCCATTCGATCTTCAAGAACACTTTTGCGGATATGGAAGGCATTCTGACCAGCCTCGGGCAGGGCTGCGGCACGCGCTTCGAGTTCGAATGCTACGATGTCGGCCATCTCTATTCGCTGGCGCATTTTCGCGACCGGGGGCTGGTGTCCGGCCATCTGTTCATCCAGTTCGTCTTCGGTGTTCTGGGTGGTATCGGAGCCGATCCGGACAATCTCATGCATATGAAGCGCATCGCCGACAAGCTGTTCGGGGACGACTATTCCTTCTCCGTGCTGGCGGCAGGACGGCACCAGATTCCGATGATTACCATGGCGGCGGCGATGGGCGGCAATGTCCGCGTCGGGCTGGAAGACAGCCTTTATGACGGGCGCGGCCAGCTGGCCAAGAGCAATGCCGATCAGGTTCGTCGCATACGCAGCATTCTTGACGGCCTGTCGCTGGACGTTGCAACGCCTGACGAGGCGCGTGAATATCTGGGTCTCAAAGGTGGAGACAGGGTGGCGTTCTAGAGCATGTCTCCCGAAAGTGGGAACCGGTTTCGGGGTAAAGACATGCGTAAAACAAAAGGATCGAGAGTTTCCAATGATTCAATCAAAACAGGAAATGCTCTGATGCCGAAGATCGTGTTGGACAGTAAAACCGGCGTCGTGGTTCGGCCTGGCGAACTTGCCGATGCCGAACAGATTCACGCAGCAATCTGCACGATGGGCGCAGGACTTGGCGCTGCGGGAAAAATCTCCAGCACGGTTGAGGATTTCCGCTGTTATGGTTTTGGTCCCTATGCGGCTTTCACCAGTCTGATCGCCGAGGTGGACGATAGGTTTGCCGGTCTTGCCCTGTTCTTCCCGATCTTCTCGACATGGTTGGGCAAACCCGGCGTCTACGTGCAGGACCTCTATGTCGACGAAACCTTTCGCGGCAAGGGGATCGGCGAGATGCTTTTGCGTCATGTCGCCTCCTGGTCGATGGCGCGCGGCGGTGTCTATCTGCGGCTGGCCGTGGACCGGGACAATGTCGCAGCGCAAAGATTTTATGACCGGCTGGGTATCGGCTGGATTGAAGCCGACCGCGATCACGGTGCCTATGGCGATGATTTCGCCCGTCTGGCGCGCATCAATCAAATCAGGGAGTAATCATGAAAGCCTTTTACGCCGTTGAGCAGAAGCGTCACGACCCGAAAGCCTTTCTTTCCAGCGGTGCGCCGCAGCCTAACCCCGAACAGCCGGAGCGTGTTGAGCGCCTGCTCGCCGGTGCGAAGGCCGCAGGCTACGAAATCATCCGTCCGCAAAATCATGGTCTGGGCCCGATTGCAGCCGTGCATACGCCGGAATATCTTGAATTCCTGCAGCACATTTATGCCCGTTGGCGGCGCATCGAGAAGGCTTCGGAAGAGGTGATCCCGAACATCCACCCGCTGGCGCGTGACGGCCGTTATCCGGCGTCTGCCGTGGGGCAGGTTGGCTATCACATGGCCGATACGGCGTGCCCGATTGCTGAACATACATGGGAAAGCGTGTGCTGGAGCGCATGGAGCGCGGTCGATGCCGCCGATGCGGTGCTTGCAGGCGAGGTCGCGGCCTATGCGCTCTGCCGTCCGCCGGGGCATCATGCCTTTGCCGATGTGGCAGGCGGTTTCTGCTTCGTCAACAATTCAGCGGTCGCAGCCCAGCGCCTGCGCTCGAAAGCGGAGCGCGTGGCAATCCTCGACGTCGATCTGCATCATGGCAACGGGACGCAGGGGATATTCTATGCCCGTCCCGACGTACTGACCGTCTCGATCCATGCCGATCCGGTGCGCTTCTATCCATTTTTCTGGGGCCATGCCGATGAGCGCGGCGAGCGTGCGGGGCTTGGTTACAATCTCAACCTGCCACTACCGCGCAAATCCGGCGATGCCGAATTCCTTGCGTCACTCGACACGGCCTTCCGCCGTATCGAAGCCTTTGCGCCGGATGCGCTGGTGGTGGCGCTTGGCCTTGATCCGTTTGAAGGCGATCCGTTTGGCGGATTGTCGGTCACCACTGGCGGTTTTGGCCGGATTGCCGAAGCAATCGCGAAGCTTCGGCTGCCAACCGTTATCGTGCAGGAAGGTGGCTACCTTTGCGATGCGCTGGGCGATAACCTCACGGCTTTCCTTGGTGGCTATCAATCGGTGGCGCGATGAGTGGTCTTGTTACCTTTGTTGGCGTCGCGCATCCGTGGGTGTGCGATGTCATGGGGCACATGAATGTCCGGCATTATGCCGGGATGTTCGATGATGCGAGCTTTCAGCTTTTGGGCCATATCGCTGGGAAAATTCCCGATGACAGCTTTGGCTGGGCAGATGTGCGCGCGACAACCGAATACAAGCAGGAAGTGCCAGCCGGAGACCTGCTGACGATCCGTTCGCATGTGCTGAAAGTCGGGCGCTCGTCGATCACCTTTCGCCAGATGATGGTGGGATCGCTTGATGGCGAACTGCGCGCGGTCAACGAGACGACTACGGTTTGTTTCGACAAAATTGCGCGACGTTCGACCGAGCTCGGATCGGACATGCGTGTCAGGGCCGAAAAGCTCCTTGCGGATTATCCCGCTGGCTGACACGAAAAATGCAGCACGCTTTTCGTGCAATCGCATTCGAGGTCGCGCAACAGGCCATCTTTGAGGCCGTAAATCCAGCCATGCACGACGATATCCTTGTTCTGTTTCCAGGCCGATTGCAGAACCGGCGTGCGCGACAGGCTTTCCACCTGCGAGGCGACGGTCAGCTCGCAAAGCCGGTTCAGACGTTCTTCGGGATCAGCAAAACCGTCCAGCTCCTGCTCGTTTGCCTGCGCAATATCGCGAACCGGCTGGAGCCAGTTGTCGATGATGCCGTGGCCATATCCGGCCATGGCAGCACGCACGCCACCGCATCCGTAATGGCCGCAGACGATGATGTGCTTGATCTCCAACACCTCGACGGCAAACTCAAGCACTGACAGAAGGTTCAGATCGGCGCGATGGACGAGGTTGGCGACATTGCGGTGTACGAAGACTTCGCCCGGCTGCAATCCGGTGACAACATTGGCCGGAACACGGCTGTCCGAACACCCGATCCAGAGATATTCCGGACGCTGCATCGATGACAGCCGGCTGAAATATTCAGGGTCTTCCTGGCGCTTTTCCGCTGCCCATTGCCGGTTGTGTTCGAAAAGGTCTGATAACATGAGCCCGTCTCATCCGGATGATCTTCGTTCACAGACATAGACGAATATAAAAATACAGTAATTGATGTCGATCAAGTATGAGCTGCTTCGGCATGGAAGGAGCGGGACGAGTGCCCGCTCCCCTTTGTCTTATGCCGCAGGTTTCTCGCTGCGACCAATGCCGAGCAGCTGGTAGAAGACCAAGGCTGCAAGCGTTGAGGTGGCAATACCGCCAAGAGCGAAATCGCCGATCTTCAGCGTGAAGTCGCCAGCGCCGAAAATGAGCGCTACGCCAGCGGTGAAGAGGTTGCGGGAATCGGCAAAGTCCACCTTGTTGACGATCCAGATGCGGGCCATTGCCGAGGCGATCAGGCCGAACACTGAAACGGCAAGACCCGCCAGAACCGGGGCAGGGATCGTTTGCAATATAGCGCCGAATTTCGGCGACATGCCGAGGATCAGTGCCATGACGGCCGCAATGACGAAGATCAGTGTCGAATAAACTTTGGTCATCGCCATGACGCCGATATTTTCGGCATAGGTGGTGACGCCGGTGCCGCCGCCCGAGCCGGAAATCATGGTGGCGATGCCATCGCCGAGGAAGCCGCGGCCGATGTAGCGATCCATGTTCTGGCCGGTGATGGAGCCGAGCGCTTTGATATGACCGAGATTTTCAGCCACCAGAACGATGGCGACCGGCGCGATGAGGGTGATCGCCTGCCAATTGAATTCCGGCGCGGTGAAATGCGGCAGGCCGAACCATGCGGCATTGCTGACGGCGGTGAAATCGATGCCGGGCACGATGCCGAGGCCGTTGCCGAGGATCAGGACCAGAAGATAGCCGAACAGCAGTGCGAAGAGCACCGACAGGCGCTTGGTTCCACGAGGTCCATAGGCTGCGATCATCGCCATGCAGAGAACAGTGAGTAGCGCAATAGTTATATGCGTGCCGCTTCCTTTCAACTGGCCGACGGCGACCGGCGCAAGGTTGAGGCCGATGGAAACGCCGATGGCGCCGGTGACGACTGGAGGCATCAGTCGTTCGACCCAGCCTGTGCCGATGGCCATGACCACAAGGCCGATAAGGGCATAGAGCGCGCCGCAGGCAATGATGCCGCCGAGCGCGATGGCGATATTGGGATTGGGGCCGGAACCGCTATAGCCGGTTGCGGCGATCACGACCGCGATGAATGCGAAGGACGAGCCGAGATAGCTTGGCACACGACCTGCCGTCAGCACGAAGAACAGAAGCGTGCCGATACCGGAGAAGAAGACGGCCACATTGGGATCGAAACCCATCAGCAGTGGGGCGACGATGGTCGAGCCCGACATTGCGAGAAGATGCTGCACGCCCATCGGTATGGCGGCGGCGGCTGGCAGGCGCTCGTCAGGAAGCACGACGGCGTTTGATGTCAAACGCCAACTTGGAAAATAGCCCATGATGTCCCTCTGGAAAATATTATCCTGTTGCCTTTATCGCCTCATGGCGGCGATTTCCAGAAAAGAAAGGCCCAAACGGCAAGCGAGCTGTTGATGAGCCGACTCAACAATTCCTATCATGTCACCGTCACGCGGCCTGCATCGTCTGTCACCTTTCCGACGATGCGGGCAGATGGATAACCGGCGCCGCGGATGCTGTTCAAAAGCCTTTCGGCTTCCTCCGGTGCGCAGGATATCAGAAGCCCGCCAGAGGTCTGCGGGTCGGTCAGCAATTGCTGTTTCCAGAGCGGATAATCGTCCGGCAACTGCACATCATGGCCATAGCTTGCCCAGTTGCGGGTGGAAGCTCCGGTCACGAAACCGCCTTGCGTCAACTTTTCGGCCTGCTTGAGAAACGGCAGCGCAGCATAGTCGAGACTGATACCTGCATTCGAACCGCGCGCCATTTCGAGTGCATGTCCGAGAATGCCAAAGCCGGTGACGTCGGTGACAGCGTGGACGGGACTATCCTTGCCTAGCTCGGCGCCAACCCGGTTCAGCAAGGTGACTGATGCCATCATTTCATCGTAACCGGCGCTGTCGAGTTCCTGTTTCTTGAAGGCAGCGGAATAAATACCGACGCCGATTGCCTTGGTCAGGATCAACGTGTCTCCGGGACGCGCGCCGCTGTTCTTGCGCAGGCTGGAAAGCTTGCAGGTGCCGATGACGGCCAATCCGTAGATCGGCTCCGGCGCGTCGATGGAATGTCCGCCCGCGACCGGAATGCCAGCTTCAGCGCAGATGCTGGAGCCGCCTTTCAGGATTTCGCGGATCATTTCGGCGGGCATCTTGTTCACCGGCATACCGAGGATCGCCAGCGCCATGATCGGTATTCCGCCCATGGCATAAACGTCGGATATCGCGTTGGTGGCTGCGATGCGTCCGAAATCGAACGGATCGTCCACCATCGGCATGAAGAAGTCGGTGGTGGCGATCACGCAGTTTTCGTCATCGAGCTGCCAGACGGCGGCATCGTCGCCGGTTTCCGTTCCGACGAGAAGCTGGCTGAAAGGCTGCATGGCGGGTTGGCCCGACAGTAGATCCTGCAGGACAGCTGGAGCCAGCTTGCAGCCACAGCCGCCGCCATGGGCAAGTGTGCTGAGACGAATAGGTGATGCGATATCCATGATGTCCTCAAAATTTATATTGTTATTTCGCGCGCGGTCATCGCGTAACGGAATGCATCCGCGTCGAGGCAATCCAAACGGGCGCTGGCAACTTCGGCCTGCGGATACATCAGGAAGCCGAGTTCCGGTCCTTGAGCAGAAGGCAAGGCGATATCGCTGTCATCATTGAATGCAATCCAGTTTCCCTCCCATGAACCGAAAAGCTTTTGCCGCACGGCAGCGACACGCGGGTCATCAGCGGTCAGTCCGTCCTTTTCCTCTTCCAGCATCACCTTGCGCACATCCGCCGGATCGGTTGCGACCCAGCCGATGCCGTCGAGATAGATTTCTGCGCGGCAATGCTGGGCCTTGGTGATGACTTCGTTCTTCGCGCCAAGGCTCTTGTAGCCGAAGGCGGAAGGCGCAACGCGCACGCCATAAAGGTCGCGGGCCGGAATTCCCGCCGCCCTGACCAGAGCCACAAACAGCGGATTGAGGTCGGCGCATTTGCCGCCGAGATCGCCGCTATCAAGCATGGCGACAATGTTTCCATCACCGCAGCCACGCGTCGAGGCGCGCCGGTAGGTGTTGGCGACGACCCAGTCATAGATGAGGCGCGCTTTCTCCCGATCGGTGGCGGTACCGGCAATGATCTTGTCCGAGGTCTGTTTGACGATGCCATCAACGGGCGCAAGGCGCGTCCCGGCCAGATAGCGTTCGCGTTCTGCGTGGGTCAGCGGCACGGCCTTCGCGGACGCATCGAGATTGCTTGCACGGTCGCGTGTGGAGATGAGGCTGATGACTTCGGCTTGCGGTTTCGCTTCGTTTGCGTCCCATTCGAGGTAAAGCAAGCCGGTGCCGCTGACCGGATCGCGATCGAGCCGCGCGACCTTGGCGTTTGTCGTCCAGCGATTGCCTTCGGGACGGTTCCAGTCATTGCCATTGAACCCGGCCATCGGAACCCAGACACGAATGACTTCCCCCGAAGCGGCAGGCGTGATGCTGGTGGTAATCTCGAAGCTGCGCCAGCCCGACGGTTGCGGTGCAAATGTATTACCGGCTGCAGATGCAAAATTCGGCAGCATGCTGAAAGCAGCGCAAGCCGCACCAGATTTAAGAAGTTCCCGACGGTTCATGACGATCCCCTTTTTGCTTTGAATTGTTGTTGTTGCGATTGTGCGAGAAAAATCGTTCCGCCGCCTTCGGTCCGGAAAGCGGTAGGTATGCAGCGATTGCAGGAAATCTGGATGCAGCTTTGCTCGATTGAAGAGAGCCTGAGCGGAGGGCCGCACAACACCGTCGCACCGGGTTAAACAAGCCGACGCGAGGCAAGAGCCACTCAAAATTCAGGCCCCGAAACTCGGGAGCAACAAAAGAAGCCACAAAAGCAGTCTGGCGTTTTTACACAGGAACGTCAATCAGCCAGCGCGTTTTCAAGTCATTCTCGTAATGAAGTCCATGTATTAATACCTGACAATTAAAGTCATGTTATTGATAAATGCACCTTATTGTTAATTTTTTTAGCCTGCTGTTCGGTTGACAACTTGGTTTTATTGCGGTGAACTGATGTCAGGCAAGTCCAATTTAAAGAAGAATATGCTTCGGCGTTTTTCTTCTGACGATCAGGGAGGTGCAGCGCAATGAATGTGGAGCTCTCACGCCGCCAGTTTCTGGGCGGAACGGGGGCGGTAGTGGCGGCTTCGGCGCTTGGGTCCTTCGGTTTTGGTGCAGTGGAAAGCGCCTATGCCGAATCCATTCGCCCATTCAAGTTGACCAACACGGCCGAAACCCGAAATACCTGCCCTTACTGCTCGGTCGCCTGCGGTATTATTCTTTATTCCAAGGGTGATGTCAGGAAAGGCGAAAAGGCCGAGCTGATCCACGTTGAAGGTGACACGGATCACCCGACCAATCGCGGCACGCTTTGCCCCAAGGGCGCGGCACTGAAGGATTTCGTCAAGGCGAAGACCCGTCTGCAATATCCGCAGGTACGCGAACCGGGTTCGTCCGAGTTCAAACAGATTGCCTGGGAAGATGCGCTTGACCGCATCGCGCGGCATCTGAAAGACGACCGCGACGCCAACTTCATCGCGAAGAATGCGGCAGGCACAACGGTCAACCGCTGGACCTCGACAGGCTTCCTTGCGGCTTCGGCGACCACCAATGAAACGGCGTTTCTCACCTACAAGGTGGTGCGCAGCACAGGCATAGTTGCATTCGATAACCAGGCACGCGTCTGACACGGCCCGACGGTGGCGAGTCTCGCCCCAACATTTGGCCGCGGAGCGATGACCAACTCCTGGACCGATATCAAGAACACCGATCTCGTCGTCGTCATGGGCGGCAATGCGGCGGAAGCGCATCCTTGCGGCTTCAAATGGGTGACGGAGGCCAAGGCCAACCGCGGTGCCCGGCTGATCGTCGTCGATCCGCGGTTCACGCGCACGGCTTCCGTGGCGGATTTCTACGCGCCTATCCGGCAGGGCTCGGATATCGCCTTCCTGCTCGGCGTCATCAATTACTGCATCCAGAATGACAAGGTGCAGTGGGATTATGTGAAGCATTTCACCAATGCCAGCTACATCATCAAGGATGGCTTCGAATATAAGGACGGGCTGTTTACCGGCTATGACGAGGAAAAGCGGGATTATGACCGCTCGAGCTGGGATTATGTGATCGGCGATGACGGTTATGCGGTTGTCGATGACACGTTGCAGAACCCGCGCTGCGTCTGGAACCTCCTGAAGCAGCATGTTTCGATCTTCACGCCGGAAATGGTGGAACGCATCTGTGGCACGCCGAAGGAGAAATTCCTGAAAGTGGCCGAGATGATGTCCGAATGTTCGGCGCCCGACAAGACGATGACGTCGATGTATGCGCTCGGCTGGACGCAGCATTCCAAGGGGTCGCAGAATATTCGCTGCATGGCGATGCTGCAGCTGATCCTCGGCAATATCGGCGTGCGTGGTGGCGGCATGAATGCGCTGCGCGGTCACTCCAACATTCAGGGGCTGACCGATATCGGTCTGATGTCCAATCTTCTGCCGGGCTATATGAATATCCCGGTTGAAAAGGAAACCGATCTCGAAATCTATATGTCGACACGCGGTTTCAAGCCGCTGCGCCCGAACCAGACGAGCTACTGGCAGAACTATCGCAAGTTCTTCGTCAGTTTCCAGAAGGCAATGTGGGGCAGTGCTGCGACCGTCGAAAACGATTTCGTCTATGACTGGCTGCCGAAGCTCGACGTGCCGAATTACGACATGCTGCGTATCTTCGACATGATGTATGAAGGCAAGGTCAACGGCTATGTCTGTCAGGGCTTCAATCCGCTGATGGCGGTGCCGAACCGCAAGAAGCTGACCGATGCTTTGTCGAAGCTGAAATTCCTCGTGACGATGGACCCGCTGGAAACGGAAACCTCCCGTTTCTGGGAAAACCACGGTGAATTCAACGATGTGGATTCGGCTTCCATCCAGACGGAAGTGTTCCAGCTGCCCTCCACCTGCTTTGCAGAGGATGAGGGTTCGCTCACCAATTCCGGACGCTGGCTGCAATGGCACTGGCCTGGTGCTACGCCGCCCGGCGACGCGAAGACCGACAACTGGATTATGGCGCAGATATATCTGCGGCTGAAGGAGCTTTATCGTAAGGAAGGCGGTGCTTTCCCCGATCCGATCCTCAATCTCGTCTGGGATTACGAGGATGAGGGCGAACCGACGGCTGAAGAACTGGCCAAGGAACTGAACGGTCGAGCGATTGGCACGGTGACCGATCCAACCGATCCGACCAAGGTGGTTGCCGAGGCTGGCAAACTTCTGTCCGGCTTTGCGGCATTGCGCGACGACGGTTCGACGGCATCGGGATGCTGGATTTATTCCGGTTGCTTCACCGAGGCTGGCAATAATATGGCTCGCCGCGACAACCATGATCCGGACGAGACAGGCGCCTATCTCAACTGGTCTTGGTCGTGGCCTGCAAACCGTCGCATTCTCTATAACCGCGCCTCCGCCGACCTCAACGGCAAGCCGTGGGACCCGAGCCGCAAGCTCATCGAATGGGACGGTTCGAAATGGACGGGCTATGACGTGCCGGACATCGCGCCGACCGCCAAGCCGAACGAGGTCGGTCCGTTCATCATGAATGCGGAAGGCTCTTCGCGCCTGTTCAGCCGCGGCATGATGCGTGACGGTCCGTTCCCGGCCCATTACGAGCCGTTTGAATCGCCTGTCGCCAATGTGATCGCGCCGAAGGTTCGGGGCAATCCGGTGGCACGCGTCTTCAACGACGACTTCAAGCAGTTCGCGGAAACGGCCTCGGAGGAATTCCCCTATGCGGCGACTTCCTACCGCCTGACCGAGCATTTCCACTACTGGACGAAGCACGTCACAGTGAATGCCGTTCTGCAGCCGGAATTCTTCGTGGAAATCTCGGAAGAGCTGGCGAAGGAAAAGGGCATTGCCAAGGGCGACTGGGTGCGGGTGTGGTCGAAGCGCGGCTCGGTCAAGGCCAAGGCCGTGGTGACCAAGCGCATCAAGCCGCTCATCTGCGACGGCAAGACGGTGCATGTGGTCGGCATCCCGCTCCATTGGGGCTTCATGGGGGCCGCCCGCAAGGGCTTCGGTCCGAACTCGCTGACACCTTTCGTCGGCGACGCGAACATTGAAACGCCGGAGTTCAAGGCGTTTCTGGTCAATATCGAGCGCTCAAGCGCGCCTGTAGCTTAGGAGGGACTAGAGATGTTTCCACCCGTTCCCAATCCTAGCGTCCAGCCGCAACAGCCGCGTTTCGGTGACAAGGACCTGATCAGGCGGTCGGCGTCGAATGTGACGCCGCCTGCCGAGCGCCAGACCGAGGTGGCGAAGCTCATCGACGTGTCGAAATGCATCGGCTGCAAGGCCTGCCAGTCGGCCTGCGCCGAATGGAACGACACGCATGAGGAGGTTGGCATCAATGTGGGTGTCTATGACAATCCGCACGATCTGACGCCGAACACCTTCACCTTGATGCGCTTTACCGAGTGGGACAATCCCGACACCGGCAATCTGGAGTGGCTGATCCGCAAGGACGGCTGCATGCATTGCGAAGACCCCGGCTGCCTCAAGGCATGTCCGGCGCCAGGCGCAATCGTGCAATATTCCAACGGTATCGTCGATTTCATCCACGATAACTGTATCGGCTGCGGCTATTGCATCAAGGGGTGCCCGTTCAACATTCCGCGTGTTTCGGAAGTAACCCACAAGGCTTATAAGTGCACGCTCTGCTCCGACCGCATTGCGGTGGGACAGGGACCGGCCTGTGCCAAGGCCTGCCCGACACAGGCCATCGTCTATGGTACCAAGGACGAGATGAAGGAATGGGCCGATGGCCGCATCAAAGATCTGAAATCGCGCGGCTTCGAAAATGCCGGGCTCTACGATCCGCCGGGCGTTGGCGGCACGCATGTCATGTATGTGCTGCAACACGCCGATAAGCCGGAAATCTACGCCAACCTGCCGAACAATCCGCGCATCAGCCCGGTTGTCGAAGCGTGGAAGGGTGTGTCCAAATATGCAGGCATGGCCGCAATGGGGCTGGCTGCGGCAGCAGGTCTGCTGCATTATATCTTCAAGGGTCCGAACGTCGTGACAGAGCATGACGAGGAACAGGCCGAAAAGCTCACGGGAGAGAAAAGCTCATGAGCAAGACCGACTTTGACGATGTTGAACGCGGTGACGGGATAGAACTCGGTAAGCCCGTCAAGGTGCATCGCTATTCCGGTGGCGCACGCATCAATCACTGGATCACCGCCATCAGTCTCGTGCTGCTGGCCCTGTCCGGCCTTGCGATGTTCCACCCATCGCTGTTTTTTCTGTCGGGCCTGTTCGGCGGCGGACAATGGACACGCGCCATCCATCCATGGATTGGCGTGGTGCTGTTCTTCAGCTTTCTGGGGCTTTTCGTGCGTTTCTGGAGCGCCAATCTGTGGAAGCGCGAAGACAGCCAATGGCTCGCACATGCCAATGACGTGATTTCCGGCAATGAGGAAAAGCTGCCTGAAGTAGGCAAATATAATGCCGGTCAGAAGCTCGTTTTCTGGTCCATGTCCTTGCTGATCATCATCCTGATTGTTTCCGGCGTGATGATATGGAACGAATATTTTGGCTCCTATACCAGCATCAATCAGCAGCGTTGGGCCCTGCTTGTCCATTCTATGGCGGCGGTGGCGGCGATCTGTGTCTGGATCGTGCACGTCTATGCCGCGATCTGGGTCAAGGGCACGATCAATGCGATGACACGCGGCACGGTTACCGGTGGCTGGGCTTGGCGACATCACCGCAAGTGGTTGCGCGAACTGACATCGAAGCAGAAAGTGAAGCAAGGCGGCAGCAAGCCTGCCGCCTGAACTTACTCGGCGTCCTAGAGGGTAATAATATTCCGTGGTTTACGTGACCCGTTGGGTTCGTGAGGAGTGACATGGCAGGCAAGAAAGATCTGGTGCCGGACCCGACGGTCATCGGCGAAATATCGGCCCCACCCTTCGTGCAATTGCCGGACCCCGGCGCGCTTTTTGCCAGAAGAGCAGAGCGTCTGCGTTTTCTGGGTTCGGTCAGCCCGCTGAAACCTTATCTGGAGTTCATTGCCGACCTGAGCGAGGCACAGTCTGAAATAGCGGCTGGTCTCGGTCCTGTCGCCGCGCGACACGGCGACGACCGGGGACGGGAATTCGGCATGCCAGCGATCGATCGTGCGGATGCCATATCGGAATCAGCACTCGGGACTGTCTTCGACCGGCTGTTCGAGCACGCCCGCACGATCGCCAAACCGCAAGATGCCGCCGATGCGCTGGAACGTGTGGCGAACAGCGATGCCGGTGCGCGTTGCCGAATGATCGAGGCAGTTTTCGCCGGTATTCTGCCGCCGGAAGCAATTGCTGAACATATCTATGTCTGGGCAGGCTTGCAACTCCATTTCACGCGGCTTGCAGCGGCGCTTGACCCGAAGTCGCTGAAACCCGTTGCCGATGGCGTCTGCCCGACTTGCGGCAGCATTCCGTCAAGCTCGATGGTCGTGGGCTGGCACGGTGCGCATGGCGCGCGTTTCTGCTCCTGTTCCGTCTGCAACACGCTCTGGCACTATGTCCGGGTCAAATGTGTGTGCTGCGGCTCGACAAAGGGTATCGGCTACAAGGAAGTCGAGGAAGGTGGCGGCATTATCAAGGCTGAAACCTGCGACGAATGCCAGCGCTGGGTCAAGATCATCTATCAGCAGCTATCGGCGGATGCCGATCCTATGACCGACGATGTTGCGAGCCTCGGCCTTGATATATTGATGCGTGAGACGCCTTACAGGCGAGGCGGCTTCTCGCCGCTTCTTGCCGGACTGTGAGGAAGCATGGACCAGATCAAGTCTTCGCTGCGCCACCTGCCGTCCGTGGATGCCATCCTGCAAATGGCGGAGCTTTCCGGGGCATTGGAGAGTTTTGGCCGTGCGTCGGTGACTGAGGCTATTCGCAAGGTTTTGAGCGACGAGCGCGAGGCGGTGAAATCCGGCGCCTCGCTCTCCAGTAACACGCATTTGGCTGAGCGGGTTCTCCACTTGCTTAAAGCGTCACGGCAATCGAGCCTGCGTCCGCTGTTCAATCTGACCGGAACTGTCCTGCACACCAATCTGGGGCGCGCCATTCTTGCCGAAGCAGCTGTCGAGGCTGCCACACAAGCCATGCGGCAGGCGGTTTCGCTCGAATTTGACCTGTCATCGGGCGGGCGTGGCGAGCGCGATGATCATCTGCGGGCGCTTGTCTGTGAGCTGACGGGAGCGGAAGATGCCACCGTCGTCAACAACAATGCCGCCGCCGTGCTGCTGGCGCTGAACAGCCTTGCCTTGGGCAAGGAAGCCATTGTTTCACGCGGCGAACTGATCGAGATCGGCGGTGCGTTTCGCATGCCGGACATCATGACCCGCGCCGGGACACGACTTGTCGAAGTGGGCACCACCAACCGCACCCATCCGCGTGACTACGAGAATGCAATCAACCCCGATACAGGGTTGGTACTGAAGGTCCACACGTCAAACTATCGGATTGAAGGCTTTACGCGGGAAGTCTCAGCGGCGGAACTGGCCGCTATTGCGCAGGCCAAAGGCGTGCCGCTGGTCAATGACCTTGGCTCCGGCACACTTGCCGATCTGACTTCCTTCGGTCTCGCACACGAGCCGACAGTGCGCGAAGCGGTCGCCGAAGGTGCAGATATCGTCACCTTTTCCGGCGATAAGCTTCTCGGTGGACCACAGGCGGGCTTCATTGTCGGGCGACGCGATCTGATTGCCCGTATTAACAAGAACCCGATGAAGCGTGCTTTGCGGGTGGACAAAATCAGGCTCGCAGCACTTGAAGCGACGTTGAAACTTTATCGTAATCCGGAACGACTTTCTGAAAAGCTGCCGACTATTCGCTATCTGGCGCGTCCGCAGACCGAAATTGCCGCGCAGGCGGCACGGCTCAAGCCGGGGCTGGAGAGAATACTCGGCCCGGCTTTCATTGTGGCGGTGACAGATTGCGCCAGCCAGATCGGCTCCGGCGCATTGCCGCTCTCGACCGTTCCAAGCGCCGGATTGTCGATTGTGCCGAAAGACGGTAGCGGCTCCGCGCTGACAGCGCTCGGCGGTTCATTGCGCGCACTGCCTCTGCCGGTCATCGGGCGGATCGAAAAGGGCGCACTCGTGCTCGATCTGCGCTGCCTTGATGACGAGACCAGTTTCGTTCGGAACCTGTCATCCTATGCGGCTCGCTGATCTTTTCACCCGCAAGCCCAAGCCGGATACGACAGCTCAAGCGCTGGAAAAGGCGCTTGTCGTTGCAAAGGCGGGTGATTACGCAGCGGCGCTTTCCATCTGGGAGCCGCTGGCGCGTGCAGGCAATGCGCGCGCGCAGAACAATATCGGTGCCTGCTTTGCGGGCGGCATGGGCGTTGAGAAAAATGTCGTCCTTGCGCAACGCTGGCTGACCCTGTCTGCCGCGGCCGGCGATGCTTCCGGCCAACGCAATCTGGCTTCGCTGCTGTTCAAGGGCGAAGATATCGAAGCCGACTATCCGGAAGCTGCAAGGCTGTACCGGCTTGCCGCAGAACAGGGGGACCCGCAGGCACAGGACATGCTGAGCTGGATGCTCATGGAAGGGGAGGAAATGACCGCCGACCCGGTTGAGGCGCGCGAATGGGCGTTGAAGGCGGCGGAAGGCGGCATAGCCGCAGCCATGACGCGGCTAGGCATGATTTATCATAATGCTCTCGGGGTGCCGCGCGATCCCTCTCAGGCCGTTTACTGGTGGCGGAATGCGTCCGCTGCGGGCGATCCGGATGGCGAAGCCATGCTCGGCGCGGCGCTGCATCTTGGCATGGGTGTGGAACGCGATCCTTCGTCGGCTTACGAACATCTGCTGCGCGCTGAGGCGGGCGGCAGCACGCTTGCCGCTCCTTTCATCGAGGCAGCGCGCAATGCGCTGAACGAAAAGCCATGATCGTCGGAACGGCGGGGCATATCGATCATGGAAAGACCTCGCTGGTGCGCGCCCTTACACAGGTCGACACGGACCGGCTGAAGGAGGAAAAGGCGCGGGGCATTTCCATCGATCTCGGCTTTGCCTATCTGCCCTTGACCGGCGACGAAAAGGACATACTCGGCTTTGTTGACGTGCCGGGGCATGAAAAATTCGTGCATACGATGCTTGCCGGTGCGGCGAGCATCGATTTCGTCATGCTGGTTGTCGCTGCCGATGACGGGATCATGCCGCAAACGCGCGAACATCTGGCAATCGTCAACCTGCTCGGTATCCGGCGTGGCATCGCCGTCATCACCAAATCCGATCTTGTCGAACCTGACCGTCTTGTTGAAGTTGAAACCGCTATCAGCAATGAACTGGCGCTGACGGGACTTGCCGACATTCCCGTGCTGGCGGTCTCCACCGTGTCGGGTGCCGGGATCGACGATCTGAAGGCGCTGCTGGAAGTGCAAGCGCATGCATTCGGTGAGCGGCGGACAAACGGACGCTTTCGTCTTGCGGTGGACCGCTCCTTCACGCTCAAGGGCGCTGGGACAGTGGTCACGGGCACGGTGCTGTCCGGCAAGGCCGCCATTGGCGATCATCTGGTCATCAGCCCGTCTGGCAAGGAGGCGCGTATCCGCACCATTCGTGCGCAGAACCAGCCAAGCGAAATAGCGCAGGCGGGTGATCGCTGCGCGCTCAATCTGGCAGGTGACGGCATATCGAAAGAGGCGATACATCGCGGCGATATGCTGGTGCTGCCAAGCCTTCATCGTCCGACGGACCGCATCGATGCATTATTGCAAATCCTCTCCTCGGAAAAAAAGCCGATCGGTCAGTGGTTCCCGGTTCGCTTGCATCATGCCTCGACGGAAGTCGGTGCCCGCATCGTGCTTTTGCGGGATGAAGAGCTCCAGCCGGGCACCGAAGATCGGGTGCAACTGGTGCTGGATCGTCCTGTCTCGGCTGCAGCCGGAGACCGCTTCGTCATCCGCGATGTGTCCGCACAACGCACCATTGGCGGCGGACGTTTTCTCGATCTGCGCCCGCCGCAACGCAAGCGCCGCAGTCCGGAGCGCATGGCACAGCTTGACGCCCATTCCATTGACGACCCGGTAGAATCGGCACGCGCACTGCTGACTGCTGAACCTTACTATCTTGATGCGACGGCATTCCTGCGCGACCGCGCGCTGGCGGACGACCCGCAAGGTTTGGCGCACGCGCTCGATGCCGTAATGCTCCCGCAGGCAAATTCCGTGCTGTTGTTATTGCCGGAACGATGGGACGCTCTGCGTGACGATATTCTGGCGCTACTGGCCACCTTCCATGACGAAAATCCAGACCTGATCGGCATGGGTGTCGAACGGCTGCGGTTGTTGTTGAAACCGCGCCTGCCAGCGCCCGCCTTTCGCGCTGCCATTGCTGCGCTGGTCGAGGCGGACCTGCTAAGACTGGACGGCGCCTGGCTTCGCCTGCGCGACCATGAAGTCACGATGAGCGATGCCGACGAGGCGCTCTGGCAGCGTATAGCACCGTTGCTTGGCGGTGAGGCTCGTTTTCGTCCGCCGCGCGTGCGCGATATTACAGGTCTGCTTGATGAACGGGAGGAAGATATTCGCCGCCTGCTCAAGCTTTCCGGGCGTATGGGCCGGGTGCATGAAGTGGCGCAAGACCATTTTTTCCTGCGGGGAACGATTGCTGAAATGATCGGCATCCTGTCGGATATGGATGCGGCATTTGATAGTGGCTGGTTCATCGCGGCGCGATTTCGCGACCGGGTGGATAGTGGTCGCAAGGTGGCGATCCAGATACTGGAATTCTTCGATCGCAACAGTGTCACGATAAGACGCGGAGACATACGTCGCCTGAACCGCCGCAAGCTGGATTTGTTCGGCGATCTCGCGCAAGGGGAAGCACCACAGACCGGAGGAACAAAATGAAATCTCTGTCGACTACAATCTGCTTGTTGCTCGTTCTAGCCGCCGTTGGTGGCTGCGCCAACCGGCAGTGCAGCGACTGGCCGGGAACCTGCATCATCCAGTGACGGGCAAGATTAATAGAGAACAAAGCTCGTTACTATCAAAACGCTTCTCTCAGCGAACTATCCGCTTGTTTGGCGCATCAGAAATTCCAGCGACCCCACGGTGTCCGCTCCATTCTCGCAGCTAACACTAACGGCTTGGCGCACGACGGTTCCTGCATTCTTGCTGAGTACGATCTGTTTGCATCACGCGGAACAAAATTTTGGCTAGCGCCATCTCGCATGCTGCATTGATATCACTTCGCGCCAGACACATCGACAGCCGCGCGCAGCCTTGCAGGCTTGACTTGCCGATCTGGAAGCTTGCCCAGTACGTATGCCAAGCGCCGCGCTGATATTCGCTAGGTGCGTCAGGCCATTGTTTGTTGGGATTACCCACGGGGATCATGAAAAGCTCAGAAGTTGAGAATGCCATTCGGCATCTCAAATTGCGCGAGCCGTTCAATGGTGAAAACACTTCAACGCGCTTTGCAGAATTTGGATGTCACAAAATCGCTGTTCGACTTCAAAAGCACACAGTTAAGTTCAACAGGGCTTACAAACCCACCTACATCCAAGTCATGAGAAGCTTCTACGGGTTGAATGAACGTTGAACGTTAGGTCTTTACAAGCTCGAACTTCTTGAGGTGCCGATGACATATGACCTCCGACCCCGTGCGATCACGCTGAGGGGCTCTTTTTTAACAACTCACCAAGGAATACCGTCGAGATTTCCAACATGCAAAGTTAACAGACCAGCCCTAGACTGCTTCTCGCATCAAGGGGGATTGAGGGGGGCGAGCGATGAATAGAATAATGAAACGTTGGGATGACGTAGAGAAATACGTTTCTGAAGATCATGTAATTGCATTTCAAGATACTCTCAGATCAGCTCTCGAGGAGCGAGGCATGTCACATTCAGATCTTGCAAATATGCTCGGTGTGTCGCGATCACGCGTAAGTCAGCTTTTTATGGAAGGCGTAAACCCTTCCCTTCGATATTGCGCTCTGGTTCTCTATCGTCTTGGCTACACTATTGAATTCAAGAAAGTTGAACCTAGCGGACTACCCAACGAATGACTGCTATATTTTCTTGTCCTGCGCCCGCACAGCCAATACGCGATCAAGCCACTTGTCGCTTCTTTCAGGCCCTCGTGCTCCCATCTATATTAGATAGCCATGCAGAGGGCATACAGGCCAATGCTGCTGCACTGATTGACGGCATGATCAGTAATGCGCTAGCAAAGATGAAAAATGGAAATGGTAGAAATTGGGCGGCTAAACGCCACTCAAAGCCGTTGCCGTGAAAGAAACTATATAATGAACTCAATATTTGGAAGGGATGCATGCCCGGTGGCATGTCCGGACTTCAAATCCGGGAGGGGCCGATAGACGGTCTTTGGTGGGTTCGACTCCCATTCTCTTCCGCCAAACGGCTTTTGAAGTCATCTTGATCGTACGATGCTCAGCACATTGCGAACCACCTCGTCTTGAAGCGGGCGCTGCTTTTCGATGTTGAAATGGCCGATATCCTTCATGCCTGAGAAGTCGCGATTGTTGAGGTTGCCCTTGAAACGGGGACCGGCGGCGAGCGGCAGACCCCAGCCATGCTGCTTGAAATAGAAGTTCACGACACGCTTTATATTACCGGGCAGCGGGGCAGGCGCGGTGGCCGCAAAGGTGGCCATATAAGTGACCTGAATGCCCTTCTTTTCAAGCGCGGTTGCAATGTCGATGACGGCATTGGCGCCGAGCGAATGGCCGATCAGTACCACGGGTGCGCGTGGGTTCTTTCGCTGATCGGCGAGTATCTGGTTCAGCACGAAACGCCAGGCCTGATGCCCCTCGACATGCGCATCCACTCCGTTGGCCTGCAACTGCTTGCCGATCTCATCGATGCCAGTGGAGAAGACGTCCCCGAAACCGCGCAGAAGATAGACATCGGCTTCCGGCGAGATTCTGGAAGACGTTTTCGGCGCTGCCTGTGCCGGGCTGCCGTAGAGCGCAAATGCAGCCCCCGCAAACAGCAGGCCGCGACGGGTCAAGGATTTCGGACGGAAATTGTTCGGCTTTGAAGTCATCTTCGATTACTCGTTGGAGCACGTTCGAGAACGATGAAACGACTTTGAACGCGATATACTGGAACAGGTATCTAGAGCGCCGATCCGTTTCAGCCAAATCACTAGAACTTGATTTTTGGAAAGACACGGCCTGTTCGGCTTGCATATTCGTCATAGGATGTGCCGAATGTCGCACGCATCATCGCCTCCTCGTGATCGACCCGATAGAAATAGAGGATAGCGACGCCGACAAGGCCAGCCAGACCCGCGAACCAGTTCGGCAGAAGACAGAATTGGGCAATCGCCCACAGCCAGAATGACATATACATCGGATGACGGACATATTTGTAAAGCCCGTCCGTCACCAGCTTGTGCTCGCGGCGGATTTCAAGCGAGATGGACCAGTTCTTGCCCAGCTGGCGATGGCTTGCATAGAAAAGCCAGAGGAACGCGATCTCGACAGTCATGCCGATCCAGGCCAGCCATGGCTGGAAAGAATAGTCAGCAAAGGCGGGAAAGCCGGTTGAGACAAACACAATCGGGACCAGCGACAGGCCGACGCTCGCCGCACCCAGCGCCAGCTGATCGGCCAGCGTTTTTGCATTGTTCGTAACCTTGATCTTGCGCGCGCGCCGTTGGTGCGGAATGCGGATAACAACCCAGGCAACAAGCCCGATAGCCCAGACGATTGTGGCCAGTGTCGGTGTCATTCGGCAATAGTTTCCTTTTTTGGCAGGGCACCAATTATTCGGTCATCCGTCCGGTCTCTAAGCGAGATCGGACCACAGCAAATCTGAAAGAAATCATACCAATAGGGTTTCGTATTTCCGAATACATATTGATAGTGCACGCGAAAAAGGTTCCGTTTTACACGCTTGTAGATTTCCGGCTGTAGCATTTCCTTCATCCGCACGGTCCTTGTGACGGGGAAGGGACGCTGTGGCTCCCGATTCAGGCCCATTTCGGCCACGGGATCGGTCTTGTAGAAGTTGATCGCGTCGGTCAGGCACTGGATTTCCACCCAGTCGATCTTGCCATCGTCCACGAGCCGTTGCACGCCTTCGCGAAAATGTCTGCCTGCAGGGTGATAGCCTGCCTTGAGCGCGGTTGAACCAAGCGTGAGGACCGTCACTTTGGGCGCGCGGCTGCTAAACTCCGGATCGGTGGCAAGGCAGCGCGCGGCAACGTCCAGCATCAGCATGCCGCCCGTGCTGTGACCGATCAGAATAACTTCGTCATAATGTTTTGCGGTGATGCGCTCGACGATGCCGGCTGCAAAGCGCTGCATCAGGGATTCGGCGTCCTGCCGCCGCCCCCGAATGAAATTGAGCGAAAACGACCACAGATCCATCAGATGATTTGTGGACCATCGCTTGCCCAGAACGGCGAGGGCTGCGGAAAAAACCACCAGACCGACGAGCCAGCTGGCTGCCCCAAGCCATTGAACAGTCCAGCGGGCCACGGCATAGCCTGCTGCTGCAAATAAGGCGGCGGCGAGAAACGGGTAGAGGAAATAGAGCCCGAAACGCCAGGCTTTGGTAAAGAAGCGAAAAGCTGTGCCGGTTACGACGAAATCGCCGAATGCGGCAAGATATTTGGCCAGCCTGACCGGAAGCGGGCGATCGAAATCCGCCAGCACAATTTTGTCCAGTACAAGAAAATTGAAGTCTGTTTCGGTGTTCCAATCGTCATCGGCAGGAACCGTTTTGATCGATACGAAGCCGAACTCGCAATCAGGCGAGATGCTAACATTCGAAACATCGGAACGAACGCCCCAGAGTGTCTCGAACCGCTTGATTTCTCTATTCAATCGTCCAAAAAACGCCTCGGGCGTTTTTGGGTCATAGCCGCCAATGAAGAAGACAGCACGTCGTCGAACCCGTTGCTCCATGATCAAACCGTAATTTGGGGCTTTCTGATTGTCGAGATCATTACCGGCCATACCCAAACAAATATGTTTGAACTTGTTCGCTTATCTCATGTCAACCAGACCGCGCCTTATGGCTTCACGGGTTGCTTCGGCGCGAGAAGAAACGCTCAGCTTTTGATAGATGGCTTTCACATAGTCGCTGACTGTATGTTCCGACAGTCCAAGTTTGCGGGCGATTTCACCATTCTTGTTCCCGTCCCCGATCTCTTTAAGCACTTCGGTTTCTCTGCGCGAAAGATGGATGAACTCGCCTTCCGGTTCTATCGCCTGCGGATGGGCGGATATGGCTTTCACCCGTGCGACCAGATTGAGCCTGGCGCGGATTGTGAGGATGAGAACGTCGAAATCGATTGGCTTGGTCAGATAATCGTCAGCGCCTGCCTCCCGCCCTGTCAACTCATGGCTGCGGTCGGCAAGAGCGGTCAGGAACAAAAATGGTGTTCCGGCCAGTTCGGAACGGGCGCCGCGAATCTGTTCCAGAAACTGCAGGCCATTGGTGCCGGGCATCAATATATCGCAAATGATGATGTCGGGGGTTGTCGCGTCCAGTACGCGCATAGCCTCGATCGGGTTGGCCGCGCCGACAGCGTTGAAACCCGAAGTGCTCAGCTCATCGATCAGTTCTTCCAGAATATGGGTTTCATCCTCGATGCAGAGGACGGTCGGCACGGGGAGGATTTCAGGTAGTCGCATGCTGGGCCACCTTTGGTAGAGTCAGAATAAACACCGTACCTTGTCCTTCAACCGAAGTGAAGACAAGCGTTCCGCCGTGTAATTCGGCCAAAGCGCGCGACAGGCTGAGACCAAGGCCGGTGCCTGCCATGTGCGATGCATTGCTGGCGCGGAAAAAGCGCGTGAATATGCGGTCGGTATCCTCTGCCGGTATGCCGATACCGTAATCGCGGACGATGCATCTGAACCCGTTTTCGTCTTCTTCGGTGGTCACCTCGATGGGCTTGTCGGCAGGGGAGTATTTGGTGGCATTGCCAAGCAGGTTGACCAGAATCTGCTCGACCAGAATGCCGTCGCAATAACAGAAGGTCTCGCTGTCCTGAATGTTTGTGACCAGCTCCAGCTCCGGATGCAATTCCTGATGATAGGCGCAGGTATTGCGGACCAGTTCCGAGAAATCGACTGGTTGCCGGTTGATCTGAAATCCATTCTCATCGAGACGCTCGGCGTTTGCCGTACTCTCCAGGAGCAGGATCAGGCGGCGACTGGCATTCCGCATTCGCTTGGCTTTGTCGACGATGATTTCGGGCGTGAATTCGTCGGCGCGCCGGATAAAGCGCTGCGCGATGATGTCGATAATCGATACCGGCGTGCGGAACTGGTGCGACACTGTGGTGATAAAGCTCTTGTAGAGCTCCTTCGCCTTGCGCTCGCTTTCCAGTGCCTCACGCAAGGCGGCAGTACGGTCGGCAACGGTGTGTTCCAGTTGCTGCTTGTATTCCTGCAGCGCCTTGTGGGCGCGCTCGGCCTTGCGCATGTTGGAAAACACCTGCCAGGACAGGATTGCGCCGGTGGCCATGATGCCTAGCACCGCGAACATGATCAGATAAATCGACTGCAATTGCTGGTCGCGCTGTGCGCCGCCACGGTCACGCTCCAGTATCATAGCATCATTGGCAACCTTGGTCAGTTCCTCCCGCATGGGAACCAGTGCCTCGTAGATGGCGATCGGATCGAATTTGTCTGGCTCCGCGTCGATCATCGCCTCGATCTGGGGAAGCCGGTCGGCATTACGCTGGATGGTTTGGGCGCCGCCTTGAATACGCGCGAAATATTTCTTCTGCGGGGTATCGGCCAGAAGCGCAAAGCGGCTGTAGAGAACGTCAAGACGGAGCGAAAGATCGGCGGTGTTTGTGTTGCCGCTCGGCAGTGTCAGTGCGGTTTCGCCCAGACGGCCGGCGTCGCGTTCGGTCTGGGTGATCGCCCAGACCATGTTTTCGCCGACATAGGTTGCGAGTGATTTTTGGATGACGAGAAGCTGAATGAAAGCATAAGCGAGCAGGGCCGCAAACCCCACCATGACAAGGCCGGAAAGAATGTAGCCCCGCTTTAATATCATTTCACCTCGATCTGCTTCAGCTGCCATGCCCAGCGGTGATCATAGCGCGAATCGTTCAGTTCCTCGTGCTGGTCGCGCGGGTAGACGATCCAGTATGGTCCCTTGTCTCGCCGGTTCAACTCCTTGCCATTCATCTTGTGCGCGACGAGCACGTCGTATTTATAGGCGTCCTCCAGCGGAATGCTGATGCTGTAATCGTTGAGCGCAAGCACCGTGATCGAGTGGTTGCCGTCTTCCGTTCCGTCTACACCTACCGTCGCCAGCACATCGCGCAGAAGCACGCCGTCGAAATCCTGCGGGCCTTCGGTCCATGCGGTGTTGGTCTGCAGCTTGTTCTGCGGCAGTTTCGTGAAGTCATCAGTGCTCAATACACGTGTCGTTCCATTTGGAGCTATGATGGTCAGCGTGATCGTCACTGATGCGGGCGGCGAAGCATCAGCCGCGCCGGTGAAAAGGACGATTTGGCAGATGGCGAAAAACGCGATCAGTGCCCGGAGCGCCAGAAGACGCCGGTAAGCGAGCATCCAGTTTGCGCATGACACGTGAGATATCTCCAGAAACAAAAATTGCGAATGTATCCAGCTTAAACGGGATGACGTGCTCAATTTCAAGATTCTCTTGAGTTTGCCGAGCGAAATTCCCCTTCAAAAGCGACAATTCACGCATAACACTAAAAAATTTTGGTCCAATTCCAAATAAATATCAAACTGATTCACAAAATCTTTCAATCTCTACCGGCGGTTACAAGTCATTCTGGGCTATATGAGTAGATTTTTCTTTATAGTGTATCCCCCTGAATAGGGGAATTGTTTTTCGCTACTGGAGCGTTCACTAAATGATCGCCGGCCTGTTGGGGCTTAGGAGGCCGGTGCAAAAATTGGGCGGGGGCTGCTTATCGGCCGCGGGGAGTCGGGGTCGATAAGCAGCCAACCAGTCCGGATAGCGCAGAAGCGGCGATAACGGTTACTCTCGGAGCGATGCGTTTCGAGCTACGAATAAAAACCGATCCTGCAATCATTGTTGCTTTCCGGGAAGAATGGCCGACTGGCATCTGGTCGAGCCTTGTGAACCTGCCGTTCGGGTTCCTCGATCAGAGCGAGCTTGCACCTCTTTCGCGTCCTTCATCTGGAGGGCGCGCTTTTTTTTGCACTTTTGCCAAAGCGGATAATTTTCCGATCACCTTTTCAAGATTCTCGCGATTTCCCGACGTTGCGCCGTCCCCACCGTTAGTTAGGTGTGTAAAAGAAGTGTACCTCCGAAAACTAATACACTTCACGTGAATGGCGCAGCGGAGCCGGAATGGCTTCAACACTTCGTTTAACGTGAAGTTCTAGCTCATAAAATTTGTGACGATGGTTGCTTATGGCCACGATCGTCACAAATGAAAATATGGCAGTTCAGCTTCAAACATTCCGGCAGCTATTTCTGTTCCGATGCCGTTGTCTGAATGCTTGCAGTTGTCTGAGGCTTCTCCATCTTCGTGGAGGATTGAGCATTATGATAAGTGCAGTCTGCCATCGCAGCTGTAACCGACAGAGCGAGGACAGCTGTAGTCACGAATACGACTTTCATGTCTGTCTCCCTTCAGTTTGGGTGTGGCATTGCAACGGCAAGTTTAGCAGAGCGGGACCGCCCTGTCGCATCACATTGTCCCGGAACATCATTTGCCATAGTTTGGTCATGATTTAGTCGGGCATTCGCCGTAATCTCCGTCTGGAAAACGCAACGCTTCTGCTCGTAAAAACGCATCTGGCGCGAAAATCGCGCCAAATCATGGTTATGCCGTAATGTGATTTAGGGGCGGTCAGGAGGCGCAGCGGCTCACCACTGCCCGCTTGCCACCCATGGACAGGAACGAGATATGCAGCGACTGGCCGACAGGTGAAATAGTGATGTTTTCGTTCGACTGTTGACCGTTGGCGGTGCAGGACATGGCCACGGTAAACGTGCCTTCGTAATTGTTTATCCGTGTTACGGAGCATTGGCTGTCACGGCTGTCAAAACGCTCGCCGGAAATGGAGAACCGCTGGCCGTCGGAGCTGCACCAGTTGCCGGTGATGGGTGTCGGATCGACAGGCGGTTTTGCAGGAGCGGCACTTGCCGACGGGCCGGGCGTTGTTTCGGAACACGCTGTTAGCGCAGTGACAACAAGGGCGAGGGCAAGCAAACCGGTCTTTTGCAACAATCTTCTCCTTCATGCATCGAGCAAGCTCCCTCTTAAGAAACAGAATCGGGCGATATCGCGACGCGAAGAAAATAAATCCGCTGATTACATGAAAAGAGCCGGATTGCTCCGGCCCTTCTGGTCAGGTCTTGAGGTGATGCCGGGGTTATTCCCCCGGCGCCAGATGCGGGGCTTCGATCTTTGCACCTGCATGTTTCAACGGACGTTCACCTGAGAGCTTGCGGATCAGCACATAGAACACCGGCGTCATGAAGATGCCGAAGGCCGTCACGCCGATCATGCCTGCAAAGACTGCGACACCCATGGCTGAGCGCATTTCCGCGCCAGCACCTGTCGACATTACCAGAGGCACCACGCCCATGATGAAGGCCATCGAGGTCATCAGGATCGGGCGCAGACGCAACCGGCTTGCCTCGACCGCCGCCTGCACGACACTTCGTCCGGACAGCTCCAGCTCGCGGGCGAATTCCACGATCAGGATCGCGTTCTTTGCCGACAGCCCTACAAGGACTATCAAGCCGATCTGGGTGAAGACGTTGTTGTCACCTCCTGTCAGCCAGACGCCGGTGAGTGCGGCCATGATCCCCATTGGCACGATCATGATGATCGACAGCGGCAGGACAAGGCTTTCATATTGCGCGGCCAGAACCAGATAGACGAGCAGCAACGCCAGAGGGAAGACGAGGAAACCTGAATTACCGGCGAGAATCTGCTGGTAGGTCAGATCGGTCCACTCGTAAGCGATGCCCGGAGGGAGGGTTTCTTCCGCGATCCGTTCGATGGCAGCCTGTGCCTGCCCGGACGAGAAGCCGGGAGCCGGGTTGCCGTTGATATCGGCGGAAAGGAAGCCGTTATAACGGATGGCGCGTTCCGCACCTACGGTCTGCTCGACTTTCAGAAGAGCCGACAGCGGGATCATCTCGCCCGACTGCGAACGAACCTTCAGCTTGCCGATATCTTCGGCATGGCTTCTGTAATTCGCGTCGGCCTGAATGCGCACGCTATAGGTACGTCCAAAGGCATTGAAGTCGTTGACATAGAGCGAACCCAGATAAATCTGCAGGGTTTCGAACACATCGGTTACCGCCACGCCCAGCTGCCGTGCCTTCGTGCGATCAAGATCGGCATAAAGCTGCGGCACATTGATCTGGTAGCTCGAATAGAGACCAGCCAGCTCGGGTGTCTGATAGGCCTTGGCGAGAAACGCTTTGGTCGCATCGTCCAGCGCCTTGAAGCCAAGCCCGTTGCGATCCTCAAGCTGGAGCTTGAAACCGCCTGTCGTGCCGAGACCCTGAACGGGCGGTGGCGGGAACATGGCGATGAAAGCATCCTGAATGGCGCCGAACTGCTGGTTCAGTTCTCCGGTGATGGCATTGGCCGAAAGTTCCGGGGTTTTACGCTCCTCGAACGGCTTCAGCGTCACGAAAACGATGCCGGAGTTCGACGAGTTGGTGAAACCATTGATCGACAGACCGGGGAAGGCAATGGCATTGGCCACGCCCGGATGCTTGAGGGCAATGTCGCTCATGCGGCGGATCACATTTTCCGAACGGTCGAGCGTTGCCGCATCCGGCAATTGCGCGAAGCCGATCAAATATTGCTTGTCCTGCGCCGGAACGAAGCCGCCGGGCACTGCACGGAACAGCACGAAGGTGACGCCGAGCAGCACGACATAGAGGCCCATCACCAGCGACTTGCGCGAGAGAATGCTGCCAACGCCGCGTCCATAGGCGTTTGAACTTGCACCAAAGAAACGGTTGAAGCCACGGAAGAACCAGCCGAACAGCCTGTCCATGATCCGGGTCAGCCGATCCTTCGGCGCATCGTGACCGCGCAGCAGCAGAGCTGCCAGAGCAGGCGAAAGCGTCAGCGAGTTGAAGGCGGAGATCACCGTCGAGATCGCGATGGTGAGAGCGAACTGGCGGTAGAACTGACCGGTCAGGCCGGTGATGAAGGCAAGCGGCACGAAGACCGCAACCAGCACCAGCGCGATGGCGATGATCGGCCCGGACACTTCCTGCATGGCGCGATAGGTTGCCTCGACCGGCGACAGGCCCTGCTCGATGTTACGCTCGACATTTTCCACCACCACGATGGCGTCATCGACCACGATGCCGATGGCAAGCACGAGGCCGAAGAGGCTGAGCGCATTGATGGAGAAGCCGAACACATACATCACCGCAAACGTGCCGACGATGGAGACGGGAACGGCAACCAGTGGGATGATGGAGGCGCGCCATGTCTGCAGGAACATGATAACGACGATCACCACCAGCACGATGGCTTCAAGCAGGGTATGAATGACCGACTCAATCGAGGCTTTCACAAACGCCGTCGTGTCATAGACGATGTCGAAATCCACGCCTTCCGGCATAGTTTTCTTCAGGTCGGCCATGGCGGCATGGACGTTTTCGGAAATTTCAAGCGCATTGGAGCCGGGTGCCTGAAACACACCCATGCCAACCGCTGACTTGTTGTCGAGGAGCGAGCGCAGGGAATAATCAGCTGCGCCCATTTCGACACGCGCAACATCGCCCAGCCGGGTGATTTCACCTTCGCTGCCCGATTTTACGACGATGTTCGCGAACTCTTCCGGTGACTGGAGACGGCCTTGCGCATTGACGGATAGCTGAAGGTCGAGGCCCGAAACGGACGGCGATGCGCCGATGACACCGGCAGCAGCCTGAACGTTCTGCTGGCGGATGGCAGTGGCGATATCGCTTGCAGAAAGTCCGCGTTCGGCTGCCTTCTGCGGGTCAATCCAGACGCGCATCGAATAATCACCGCCGCCGAATATCTGCACCTGACCGACGCCCGGAATACGGGCGATACGATCCTTGACGTTCAAAACGGCATAGTTGCGCAGATAGTTCACGTCATACCGGCCATCGGGCGAGATGAGGTGAACCACCAGCGTCAGGTCGGGCGAGCTTTTGGCAGTTGTGACGCCAAGGGTGCGCACTTCTTCCGGCAGGCGCGGTTCGGCCTGCGAAATACGGTTCTGCACCAGCTGCTGGGCCTGATCGGGATCGGTGCCGAGCGCAAATGTGACGGTCAGCGTCATGACGCCGTCGGCGGTCGCCTGGCTCTGCATATAAAGCATGCCTTCGACGCCGTTGATCTGTTCTTCAAGCGGCGTGGCGACGGTTTCGGAAATAACGGCTGGGTTGGCGCCCGGATATTGCGCGCGAACTACGATTTGTGGCGGCACGACTTCCGGATATTCCGAGATCGGCAGACCTGTCATGCCGATCAGACCGGCAACGAAGATCAGGACCGACAGAACGCCAGCGAAGACCGGGCGGTCGACGAAAAAGCGTGAAAAGTTCATCTGTTTATCCCCCTTAAGCGGGAAGGCAAAGACTCTCCCGGCCCGCGGGAACAAGTGTTCTCGCGGGTTGTTTAGGCTGAGTGTTTGCGTTTATGCGCGCTTCAGGCGCGCACTGTTTCAATGAGCATTTCCAGCAAAAGTGCGAAGCGGTTTTGCGTGAGGTAAATGCGTACAAGCAAAGAGATAGAGCGGTTCCACGATTCCGTTCAAACTGGAACCGCTCTAGTTCTGGGCAAGTGTTTCGGTTACCGGTTGCGGTGCGACGACCACGCCCGGACGAATGCGCTGCAGGCCGTTCACGACGATATTCTCGCCGGGCTTCAACCCGCTTTCGATAATGCGCAGGCCGTCATAATTGCGACCAAGAACTACCTGCCGGTATTCAACCTTGTTATCCGTGCCGACCACGAAGACGAACTTCTTGTCCTGATCGGAAGAAATCGCCCGGTCGCTCACCACCAGTTTTTCATCCGGTTCCGGCTCACCGAAACGAATGCGGACAAACTGGCCCGGAATGAGCCTTCCGTCCGGATTGTCGATTGCCGCACGAACCCGAATTGTGCCGGTTGTGGCATCGACTTCATTGTTGATGAGCTGAATATGGCCGGAAATCGGGGTGCCTTCATCGGAAGCAGTGCCGATCTGGACAGGAATGCGCTCGATGGCGTTTCCGCCAGGCGAGGCTGCAAGCTTGGCAAGCGCCTTGGTGACGACTTCCTCATTGGCGCTGAAGCTTGCATAGATCGGATCGACCGAAACAAGCGTGGTCAGGACCGGCGAGGCGGAACTTGCCGCAACGAGATTGCCTGCCGTGACTTCCAGCCGCCCGACGCGACCGGAAATCGGTGCGCGCACTTCGGTATATTGAAGATCGAGCTCGGCGGAACGCAGGGCTGCCTTGGCGGAACGTAAGCTTGCTTGCGTCTCATCATAGGCGCTGGAGCGCTGGTCGAGGCCGCTTTGGGCGATCGTACGGGTGGTCACGAGCTGGCGCCCGCGTTCCAGTTCGGTCTTGGCCAGTGCGACGCGGGCTTCTTCAGCGGAAACCTGCGCTTTTGCCTTTTCGACCGCCGCCGCATAGGGCTCGGGATCGATGGTGACGAGCAGGTCACCCTGTTTCACCAGAGCGCCTTCGCGGAAATGGGCTTTCAGGATGGCGCCGCCGACACGCGGCCGAATTTCTACCCGGTCAATCGCTTCCAGACGGCCGGAAAACTCTTCCCAGCTTACGATGCGTCGCGATTCTGCCTTGGCGACCGAAACCGGCACGGCGGGCGGTGGAGCGGAAATATCGGTTGCAGCATCGGCCTTGAGGTGAGGCGCGCCAAAGAGAATGGCGCCGCCGCCGGCTGCAGACAATAGGATACTCAGGCCGGCGCCCCATAGGGCCCGGCGGGCTGTGATCGATGTCATTGTTGTATCTCCTAACCGGTGGGGGCCGGCTTCAATGTGAGCACCAGATCAAAGCTTGGGAGGACTTTAAAACTGATGTTATGCTGCGATTGACTTTGCTCCTGCCTGCCGGAAGAAATCGGAAAACAGGTCGATAAGTTTATGTTCCTGTGGCGACCAGTCGGTGCCCGCCACCTTGTTTTCGGCTATCCAGCCAGCTTTCCCGGGCAGGACATGCGATTGTACCTTCACGCCCGCCTGACGGAGACGCTCGGCATAGGCCTGCGTTTCATCGCGCATCGGGCACTGGGCGCTGGTGACAAGCAAGGTGGGTGCCAGACCAGCAAGACGCGTACACAGGGCAGGCGCGGCGTAGGGGTGGGTGAAACCCGCACACTCGCCCAGATAATGCTGCCAGCCATCCGACATCGTCTGGACGGCGCTTTCCGGGCAATACTTGCGGAAAGACGCCGTGGCGAGGCAGGGGTCGAGCATGGGCGAAAGCAGTATCTGACCCTTGAGTTCGGTCAGATATTGATCGCGCGCCATGAGGGCTACGCCGGCAGCAATATTGCCGCCCGCCTCTTCACCGGCGACGAACAGCATCGACTTCTTGTGCGCTAATTCAGGGCAACGCGCGCGCATCGAAGACAAAATGGAGTAGGCTATCTCAAGCGCCGCCGGGAACGGGTTGAGGCAGGCCGACGAATATTCTGGCGACACGACCACCGCACCTGCCTCGGCAAGTGTTTCGGCAACACGCTCGCAGTCACCAAGGCAGTTGACCGAGAAAGCACCGCCGTGAAGGTGCAACACCACAGGCGGCGGAGAGAGCAACTTGGCGCCCTTATAAATGCGCGCCGTGCAGTTGGTGTTACCCGCCTGCATTGTCTCAACCGTAAACTTCTCGCACATCTTTCTTGGCCTTCATGTATAGCGGCAAACCGCCATGGTTAGATATTAGCATTGTCTATAGGCTGGAATAGTCCCCTATAATTGGTTACACTGTCCAGAATCTCGAACAATGACGGCTTTTTGATAATGGACCAGCTCTCGGCCATGCGCGCTTTTCTCCGGGTTGTTGAAACCGGGAACTTCACGCGCGCCTCCGCCTCGCTCAATATGCCCAAGGCAACGATCAGCAATCTTATCCAGGGATTGGAAGCCCATCTTCGTACCAAACTCCTCAATCGTACGACCCGCCGTGTTCTCGTAACACCGGATGGCGCACTTTACTATGAGCGCGCTGCACGATTGCTGGCCGATCTTGCGGAACTTGACGGCAGCCTGTCGAGCGCCCAGACCTTGCCCAAAGGTCGCCTGCGCGTGGAAATGGCGAGCGCGGTCGCCAATCTCATCATCATTCCGGCGCTGATCGAGTTTCATCAGCGTTATCCCGATATCCAGATCGATCTTGGCGTATCGGACCGGCCTGTTGATTATGTGGCGGAGAACGTCGATTGCGCCATCCGCATTGGCGAGCTGGCCGACCAGTCGCTGATTGCGCGGCGCATCGGCGACATGCATTTCATCGCCTGCGCTTCCGCCGAATATCTCGACCGTTGTTCCACGCCGCTGCACCCGTCCGATCTCGGCAGGAACTGCACGGTGGTCGGTTATTTCCGGCCATCGACCGGCCAGCAGATGCCGTTCCGTTTCAAAAAAGGGACGGAGGAAATCGAGGTCAACGGACGCTATGTGGTGGCAGCGAACGAATCGACCACCTATCTCGCAGCCGCGCGCGCAGGGCTCGGTGTGGTGCAGGCACCCTTGTTCATGGTGAAGGATGACATAGAAAACGGCACGTTGCGCCCTGTCCTGCAGGAATGGGAAATCGAGCCGATGCCGATCTATCTGGTCTATCCGCCCAACAGGCACCTCAGCAACCGTCTCCGCGTCTTTGCCGACTGGGTCGTCAAGACCGTTGCAAAGTCACAGCTTAATGGGAGTTAGAACGGTCCTGTTATAGCAGGGCTGTTCTAACGAATTGGTTTGCCGCACTATCCTAGGCAAAACCGCTTCGCGCTTTTGCTGGCAATGCTCTAGCGCGCGCACCGCCGCTTGTTGAGCCGGACCTTGATCTTGTCGGGAGAAGTGCTTTTCGCCTTGTGACCCGACGAGATGATATGCGCTCGCACGGTGCAGTCGCCTGCGAGAACCTCGAAATTATTGGAGCGGATATACATCACCGTATTGATCGGCTGGTCGGGCATTTTCTGCGCGACGGCGTTGACGACAGCGGTGACTTCCTTCGCCCTTTGTTTCGAACTGCCATTGCTGGCAGCCAGCGCCGGGCTGAGCGCGGATGAAAATGCGAATATGCCCGCAAACAGAAAAGCAGTCTTAGCTTTCTTCATTGGCATGGCCTCCGATTGAGCTGGAATTGAATGGACCAACATAGGCCCCAATTGCGTCAATACCAGTACCGGAAAGCCGTTTTACCCGCTCTTTGCTTCGTTTATGCCGTTTGTGATGCGCTTGACCGTGGTCGCGACCAGAAGCAGGCATAGGAGCGGCTGCAGCCAGAAAATCCATTGTGGCAGAATGCCATCAATGGCAATCCACGCGCCGAGCACGCCAAAGACCACAGCGCGGTCACTTTTGCCCATCGGGCCGTCATAGCGGCGGCTCGCACCCACGGACGCACCGGCAACGCCTGCAAATTCCGTAAGGGTGGCCAGAAAGATAATCGCGAATAGCCATGGGCTGGTGAACGGCGCGATGATCGCGAAGGGCGCATAAAGGGCGGCATCGGAAACAACGTCTCCAATCTCGTTGAGATAGGCACCCAGTGTCGATTTCTGTCCGTGTTCGCGCGCCAGCATTCCGTCGACAGCGTTCAGCGCCATCCGCAGGAAAAGCCAGATCGGGACGAGTGCAAACCATGCCGCGTTACCGCTCAACGCCAGAAAAGCGCCAAGTATGATCGAGACGAGCGCGGCAGCGACTGTAACCTGATTGGCCGTTACACCGCCTGCAGCAAGTCGCACGACAAGAGGTCTCAGTAAATTCTGGAAACGCGACTTGAGTTGATAAACCGACATCAAGAATCTCTTGGGAAACGAAGAATAAGTATTGAACAGCTATTTGCGGTTCGCTCCAGCTCGTTTATTCAAACATTTTGTTTCACTCAATAGAAATTGCGGGCAATTGTCCCATGAGGAAACAGGTGGAGAGGGGATGGCATGAACGAGCACGCTACAAATCGGCATCGCGCGGCGCAGGAAAGCCAGTTCGTCACCCATGACGGCACGTCGCTGTTCTACCGTTTCTGGCCGGCAATTTCCGGCAGGCCGAAAGGCGTGATTGTCCTCCTGCATCGTGGCCATGAGCACAGCGGACGCGTCGCACACCTCGTTGATGAGCTGGGGCTGGATGACTACGCCTTCTACGCCTGGGATGCACGCGGCCACGGCCAGTCGCCGGGCGTGCGCGGCTTCTCGCCGTCCTTCGGCGCGTCGATCCGTGACCTCGACAGTTTTGTCGCCCATATCCGTCAGGAAACTGGCACCGCCATCAAGGATGTGGCAATCATCGCGCAGAGTGTCGGCGCGGTTCTGGCTGCGGCCTGGGTGCATGACTATGCGCCGAATATTCGGGCGCTGGTGCTGGCTTCGCCCGCTTTCGACATCAAGCTCTATGTGCCACTCGCCAAGGAAGGCATCGGCCTGTGGCAGAAGCTGAAAGGCACTTTCTACGTCAATTCATACGTCAAGCCGCAATTCCTGACCCATGATCCGGAACGCATCGAATCCTATCGTACCGATCCGCTGATTACGCGCCCCATCGCCTCGCACATCCTGCTGCAACTCTATGAGACGGCGAAGCGCGTGGTGGACGATGCGCGGGCGATCACCGTTCCGACGCAACTGCTCATTTCCGGCAGCGATTTGGTCGTGCGTCCTGCGCCGCAACATCGCTTCTTTGAAAATCTCGGCAGCCGCATCAAGGAGCGGCATGTTCTGAAAGGGTTCTATCACGACACGCTCGGCGAACGGGATCGCAAACCCGCAATCGAACTCATCCACGATTTCATTGAGGACCGTTTTGCCGAAAAGCCGCAGCGCGCCGATCTGACGGATGCGCATATTGCAGGCCACACGCGCGACGAGGCCGACCGGTTGTCGAGCCCGGTGCCGCTTCTGACCGCGCAGGGGCTTTACTGGGCGTCGACACGCGCTTCGATAGCCTTCGGTGCGTTGTTTTCGGAAGGGTTGAAAGTCGGCAAGCGCACGGGGTTCGATTCCGGTTCCACGCTCGATTATGTCTATGAGAATGAAGCACGCGGCCTGGGGCCGGGTGGCAAGCTCATCGACAAGCAGTTTCTGGAAGCGATCGGCTGGCGCGGCATTCGCCAGCGCAAGGTGCATCTGGAAGAACTAATCGGTGCGGCGATCAGACGGCTCAAAAGCGAGGGCCGCTCGACCAATATTCTCGACATTGCCTGCGGCCATGGCCGCTATGTCATTGATGCGGTGGTGCGTGCGGACGCCATGCCGGACAGCATTCACCTGCGCGATTATTCGCCGATCAATGTGCTGGCGGGTAACAAGCTCATCCGGGATCGCGGGCTGGAGGCGACTGCCCATATGGAAGAGGGTGACGCATTCAACGAGGAAAGCCTTGCAGCGGTCACGCCGCAGCCGGACCTCGCCATCGTGTCCGGTCTTTACGAACTTTTCCCCGATAATGCGCTGATCAACCGGTCACTTTCGGGCCTTGCCCGCGTGCAGAAACCCGGCTCATTGCTGATCTACACCAACCAACCATGGCATCCGCAGCTTGAAATGATCGCGCGTGCGCTCACGTCACATCGCGGCGGCGAGGCATGGGTGATGCGCCGTCGCACGCAGGGCGAAATGGATCAGCTTGTCGAGAAGGCCGGTTATCGCAAGCTCGAACAGCGCGTCGATCAGTGGGGCATTTTCACCGTCTCGATTGCGGAGCGCGTGGGAGACGGCCAAGCGTGACAGTGCATTTGACGCAACTTGACGGATCTTCGCGGCGGCCTGTGATCCGTCGCGCGATCCTTTGGCTTCTGTTTCTAGCGCCCTTTTTCTACCTGACCTACGGTACGGCCAACTGGCTCGCATCGCAGCAAGGTCATGTGCCTAACCTTGCTTTCGGATGGGAAAGCCAAGTTCCGTTTATCGCGTGGAGCATCGTTCCCTATTGGTCGGTCAATCTGTTTTATGCGATTGCGCTGTTCGTCAATGACAGCCCCGAACAGGTCGACCGGCTGGCAAAACGCTATCTGACGGCACAGATCATCGCTGTGCTCTGCTTCGTCGCTTTTCCGTTGACCGCAACTTTTGTAAAACCGGCAACGGCAGGTCTTCCGGGTTTTATGTTCGATGTGCTTGGCGGCTTCGACAAACCCTTTAATCAGGCGCCCTCGCTGCATATCGCGCTCTTGATCATCATCTGGGATCAGATGCGCCGCGTGATGGGCGATACCATACGCATGGTCTGGCATGTCTGGTGTCTGCTGATCGGTCTGTCGGTGCTGACCACCTATCAGCATCACGCGGTCGATATTCCGGCAGGTGCTTTGCTTGGCCTGTTTGCCTTGTGGCTTTTTCCGCGCAGCGGTCCTTCGCCGCTGGCAGAGTTTCGGTTCACATCAGACCCCAAAGCCAGAAGGATCGGGTTTTACTATCTGGCAGGCGCAATCCTGTTTCTGGTGCTCGCCATCCATGGCCTGACCGTCACCGGCTATGCAGTTTTCTGGCTCTGGCCTGCAACGGCACTGGCCATTGTAGCGCTTGGCTATTTCGGTGCAGGTGCTGGCATTTTCCAGAAGCAGACAGATGGATCGGTCAGTCTCGCAAGCCGTTGGCTGCTTTGGCCTTACCGGTTTTTTGCTCGGCTGAATGTGCGGTTCTGGACACGCAAGCTGCCGCCGCATGTCGAGTTGGCCGACGGAGTGTTTCTCGGGCATTTTCCAAGAGCCGCAGAACCCTCATCCTTTGCTGCCGTCATTGATCTTGCCGCTGAAATGGTGCCACCGCTGCATGCCACGGAATGGAAAAACTTTGGCACGCTCGATCTGGTCGCGCCGTCATCGGAAAAGGTGCAACTGGCCTCCGATGCCGTTGAAGCCGCACGCCATCACGGCCCGGTTCTTGTCTGTTGCGCGCTTGGTTTTCAGCGCAGCGCAACAGTTGCGGTCGCATGGCTCGTCTCTACCGGGCGTGTCGCCAATGCGCGAGAAGCCGAAGCGCTGATCCGTGCCAGGGGCTGGCCGGTGCATCTGCATTTGGCGGAGGAGCTGACATGAATTTTCCGGCAGCGTCCATAGCAATTGTTCTGCGCCGCAATGCCTTTCTCGGCATTGTTGTCGCCGTGGCTTTGCTTGCGGTCGCGCCCTTCATGCGCCCGGTGCATGATCTGGCCTTCTGGCTGATCTGGCCGCTTTTGTTGGTAAGCGCGTTGATCGTGCTGGGTATCGCTGCGCATCTCCTGTTCGATGCCGCGCTTTTCAAGCTGATCGCCGGTTCCGGTGAAACGGGCTTGGGTGAGGTAGACAGCATTCTTGAGCGCATGGGGTTGCGCTCCAATGACGGCACGGTCCGTCCACTCGCGAAAAGGATAGAAGGCTCGCGACGCATCATGGGGCGTCTGCGGTTCTTCATGGGGCTGGGTATCGTACTTTTCATTCTGCTGGCCACGGTGCCATTGGGTCAGGGGCTGTAACATGCGGGAACTGATCCGCCATCAGGTGCAATCGACGTTCGGTTCGTTTCTGGCAATCCTGTCGCGCGGGATTACCGGCGTGCGGCCAATCTGGAGCGGCACCGGTCCGTCGCGCAATCAGCGCATCTATTTTGCCAACCATACAAGCCACGGCGATTTCATCCTGCTTTCCTCCTGTCTCGATCAGGAAGAGCGCGCACGCACCCGTGCTGTCGCCGGTGCTGATTACTGGCGGGGCAACCGCGTGCGCCAGTTCATGGCAGAAGTTCTGTTGCGCACCGTGCTTGTCGAGCGCAACTGGGTGGAACGCACGCAAGACCCGATGGAAGTGATGCTGAAAGCGCTGGCCGATGGTCATTCGCTCATCATCTTTCCCGAAGGCACACGCAACATGACCGATGAAGCGCTGCTGCGCTTTCGTTCCGGCATCTATAATCTGGCGCTGGCACGCCCCGATGTCGAGCTGGTGCCATGCTGGATCGAAAACATGTCGCGCGTGCTACCCAAGGGCGCCATGCTGCCGGTGCCGCTTCTTTGCCGTGTCATTTTCGGTGCGCCGGTGCAGCTTGGCGAGGGTGAGGACCGCAAGGAATTTCTCGCCCGCGCCCGTCAGAGCCTTCTCGATATTCAGCCTCAGAATGGTAATCACTCATGAGTGAAACGACCCGATTATTCCTTGGCCTCATGGGCGTTCTGATAACGGCAAGCGCCGTTGCCGGTGTTCTTGCATGGCGCGCGCCGAAGCCGCTTTCATCCACGCTGGTCAATCTCAATGCCCGCATCAAGGCATGGTGGATCATGGTCGGGGCCATGTGCATCGCTTTCCTGTTCGGAAAGGGTGGCGTGATCGTGCTGTTCGCGCTGATATCATTCGCGGCCTTGCGCGAATATGCGACGCTGACGCAGACGCGACGCGCCGACCACCGCGTGCTGCTCGGCATGTTCCTGCTGGTCATTCCGGTGCAATATTATCTGATCTGGATCGACTGGTACGGGCTCTATTCCATCTTCATCCCGGTCTATTGCTTCCTCGCCATGCCGGTTCTGACTGCACTTTCCGGGGACACGTCGCGCTTTCTGGAGCGTATCAGCGAGCAGCAATGGGGCATCATGCTGTCGGTCTATTGCATAAGCCATGTGCCCGCGCTGATGACACTGGATATTCCCGGTTTTGACGGCAAGAAACTGCTTCTGATCGCGTTTCTGGTGGCCACCGTGCAGGGCAGCGATGTGCTGCAGTATATTTTCGGAAAGCTGTTTGGAAAACATCGCATCGCGCCCAGCATATCGCCGTCCAAAACCTGGGAAGGTTTTGTGGGCGGTGTCGCGAGCGCCTCTCTTCTGGGGGCAGGGCTTGCATGGCTGACACCGTTTTCGCCGGTTCAGGCGGGTGCCCTTGCGGCCACATCATGCATCATGGGCTTCTTCGGCGGGCTTGTTGCCTCCGCCATCAAGCGCGATCGCGGCGTGAAGGACTGGGGCCATATGATCGAAGGACATGGCGGGATGCTGGACCGGGCCGACAGTCTCGTCTTTTCGGCTCCGGTCTTCTTCCATATCGTGCGCTATTTCTGGACCTGAGCTCTGAATATTTGTTTCGTCGCATTATCCTACGCAAAACCGCTTAGCACTTTTGCTGGAAATGCCCGGGTCGGTCAGGGCAGCTTCAAAGCAATGAACTGTGAAACCTGACCGTGGTTGAAATTGTTATCCGAGGCAAGGATCAGCGTTCTCTTGCCGTCAATCATCGGCCCGAAGGTGATGGCCTCTATATTGTCGATGTCGAGGCCGAAATCACCTTCGTTCAGCTGGAGGAAAAGTTTCTTGCTGAGCGATGTCACAGACTGATTGGCCAGTGAGGGCACATCCTTTACATTGCTGGCACCGTCGAAAGATGCGCGGTAGAGCGTAATACGATTGCCCACACCCATGGCGAAGGAGCGTTCGACAGTGAGGAGATCGTTTCCATCGGAAACGAATTCCGACAGACCGTTATCGTTCCAGAAGGGCGGCAGCGTCGCCTTGGTGAAGATTGGGTCGGTGTCATAGGCATATTCTGCCGTCACATTGCCTGAGGCGAGGTCAAAGGCGATGATGCGTGAACGGCTGCCATGGTCGAGTGTCGCCTTGTCTCCATCCTGTGTCAGGGCGTTTTCCGTCCCCGCCAGAAGCGTCTTGCCGTCCGGTGTGATGGTCAGGCTTTCAAAAGACAGATTGTTGCGGACGCCGCGTGTCTTGCCTTCGTCGGGAATGTAGGCTTCCGGCAAAGCAAATTCGCGAATGAAACTGCCATCGGTCTTTGCTTCGCCGATAAAAGGCCTGCCGTTCTTATCGCCTTCGCTTGACCAGTAGATCGTGCCGGTCGCCACGTTGAAACGGATGCTTTCAGGGTCCACATCCTTCAGCGCAAATGATTTGCCGGCCTTATCCAGAAGCTTGACTGTTTCCAGAACATCAAGGCTTTGCACGCCGGAACCGTCGATGGCGAGCTTGAGCTTGTAAAAGCGCGCAGGTGCGTTTTCCGAACGATCGTCGGATATGGCGTAATAGATATTTTCACGTGGGTCGTAGTCGAGGCCGGAAATTCCGCCGAATTCAATGCCGCCGATTTTCAGGCCGGTCGGTAGCATGATAGCGCCGATGAGTTCCGGCTTCTGCATTTCCTGTGCCGCAGCGCTGGTGGCAAGGGCAAGAAACAGTGCAACAAAAGGTGCTTTCATGGCGGATATCCGTTCGATCAGGAAAGTCACCGGATAGTCGTTCTGTTTGACAGGAAGATGAAAGCCGGTCTCAAACCCTGCCGGCCGTGCGCGCCGGTTCTTCCCTGTCGATCAGATGGGAAGGTGCCGCAAACTGCAGCAGCTTGTTCTTGTTCGTGATCTTGATTGCAGAGGCCTGCACACTGACACCGTGGGACCCGAGCGTTGCAAAACTGCGCGACAGGTTTTCCGGTGTCATGCCGAGATAGGCGGCAAGTGTCCGTTTTTCATAAGGGATCATTACGACATCTGCGCCGTTGTTAAAGAGCGATTCCTTGACGATCCAGTTGGCGAGGCGCTGCACACTGCTTCTAAGCTTCTGCGCCTTCAGCTCTTTGACCAGACGACGATAGGCGCGTGCCGTTTCAAAGACGACGGCGCGCATGAAACCGACGTCCTCGCTCATCAAATCCCGAACCAGACTTGAAGGCACCATCAGCACACGGGTTGGCGTGAGGGTCTGTGCAGTTTGCAGGCACACATCGTCATTGAGCACGGCTGCGAGAATGAAAATATCGGCGGCGCGCAATATTTCCAGCGCGGTTTCGCCGTCGTCCGATTTCGCGGACATCAACACGAGGCCGTCCAGGATTGCGAACAGGAAGTCCGCAGGCTCGTCTTCCTTGATAAGGGTCGTGCGTGGCGGAAACGACTGCACGAAGCTCGGGCGCATGATCCGCTCGAAAGTGGCATCTGCCATATCCATGAAGAGCGGCAAATTCTTCAGCGCGTCGATGTCTTCTTCTCGCATTAAACCTCACTTTTGGGGTCAAGTTTTCATCAGTCTATTATGCTTGATAAATATCAATTGCGCAATGCGCATAAATCAATACTTTGAACTAACTAGGTCTATTTTGGTCGTTAAGCCACGAATATCTAAAATTCAACTTGAATAGTCTAAAGATATTGATCTTAATCAATGTATTCATCTGAAAGTCGACGCATAAGTGCATACGAAACCTCCAATGGTATTCAATTCGGAGTACGCCTATGCAACATGTCGCAGGGGAAAATCCCAGGGCGCAGACCACGGCGCTAGCGATGAGTACGACCGCTTTCACAGTGTGTTTTGCGGTCTGGACCATCTTTGCAATCATCGGCATTGAAATTCGATCCGAGCTGGGCTTAAGCGAAACCCAGTTCGGCTTGCTCGTCGGTACGCCGATCCTTACGGGATCGCTGATCCGCGTCATTCTGGGCATCTGGGCGGATCGCTATGGCGGTCGGGCCATCTTCACGCTCACAATGCTGGTCTCGGCGGTTGCCACCTATCTTCTGACCTACGCCACCACCTATCCGCAAATGCTGATTGCAGCGCTTGGCGTTGGCGTGGCGGGCGGGTCGTTCTCGGTTGGCGTTGCCTATGTCTCGCGCTGGTATCCGCCGGAAAAGCAGGGCGTTGCGCTTGGCATTTTCGGCGCGGGCAATGTTGGAGCGGCGGTGACGAAGTTCTTCGCGCCGATGGTCATGGTTGCATTCGGCTGGCATACGGTCGCCGAAGTCTGGGCGGCCGCGATGGTCGTCATGGCGTTGATTTTCTATTTCACCACGAGTGACGATCCGGTCCTGGTCGAGCGTCGGCGCAAGGGCGAAAAACCCGCCAGCACCTTGATGGAGCTGGAGCCGCTGAAGAATATTCAGGTCTGGCGTTTCTCGCTTTACTATTTCTTCGTCTTCGGCGCCTTCGTGGCTCTCGCGCTGTGGCTGCCGCAATATCTGATCCATGTCTATGGCGTCGATATTCGCCTCGCAGGTATCATCGCGGCATTCTTCTCCGTCCCGGCAAGTCTTTTCCGCGCCTATGGCGGACATCTTTCGGATGTCTATGGCGCGCGCCGGGTCATGTACTGGACCTTCGCCGTCTCGCTGGTCGCGACATTCATACTGTCCTATCCGCCGACGGACTATGTCATCCAGAGCGATAATGGTCCGCTGGCCTTCCATGCCGAAATGGGCGTGATCGGCTTCACCATCACCGTCTTCATTCTCGGCTTCTTCATGGCCTTGGGCAAGGCGGCCGTCTTCAAGCACATTCCGGTCTATTATCCGGGCAATGTCGGCTCCGTCGGCGGTCTGGTGGGCATGATCGGCGGTCTTGGCGGCTTCATCCTGCCGATCCTGTTCGGTGTACTTCTGGACCAGACCGGCCTCTGGACGAGCTGCTTCATGCTGCTCTTTGTCATCGTCGCGGTTTCCTTTGCGTGGATGCATGTCTCGATCCGCCAGATGGAGCGCGCAGCCGAGGGCAAGACGACGGAAGAGCTTCCGGCCTTTGCTGAATTGCAGGGCTTGAAGAAAGCCGACGTCAAGCCGGCAAAGGGCGATTCCGTCCTGACCGACTGGCGTCCGGACGATCCGACCTTCTGGGAAGAGAAGGGAAGGAGGATCGCCAAGCGCAACCTGTGGCTTTCGATCCCGGCACTGCTTCTATCCTTCGCCATCTGGCAGGTCTGGTCCGTGGTGGTGGCAAAGCTGCCGCTGGTGGGTTACCAGTTCACGACCGACCAGCTGTTCTGGCTGGCGGCGCTCCCCGGCATTTCGGGCGCGACCTTCCGCATCTTCTATTCCTTCATGGTGCCGATCTTCGGCGGCCGCCTGTGGACCACACTGACCACCTGGTCGCTGGTCATTCCGGCCATCGGTATCGGCTATGCCGTGCAGAACCCGAATACGCCTTACTTCATCTTCCTGCTGCTGGCGCTCTGCTGCGGCTTCGGCGGCGGTAACTTCGCCTCCTCCATGTCCAACATCTCCTTCTTCTTCCCGAAGAAAGAGAAGGGCAATGCGGCAGCACTCAATGCGGGCCTCGGCAATCTCGGCGTCAGCGTCGTCCAGTTCGTGGTTCCGCTGGTCATCACTGCCGGTATCTTCGGCAAGCTTGGCGGCGATCCGTCAATGGTTGCGACCGAAGCGGGCAGCACGCCGCTCTGGCTGCAGAATGCCGGCTTCTTCTTCGTGCCATTCATCATCATCACGGCTTTCGCCAACTGGTTCGGCATGAACGATATCGCGTCGGCCAAGGCTTCGTTTGCCGATCAGGCCGTCATTTTCCGCCGCAAGCACAACTGGATCATGTGCTGGCTTTATACCGGCACGTTCGGCTCGTTCATCGGTTATTCGGCTGGCTTCCCGCTTCTGACCAATATCCTGTTCCCTGAGGTTAATGCACTTCAGTTCGCCTTCCTCGGACCTCTTGTCGGCGCGCTGTCGCGGTCGGGTTCGGGCTGGCTTGCCGATAAATATGGCGGCGGACGCGTCACCATCTGGGCATTCGTCCTGATGATGATCGGCGTGGCGGGCGTACTGTACTTCGTCGGCATCAAGGATCAGCCGAATGCGTTCTGGGGCTTCTTTGCTTCCTTCATCCTGCTGTTCTTCGCAACGGGCATCGGCAATGCCTCCACCTTCCAAATGATCCCGGCGATCATGTCGAAAGAGATGGACAGGCTTATGCCCAATGCCACCCCGGAAGAACGCCGTCACGAAGCAGACAAGGAATCTGCGGCCATCACCGGCTTCACCTCGGCCATTGCTGCCTTCGGCGCCTTCTTCATCCCGAAGGGTTACGGCACCTCGATCAGCATGACCGGCGGACCGGAAGCCGCACTCTGGGCCTTCCTGATCTTCTACGTGACCTGCCTCGTCATCACCTGGGGCGTCTACACCCGAAAAGGCGGTCTGCTCTACGACGTGGAGCACCGCAGCAAACCAGCCGCTGCTGCTGCCTGAAGAAATAAAGTGAGGATATAATCATGAGTCTACTCCTCGATCGCCTGAACTTTCTTGCGCGCAAGAATGTCGGCACCTTCTCGGAAGGCCATGGCGTCACGACCAATGAGAACCGTGACTGGGAAGACGCCTATCGCAAGCGCTGGCAGCACGACAAGATTGTCCGCTCCACCCATGGTGTGAACTGCACCGGCTCCTGCTCGTGGAAAGTCTATGTCAAGGGCGGCATCATCACCTGGGAAACCCAGCAGACGGATTATCCGCGCACCCGGGCCGACCTGCCGAACCATGAGCCGCGCGGCTGTTCGCGCGGGGCAAGCTATAGCTGGTATGTCTATTCTGCCAACCGGGTGAAATATCCGCTGATCCGCTCCCGTCTCCTGAAGCTGTGGCGCAAGGAACGCACGCTGAAAACGCCTGTCGCGGCCTGGGCCGCGATCCAGCAGGATCCCGCCAAGCGTGCCGACTATATGAAAGTGCGCGGTCTCGGCGGCTTCGTTCGCGCAACGTGGGAAGAAGTCAACGAGATCATCGCCGCGGCCAATGCCTATACGGCCAAGACCTATGGACCGGACCGCGTGATCGGCTTCTCGCCGATCCCGGCCATGTCGATGGTGTCCTATGCGGCGGGCTCACGTTACCTGTCACTGCTCGGCGGCGTCTGCATGTCATTCTATGACTGGTATTGCGATCTGCCGCCCGCTTCGCCGATGACATGGGGCGAACAGACCGACGTGCCGGAATCGGCTGACTGGTACAATGCCGGCTTCCTGATGCTCTGGGGTTCCAACGTACCGCAGACCCGCACGCCGGATGCGCATTTCTATACGGAAGTGCGTTACAAGGGCACCAAGTCGGTCGTGGTCTCGCCCGACTATTCGGAAGCAGCGAAGTTTTCCGATCTGTGGCTGCATCCCAAGCAGGGCACCGATGCCGCGCTTGCCATGGCGCTTGGCCATGTGATCCTGCGCGAATATCACCTTGACCGGCAGGTTCCCTATTTCGAGAATTACTGCCGTAAATATTCCGACTTCCCGATGCTGGTCATGCTCTCGAAGAAGGACGGACGTTATGTGCCGGACCGCTTCCTGCGCGCTTCCGACTTCAAGGGCGATCTCGGCGAAGGCAATAATCCAGACTGGAAGACGGTCGCCTTCGACACGAAGTCGGGCGCCTATGTTGCGCCGCAGGGCTCCATCGGCTTCCGCTGGGGTGACGATGGCCAGTGGAACCTCGAAGAAAAGGACGGCAAGGGCAAGGATGTGGAACTTGCCAAGAGCTTCATCGACAAGGACAGCCATGATGCCGTCGCCGATGTGGCTTTCCCATATTTCGGCAACCGCGAGCACGATTATTTTGAAGGCACGGACCATGACAGCGTGCTGGTGCGCAAGGTTCCGGCCCGCAAGCTGAAGATTAAGGGTGGCGACGTCATGGTCGCGACTGTGTTCGACCTGTTTGCCGCCAATTACGGTCTTGATCGCGGGCTTGGCGACGAGAATTCCGCCAAGTCCTATGACGAGGGCCTGCCATATACCCCGGCCTGGGCAGAGAAGATTACGGGTGTCCCGCGCGACCAGATCATTGCTGTCGCCCGCGAATTTGCAACCAATGCCGAAAAGACCAATGGTCGTTCCATGGTCATCCTCGGTGCCGGTCTCAACCACTGGTACCACATGGACATGAACTATCGCGGCATCATCAACATGCTGGTGATGTGTGGCTGTATCGGCCAGTCCGGCGGCGGCTGGAGCCATTATGTGGGGCAGGAAAAGCTGCGCCCGCAGACCGGCTGGACAGCGCTTGCCTTCGCGCTCGACTGGAACCGTCCGCCGCGTCACATGAACTCCACCTCGTTCTTCTATGCGCATACTGATCAGTGGCGCTACGAAACCGTGAAGGTGCAGGACATCCTTTCGCCCACCGTGCCTGAGGGCGCGTGGGACGGCACGATGATAGACTACAACATCCGCGCCGAGCGCATGGGCTGGCTGCCTTCCGCGCCGCAGCTTCAGACCAACCCGCTGGAGCTGGCCAAAGAGGCAGCCGCATCAGGCAAGGAGCCTAAAGACTTCATCGCGAATGCTTTGGAGAACGGCACTGTCACCATGTCCTGCGAGGACCCCGACCACGAGGCCAACTGGCCGCGCAACATGTTCGTCTGGCGCTCGAACCTGCTTGGTTCGTCGGGCAAGGGGCATGAGTATTTCCTGAAGCACCTGCTCGGCACGTCGAACGGCCTGCTTGGCAAGGATCTGGGTCAGGAAGGCGCGCAGGAAAGCCGTGAGGCCGTGTGGCATGAGAATGCTCCGGAAGGAAAGCTCGACCTTCTGGTCACGCTCGATTTCCGCATGTCCACAACTTGCGTATATTCCGATATCGTTCTGCCGACTGCCACCTGGTACGAGAAGAACGACCTCAATACTTCCGACATGCACCCCTTCATCCATCCGCTGTCGAGCGCGGCCGACCCGGCTTGGGAAGCACGCAGCGACTGGGAAATCTTCAAGGGTATCGCGAAGAAGTTCTCGGAAGTGGCGCCGGAAGTGCTGGGTGTCGAGAAGGACATCGTTCTTGTGCCGACCCTGCATGACACGGCGGGCGAACTGGCGCAGCCGAAGGATGTTCTTGACTGGAAGAAGGGCGAAGTCGAGCCGATCCCCGGCAAGACCATGCCATCGGTCGTGGTTGTGGAGCGCGATTATCCAAACCTCTACAAGCGCTATACGTCCGTTGGGCCGCTTCTCGACAAGCTGGGCAATGGCGGCAAGGGCATTTCGTGGAATACCGAACACGAGGTCGAACTGCTCGGCAATCTGAACGGCAAGGTTCATGAGCCGGGGGCAAGCGAGGGACGTCCGCGCATCTATACCGACGTCGACGCAACCGAGGTCATTCTGTCGCTCGCGCCGGAAACCAACGGTGAGGTGGCGGTCAAGGCATGGGAAGCGCTGTCGAAGTTCACAGGTCGCGACCATTCGCATCTGGCCATTCCCAAGGAAGACGAGAAGATCCGCTATCGCGATATTGTTGCGCAGCCGCGCAAGATCATCTCCTCGCCAACCTGGTCGGGCATCGAGTCCGAAACCGTCTGCTACAATGCAGGCTATACCAACGTGCACGAGCTGATCCCGTGGCGCACGCTGACCGGCCGTCAGCAGCTCTATCAGGATCACCTGTGGATGCGCGCTTTCGGCGAAGGCTTCTGCGTCTATCGCCCGCCGATCGATACCAAGACGGTCAATCCGGCAATCCGTGAAAAGGCGGACGGCCAGCCGCATCTGGTGCTGAACTTCATCACGCCGCACCAGAAATGGGGCATCCACTCCACCTATACGGACAATCTGTTGATGCTGACGCTCAATCGCGGCGGGCCGGTTGTCTGGATTTCGGAGCCGGATGCCGCAAAGGCTGGCATCGTCGATAATGACTGGGTGGAAGTCTACAACGCCAACGGCGCCATTGTGGCCCGTGCGGTCGTCTCCCAGCGCATGAAGGACGGAACCGTCTTCATGTATCACGCACAGGAGAAGATCGTGAATACGCCCGGCTCGCCGCTCACCGGCCAGCGCGGCGGCATTCACAACTCTGTCACCCGCATCATCACCAAGCCGACGCACATGATCGGCGGCTACGCCCACCAGTCCTATGGTTTCAACTATTACGGAACCGTCGGCTCAAACCGCGACGAGTTCGTGGTCGTGCGCAAGCTTGAGAAAGTGGACTGGATGGAAGGTCCGCTTGAAGAAGGCAACCAGAACTCCGCAGCGAAGGAGGCAGCAGAATGAAAATCCGTGCGCAAATTGGAATGGTGCTCAATCTCGACAAGTGCATCGGCTGCCACACCTGCTCCGTGACGTGCAAGAACGTCTGGACCAATCGTGAAGGCGTGGAATATGCCTGGTTCAACAATGTCGAGACCAAGCCCGGCATCGGTTTCCCGAAGGAATGGGAAAACCAGAAAAAGTGGAACGGCGGCTGGGTTCGCAAGAAGAACGGCAAGATCGAGCCGAAGATGGGCTCCAAGTGGCGCATCCTCGCCAAGATTTTTGCCAATCCGGACCTGCCGGAAATCGACGACTATTATGAGCCGTTCGACTTCGATTATGGCCATCTCCAGACGGCAGGCGAAAGCAAGACCATGCCGACCGCCCGTCCGCGCTCGCTGATTTCCGGCGAGCGGATGGAAAAGATCGAATGGGGTCCGAACTGGGAAGAAATTCTCGGTGGTGAATTTGCCAAGCGTTCGAAGGATTACAATTTCGAAGGCGTGGAAAAGGAAATCTACGGCCAGTTCGAAAACACCTTCATGATGTATCTGCCGCGCCTGTGCGAGCACTGCCTCAATCCTACCTGCGTTGCGGCCTGCCCGTCAGGGGCGATCTACAAGCGCGAGGATGACGGCATTGTCCTGATCGATCAGGAAAAGTGCCGCGGCTGGCGCATGTGCGTCTCCGGCTGCCCCTACAAGAAAATTTACTACAACTGGAGCTCCGGCAAGTCCGAAAAGTGTATCTTCTGCTATCCGCGCATCGAAGCTGGCCAGCCGACCGTATGTTCGGAAACCTGCGTCGGTCGCATCCGCTATCTGGGTGTGATGCTCTATGATGCCGACCGTATTTCGGAGGCCGCTTCCACGGCCAACGAACAGGATCTCTATGAGGAACAGCTCAATATCTTCCTCGATCCGAACGATCCTGCCGTGATCGAACAGGCGCGCAAGGACGGTGTGCCGGAAGCCTGGCTGGAATCCGCCAAGCATTCGCCGGTCTACAAGATGGCGATGGACTGGAAGATTGCCTTCCCGCTCCATCCTGAATACCGCACCCTGCCGATGGTCTGGTACGTACCGCCGCTCTCGCCGCTCCAGTCGGCTGCCGCTGCGGGCAAGCTTGGCATGGATGGTCCGCTGCCGGATGTTCGTTCCATGCGCATTCCGGTCCGCTACCTTGCCAATCTTCTGACCGCAGGCAAGGAAGAGCCGGTCATCTCGGCGCTGGAACGTATGCTCGCCATGCGTGCCTATATGCGCGCCAAGACCGTCGATGGTGTTATCGACGAGGCGATTGCCGACCGCGTCGGCATGAGCAGCGCGATGATCGAGGAAATGTACCACATCATGGCGATTGCCAATTACGAAGACCGCTTCGTCATCCCGACCACGCATCGTGAAATTACCGAGGATGCCTATGACGTGCGCGGCTCCTGCGGCTTCACTTTCGGCAATGGCTGTTCGGGTGGAACGTCGACCGAAGACCTGTTCGGCTCCAAGCGCCAGAAAGTCGTCCAGACACCAACGGATATTTTCCGGGAGCAGGTGTAATGAACAAGACCCTGAAAATCATTTCGCTGCTGCTTTCCTATCCGACCGCAGAGCTGCAACTCGGCGGCGAGGAACTGAAAAAAGCACTGGCCGGGGAAAAGCTTTCCCCCGGCATCCGCAGGCTGCTCGACAGCCTTGTCGATTATGTCTGCGACTGCGACCTCTACGAGGCGCAGGAACGTTACGTGCATCTTTTTGACCGCACGCGCTCGCTGTCGCTGCATCTTTTCGAGCATGTGCATGGTGAAAGCCGCGACCGCGGCCAGGCCATGGTCGATCTCATGAAGATGTATGACGACAACGGCTTTGTCGTAGATGCCAAGGAACTGCCGGACTATCTGCCGCTGTTCCTCGAATACCTGTCGACACGCTCGCCAGAGGAAATCCACGATCTCCTCACCCAGACAGGCCATATCACGGCGGCCATCGGCGAGCGTCTGCGCAAGCGCCAGTCGCCTTATGCCAACGCCTTTGCGGCGCTGCTGCATGTCGCCAATGCCAAGCCGGACAAGAACCTCGTCGGAGAATTGCTTCGGCAAGAGGAAGACGACCCGAACGATCTCGCCGCACTCGACCGCATCTGGGAAGAAGAAGCGGTAACGTTTGGCGGCAATGCGGGCGACAATTCCTGCGGCCCGGACCGGTTGCGGACGCAGATGCGTGCAGCACAGCGCAAGCCCGGCAACCTGTCCAACCCTTCACATATATAGGAGACGGAAAATGGCTTATCTCCATACGTTTCTTTTCGGCATCTATCCCTACATCGCACTGAGCGTGCTCGTGCTCGGTTCGATCTTCCGTTACGACCGCGAGCCCTATACGTGGCGTTCGGGCTCAAGCCAGCTTTTGCGGCGCAAGCAGCTCATGTGGGGCTCGGTTCTGTTCCACCTTGGCGTGTTGTTCATCTTCGCCGGTCATTTCGTCGGCCTGCTGACGCCGATCTGGGTCTTCGACATGCTCGGCGTCAGCCATGAGGCAAAGCAGATTCTCGCTGTCGTGGCAGGTGGTATCGCCGGTGTGATGGCAATCGTCGGCGCCAGCATGCTTGTGCATCGCCGTGTGTTCGATCCGCGTGTTCGTGCGTCCTCGCGGCCATCCGACACGCTGATCATCATTCTGTTGTGGTTGCAGCTCCTGCTCGGTCTCAGCACCATTCCGATCTCGCTGCAGCATCTGGACGGCGGCGAAATGGTGACATTCATGAACTGGGCGCAAGGCATCTTCACCTTCAATCCGGCTGCATCAAGCTACATCACCAATGCGTCGATCATCTTCAAGATGCATATCTTCTTAGGCTTGACCATATTCCTGCTGTTCCCGTTCACGCGCCTTGTGCATATGCTGAGCGCTCCGGTGCGCTACATCTGGCGTCCGGGCTATCAGGTCGTGCGTGAGCGCAACCATACGGCTCAGCCCTCGCATATGCGTATTCCTGCGGAGTAAGGCTCATGGTGACACTTTTTGACCGGAAGCAGCCAACTGAACAGCCAGCTGAACATTCGCACGGAGCGCATGCTCATAATACGGGCTACACGACCTATCAGGAGCCGGATACGCGCGTGCCGCCGAAGCCGCGCCCGGTCTTCGATGCGGTGTCCGTCAATGGTGTGGCGATCAACGAAACCGACATTCTGACGGAGGCTCAAAACCATCCGTCGGAAAATCCCGGCGCGGCACTGCTTGCCGCCGCGCGGGCGCTGGCGATCCGTGAGCTTCTTCTGCAGCGTGCGAGGGAAACCGGCATCGTGCCCGAGCACGAGAAGGATGCAGAAGGGCGCAGCGAGACCGACGAGGATGCGCTGGTGCGCATGGTGATCGAACGGGAGGTGGAAGTGCCTTCCGCCACACGCGAGGAAGCCTTGCGCTTTTACGAAAACAACCGCCACCGCTTCACCAGTGCGCCTATTCTGGAGGCGAGCCATATCTTGATCGCTGCCGATCCTGCTGACAGCCAAGCCCGTGAGAAGGCCCGCACGACCGCATCCCATCTGGCATCCTCGGTGATTGCCGCGCCTGCCACATTCGCCTCGGTTGCGCATGAATATTCGTCCTGTCCTTCGGGCGCGCAAGGCGGCAATCTGGGTCAGCTCACACGTGGCAGCACGGTGCCTGAATTCGAGCGGGCGCTGGAACGCCTGACACCTGGTGAAATAACGCCAGCCCCGATTGAAAGCCGTTTCGGCTTTCATATCGTACGGCTTGACCGCCGTATCGAGGGCGAAGAATTGCCCTTCGACTATGTTGCCGACAGGATTGCCGGCTGGCTTGAAGCCTCCACCTGGTCGAAGGCCGTGTCGCAATATATCGCGATCCTCGCAGCCGATGCCGACATTACCGGCATCGATCTGCTGTCGAACGAGGGAGCCGAGGCATGAGCCATGAACCGACACTTGCAGCCATCCTGGCCGCAAAGGATGTGCCGGTGGACCAGCTTCTGGCTGGCGTAGCGCATCGGGCGAGGCAGGCAGGGCTGCGCGTGGCGGGCTTTCTCCAGCACCGCGAGAGCAATACGGATGAATGCTGCCGCGATATCGAGATCGAGCATATTGGCACCGGCGTGACGCAGATTATCTCGCAGTCGCTCGGTTCGGGGTCGAAGGGGTGTCGTCTCGATCCAGCGGCCCTTGCCGATGTGGCAGGTTCGCTTCTGGCGGAACTCGATAGCGGCGCCGATATGCTGATCCTCAACCGTTTCGGCAAGGGCGAGACGGAAGGGCATGGTTTCCGCTCCATCATCGAAATCGCCTATGCGCGCCAGATTCCGGTGCTGACCGTGGTGCGGGAAACCTATGTCGAAGGCTGGAACGACTTCGCCGGTGATTGCGGCGTTCTTCTGGCTCCTGATAGCCAGGCAACGCTTGGTTGGTTCGACCGGGTGACGGAACCCCGGCAGCTGTCGGAAGCCGTTTGACGGCGGTCTTTCTGCCGGAATCGCTGCTCTATAAATCGAGCTGGTCGCGACGGTCTTCCGCAATCAGCTTGCGGATCTGATAGACGATCTGGTCTCCATGGGCCTTGCCAAGCAGATCGGCGGTATCCACGTCCCGTTCTTCGATGGCGCGGATCATGTCTTCATGCTCGGTGACGTAGCGCTCGGGCAGGCGATCGGCGAAAGACTGGTAATAGAGGCGCAACAGCCTGCGCCCTTCATCGAGAAGCCTCGAAAAGAAGGTGGTGTAGAACGGATTGCGACCCGCTTCAGCAATAGCGGCGTGAAAGTCGCGGTTTGTCGCGATCATTTCCAGCGCGTTTTGTGAGCGGACTGCGCGGGCAAAAGCTTCCTGATGCGCACGGATGTTCTCAAGATCCTTGTCGGTCCGGTTGCGGGCGGCAAGCCGCGTGGTCACGCGGTACATCAGCGTTACTGCGTCGAAAAATGCGGGCAGGCTCAAAAAGTCGATATTGGACACAACGGTCGAGCGATTGGGAAGCGTGGTTACGAAACCGTCGCTTGCCAGCCGCACCAATGCTTCGCGTATAGGCGTGCGTGACATGGAAAAGCGTTCGGCCAGCTGGTTTTCATCAATGGGGCTACCCGGCGCGAGCGAAAGATCGATGATCTCGTCGCGCAGCACGTCGTAAACCAGCTTGACACCTGAACCCTTTTTCCGGTCGGCTGTCTGGTTTGCGTCGTCTTTGTCCATGATCTTGTCTGTCCTCTGTCGGTGTATTTGCCGCAGCACAACTGCATTCTAACACCAGTTTAAATCTCATCGGTCAAGCAATCCTATCCCGAAATAAAATTTTGGTCGACAAGAAAAATACAAAGTGTATATTTTACTTCAATACAAGGTTCGGCAGACCGATTGTAGATCCAGCCCGCGTGAAGAACGCTCAAGGAAAAACGTCCAAGGAACGACGCTATGACCTCTAATATTTTCTCCGGTTGCATTCCGGCCCTCATGACCCCCTGCAAGCCCGACCGCACGCCGGATTTCGATGCGCTGGTCCGCAAAGGCAAGGAACTGATCGCGAAGGGCATGTCTGCGGTTGTCTATTGCGGTTCCATGGGCGACTGGCCGCTTCTCTCGGATGAGGAACGCATGGCTGGCGTTGAAGCGCTTGCCAAGGCAGGCGTGCCCGTCGTCGTCGGCACCGGCGCTGTCAACACGAAGATCGCTGCCGCCCACGCAGCCCATGCGCAGAAAGTTGGCGCGAAGGGCCTGATGGTCATTCCGCGTGTTCTCTCGCGTGGTTCGTCGATCTCGGCGCAGAAGGCCCATTTCAAGGCGATCCTTGCGGCAGCTCCCGATCTGCCAGCCGTTATCTACAACAGCCCGTATTACGGCTTTGCGACCCGCGCCGACCTGTTCTTCGCACTGCGTGCGGAACATCCGAACCTCATCGGCTTCAAGGAGTTCGGCGGTGCGGAAGCCATGCGTTATGCAGCCGAAAACATCACGAGCGCCGATGACAATGTAACCCTGATGGTCGGCGTCGATACCGGCGTTTTCCACGGCTTCGTCAATTGCGGTGCAACTGGTGCGATCACCGGCATCGGCAATGTGCTGCCGAAGGAAGTCCAGCATCTGGTGGCACTGTCGAAGGCCGCCGCCAAAGGCGATGTCGAGGCACGCAAGCTGGCGCTGGAACTGGAAGCCGCACTGGACGTGCTGTCATCCTTCGATGAAGGCCCTGACCTCGTTCTCTTCTACAAGCACATGCTGGTTCTGACCGGCAATCCGGAATATGAGCTGCATTTCAATGAGACGGACAAGCTGTCCGATAGCCAGCGCGGCTATTGCGAAACCCAGCTTAAGCTGTTCCAGACCTGGTATGCCGACTGGCTCAAGCAGGGCAGTGCGGCGGCGAAATACGCTGCCTGAAACGCATACAGATAAAAGAAAAAGGCGCCGAATTCCGGCGCCTTTTTGTGTCTGGTCAGGATATGGCGTCCAGACCCTTATCCTTCAGTTTTTCCAGAAGCGCCATTTCGGCAGCGGTAAGCATGATGCCTTTGGCCAATGAATCGCGGCGGGCGGCAAAGCGGCGCTGCGACGGCAGGCGCGCGCCCTGTCCGGCTATCGCTTCGATCAGGATTTCGCCGCGCTCCTGCGGATTGCCGCGACCACCTGCCATGCGAGCAGGGTCGAAGGCAATGATGAGTTCGCCATGGCGCGGCGCCAGCGTCGTCGTGCCAAGGAAATCGAGCGCTTCGGGGCTGGTGAAATCACCGATCATCACACCGGCCAAAAGTTCGATCATCGTGGAGATGGCCGATCCCTTGTGCCCGCCAAATGGCAGCATCGCGCCTGCAAGGGCGGCTTCCGGATCGGTCGTCGGATTGCCGTCTGCATCGACGGCCCAGCCTTCCGGCAGCTGCTTTCCGGCGCGACGGTAGAGTTCCAGTTCGCCACGTGCGGCAACGCTGGTCGCAAAGTCGAACACATAAGGATAATCGCCGGAGCGAGGCCAGCCGAAGGCAAAGGGGTTGGTGCCGAGAAGCGGCTTCGTTCCGCCAGCGGGCGCAACGGTGGCATAGCTCGGGCACATGGCCATTGCCGCAAGCCCCTGTTCGGCAAGTGCTTCGACTTCCGGCCACAAGGCCGCAAAATGGGTGCAGTCGTTGATCGCCAGCGCCGCGACGCCGAGCTTGCGCGCCTTCTCGACGAGGGCAGGCGTACCGCGTTCGAACGCCAGATTGGCAAAACCGCCCTTGGCATCGACGCGAACGACGGCGCTGTCATCGGTCGTGACGACCGGATCGGCATCGGCAACGACCTTGCCGCTCTTCAGCGTGCGCAGGCAGCCTTCGATACGGTAGACACCATGCGATTTGCAGCCGTCGCGCTCACCCGCCACAATCGTCTTGGCAATGGCTATGGCATGATCGGCGCTGAAACCTGCCTTGTGCAGGATTTCTCGCACAAGCCTGGCGAGTTCTTCTGTCGAAATCGAAATGGTGTCGCTCATTCTGTCATTCCTTGCCAATTCTCGGGGGCCGTTCTTAAGGGGGCAGTGCTGGGCTGTAATAGGCGTGAAGGCGAGTATCGTTCGTTGAATGCATACAAGATGCATGCAGGCTTGTCATGTCGCGCAGGTCGGCCGGAGGCTGCGGCAAAAGGGCTGGCGGGCACATCAAATGGTGCGATGGTGGAATGCAGAAAATCAATCAGTTTTATTCTGAGCGTCATTATCATGAATAACTTCACCTGTTTGATCCAGATCAAAGAGGTTGGCAGGCGACGGGTCTAAACCCCATTACGTGGCGTGTTGAGGCCGAGACGGCAGGTGCGCCAATCGTTGGAGATCAGGACAAAATGCGTAACATCGCGATCAAATTTGCTGCCGCAGGCATCCTCGCCATGCTGGCTGCCCCCGCTCTTGCCGAAAATATCGAAGTTCATATGCTCAACAAGGGCGCCGAGGGCGCCATGGTTTTCGAGCCTGCCTATATCAAGGCCAATCCCGGCGACACGGTCACCTTTATTCCGGTGGACAAAGGACATAATGTCGAATCCATCAAGGACATGATCCCTGAAGGTGCCGAAAAGTTCAAAAGCAAGATCAACGAGAACTATGTGCTGACGGTTACCCAGCCCGGCGCATATCTGGTAAAGTGCACACCGCATTATGCCATGGGTATGATCGCGCTCATCGCTGTCGGTGACAGCCCGGCCAATCTCGACCAGATCGTTTCGGCCAAGAAGCCGAAGATTGTTCAGGAGCGGCTGGAAAAGGTCATCGCCAGCGCCAAATAAGAGCGCCAAATAAGATTGACCGAAAACTCTCGATGAGCCGAACTTGAACCGGCTTCATGACGAGGACATCATGACCAGACAGCCAGGCCTGCAGGCAGTACCTGCTGCGATGCCATCCGATCAAAAAGGTATGCCGCGCGGACTGAAAATGACCGGTCCCGTCCTCCTCAGCTATGGCTTCCGCCCATTCTTTCTGGGCGGAGCCATATGGGCCGTTCTGGCCATGCTCTTCTGGATATTGTCACTGACACTCGGAATGCCGCTCGGCGGCTCCTATGGCGGGTTGAACTGGCACGCCCATGAAATGGTGTTCGGTTTCTCCTCTGCCGTTCTGGCAGGCTTTCTGCTGACAGCCATTCCGAACTGGACGGGAGGCTTGCCGGTATCTGGCACACCGCTCGCCATTCTCTGTGGGGTATGGCTTGCCGGACGGCTGGTCTTTCTGGAGCCTGACCTGATCGATGTGCACTTTGCAGTCGTTGTCGAAAGCCTGTTTCTGCCCTTGCTGCTTTTCATCTGTGCGCGGGAAATCATTGCCGGGCGCCAATGGAAAAACCTGAAGGTACTGGTTGGCGTGACGACGGTGATGGTTGCCAATCTTGTCTTCCATTATCTGATCCTGACCGACGGCGACGTGGCATTGGCTAACCGCATCGGGGTCAGCGCCTATGTCCTGCTGGTCATGGTGATTGGCGGGCGCATTGTGCCAAGTTTCACCCGCAACTGGCTCAACAAGATGGGGCGGACACGCTTTCCGGTGTCTTTCAACCGCTATGACGGTTTCAGCATTCTTGTCGGGGTGGCTGCCTGCATCGGCTGGATCGCCGCTCCTGATCAGACGATAACGGCGGTGCTGGCGTGGATCGCAGCCCTGTTTCACATCGTGCGGCTTTACCGCTGGCGGGGATGGTCTGTGGCGCGGGAAAAGCTGCTGCTGGTTCTTCATGTCGCCTATGCGTTCATCCCGCTCGGTTTCATCGCCATCGGTCTTTCCGCCATTGATCGCCTCAACCCCTATTCCGCCTTGCATGTCGTGACTGTCGGCGCAATCGGCTGCATGATGCTGGCGGTCATGACGCGGGCCACCCGCGGCCATACCGGGCGCGAACTGACTGCCTCGCCCGTCACACAGGTCGCTTATCTTTGCCTTGTCGCGGCAGCGCTGATCCGTCCGCTGGCGGAAGTCATGCCGAATTTCTTCCATACCATCCTCGCAGCATCGGCTTTGCTCTGGATGGGTGCTTTCGGGCTTTATGTCCTGGAATACGGTCCGATGCTGTTGCGTGAGAGACGCCAGCGCATGGCCGGGGCGTAATCCGCCTCATTTCGATACCATTATAAAGCGCAGTCCGTGGTGATCTACGGGCTGCTTTTTTGTGTTTCGAGAGGTGAGTCGCGACGCCAGAGCTGCGATTCGGCCCGTCCGAAGGGCCTGAAACAGGGGTGTGGAAAGAAAAATCACACTCAAGATCACATTTAAATCGTTATAATGTTATGGCCGTATTGTTATGCTTTTGAAACGGTGTTACCGGAATTGGTGCCTGAGAGGCTGGCCTTAAAAGGACTGCGAAATCTCAGGCAGCACGAGCGCGATGCGCTCTGGCTTAGTTGTTTTACGCATATCGGCACCGAACCGGGTTTCGTCTGCCGGACATGCTCAAGGCTTTGCTTTTGGCAAGGAGGTTGCCGCCGATGAATTTCGCCCCGCCCGTATCAGATATGCTGCAACTCGCCAACTGCATTCGCGCTCTCTCGATCGATGCCGTCGATGCCGCCAATTCCGGCCATCCGGGAATGCCGCTCGGCATGGCTGACGCCGCAGCCGTTCTGTTCTCGAAGCATCTGAAATTCGACGCATCGGCTCCCAACTGGGCGGACCGCGACCGTTTCGTGCTCTCCAACGGTCATGGCTCGATGCTGCTTTACAGCGCGCTCTATCTGGCGGGCTACAAGGATGTGTCCATCGATGAGCTGAAGAACTTCCGCCAGTGGGGTTCGAAGACCGCCGGTCATCCGGAATATGGTCATACAGAAGGCGTTGAGCTGACCACCGGCCCGCTCGGTCAGGGTCTCGCCAGCTCTGTCGGCATGGCAATCGCCGAACGCGCGCTCGCCGACCAGTTCGGCAAGGATATTGTCGATCACCGCACTTATGTGTTCTGCGGCGACGGCTGCCTCATGGAAGGCGTGGGACAGGAAGCGATCTCGCTTGCCGGTCACCTTCGCCTCGGCAAGCTGATCCTGCTTTATGATGATAACGGCATCACCATCGACGGCAGCACGGAAATCGCCTTCACCGACGATATTCCCGCCAAGTTCAAGGCTTGCGGCTGGAATGTCGAAAAGGTCGACGGTCACGATCACGACGCCATCGATGCGGCGCTGACGCGCGCCAAGGCTCAAGCCGACCGCCCGACGCTGATCGCGCTCAAGACTGTCATCGGCTATGGTTCGCCAAATCGCGCCGGTACGAGTGGCGTGCATGGCGCGCCGCTGGGTGCCGCGGAAAACGCCGCCACCAAGGCGGCGCTCGGCTGGACGGCGGAAGCTTTCGAAATCCCTGCACCGTTGCTCAATGCCTGGCGTGAAGCCGGTGCGCGTGGCGTTTCGGAACGTGAAGCATGGCAGAAGCGCGTTGATACGCTGCCTGCAACCGAACGCGCCGAATTCGACCGTCGTATTGCCGGCGTTCTGCCGGAAGGCTTTGCGGCAGTTGTCCACGACGCCAAGCAGCGCCTCCTCGACAAGCCGCTGAATGTTGCGACCCGCAAGGCAAGCCAGATCGCGCTTGAAAGCCTGACGGCAGCCCTGCCGGAAATGATCGGCGGTTCGGCTGACCTTACCCATTCGAACCTCACCCGCGTTCCTGCCGTCGACAGCGATTTCACGCCGGAAAAGAGCGGTCGCTATGTCAGCTACGGTGTGCGTGAATTTGCAATGGGCGCGGCTATGAACGGTATAGCGGTTCATGGCGGTTTCATCCCTTACGGCGGCACCTTCATGGTGTTCTCCGATTACGCCCGTAACGCCATCCGCCTTTCGGCGCTGATGGGCGTGCGTGTCATTCATGTGCTGACACACGACTCTATCGGTCTCGGCGAAGACGGCCCGACCCACCAGCCGGTCGAACATCTGGCCAGCCTGCGCGCCATGCCGAACCTTCATGTCTTCCGTCCGGCAGACACGATTGAAACGCTGGAATGCTGGGCTGTGGCGGTTTCTGATCCGCATACGCCTTCGGTTCTGGCCCTGTCGCGCCAGAACGTGCCGCAGCTGCGCACCGATAATGGCGAGAACCTTTCCGCACGCGGCGCCTATGTGCTGCGTGAGGCGAAGGGCGAACGCCAGATCACGCTGCTTGCCACGGGCACGGAAGTCTCGCTCGCAGTGAAGGCCGCCGAAAAGCTCGCAGAAGAAGGCATCGCAACGGCGGTTGTCTCCATGCCGAGCTGGGATCTGTTTGAAAAGCAGGGCAAGGATTACCGCAAGGGTGTTCTGGGCGATGCGCCGCGCATCGCCGTCGAGGCCGCAGGCAAGTTCGGCTGGACACGTTATGTCGACAGCGAAGACGACGTGATCGGTATGGATGGCTTCGGCGCTTCTGCACCTGCTGAAGTGCTCTATGAAAAATTCGGCATCACGGCCGAGGCGATTATCGCCCGCGCCAAATTCTTGCTGGAGCAGGGCAAATGACGATGGCTGGCAATTTTTCTCCACTGGTTCTGGTGGGCGATAGCGATCGCGTGGAAGCAGAAGCGGTCGGCGCCTATCTCGACAACTGGGCTGGCAAGGACGGCTTGCGTCTTGCGACCGCCGACGCCATCAAGGCTATTCTTGCTGGCGCAACGCGGCTCGCCGGTCGCATTGCACGCGGTTCGCTTCCCGGCGATCCGGGCAAGCTTGTCGGCGTCAACAGCGATCAGGACCAGCAGAAGTGCATTGATGTCGGTTCGCACAATCTGTTCGTCGAGCTGCTGATTGCGGCGGGTGCAGCCTCCATTCTTTCGGAAGAAGCGGACCTCCCCGTAGCAGGCAAGGCCGATGGGCTGATTGCCGTTGCCATCGATCCGCTTGACGGTTCGGGCAATGTGGGTCTCGGTGCACCGCTTGGCACGATTTTCTCGGTTTTCCCGGCAGATACGGCTGAGCCGTTTTTGCAGCCCGGCAACCGCCAGATTGCAGCCGGTTATGTTTCCTACGGCAATTCGGTCGATCTCGGCTTTTCGGTCGGCGAGGGCGTGATCTTCGCGACCTTCGATCCGGCAAGCGGGATTTTCCATATCACGCGCCGCAATGTGACACTGCCGGAACGCACGTCCGATCTGGCGTTCAACGCATCCGTCCAGCGGCATTTGTCCGCTGGTATGCAGGCCTATGTCAACGACGCATTCCTTGGAAAGGATGGTCCGCGCGGGCGTAACTTCAACATGCGCTGGCTCGGTGCTGCGGTGGGCGACATGCACCGCATCATGCAGCGTGGCGGTTTGTTCTTTTACGTGAATGACAGCCGCCCCGGCTACGAAAAGGGCCGCTTGCGGCTCGTCTACGAAGCCAATCCAATTGCTTTCCTCGCCCGTGAGGCGGGTGGCAAGGCGACCGACGGTTCGAGATCCATTCTCGATATCGTCCCGCAATCCTATCACGAGCGCAGTGCGCTGGTGTTCGGCGTGGCCGAAGAGGTGGATATCCTTGGCGAATACTTCGCGAAATAACCTGATCTGACATCGTCTGGAGCATTGGAAATGCTCCATCCATTTGTTTTTACGCGCATCTTGTTCCGAAAACCGTTTCACACTTTTCGGGATGCGCTCTAGGAGGCTAGAAATGGCGCGCATTACGCTGCGGCAATTGCTCGATCACGCCGCTGAAAAGGGTTACGGCGTCCCGGCATTCAACATCAACAACATGGAACAGGCGCTTGCCATTATGGAAGCGGCGGATGCCGCCGATGCGCCGGTGATCCTGCAGGCTTCGCGCGGCGCGCGTTCCTATGCAAACGACATCATGCTCCGTCATATGATGGATGCGGTGACGGAAATTTATCCGCATATTCCGGTTTGCGTGCATCTGGACCACGGCAACGAAGCCGCCACCTGCATGACCGCCATCCAGGCAGGCTTTACCTCCGTCATGATGGACGGTTCGCTCAAGGCTGACGGCAAGACGCCTGCCGACTGGGACTACAATGTTTCAGTCACGCGTCAGGTCAGCGAGATGTCGCATCTCGGCGGCATCTCGGTGGAAGGGGAACTCGGCGTTCTGGGTTCGCTCGAAACCGGCATGGGCGATGCAGAAGACGGCCACGGCGCGGAAGGCGTGCTGTCGCACGACCAGCTTCTGACCGATCCGGACGAAGCCGTGAAATTCGTGCGCGAAACCAAGGTCGATGCACTGGCAATCGCCATGGGCACGTCGCATGGCGCTTACAAGTTCAGCCGCAAGCCGGACGGTTCCGTGCTCGCCATGAATGTGATCGAGGAAATCCATCGCAAGCTGCCGAACACGCATCTTGTCATGCATGGTTCGTCTTCTGTGCCGGAAGAGCTGCAGGAAATCATCAACAAGTACGGCGGCAAGATGAAGCCGACCTGGGGCGTTCCGGTTGAGGAAATCCAGCGCGGCATCAAGCATGGCGTGCGCAAGATCAACATCGACACGGACAACCGCATGGCCCTGACCGGCCAGATCCGCCGCGTCCTGCAGGAAGATCCGAGCGAATTCGATCCGCGCAAATACCTGAAGCCTGCAATGGCTGCCATGACCAAGCTCTGCAAGGAGCGCTTCGAGCAGTTCGGCACTGCCGGTCATGCTGCCTCGATCCGTCCGATCCCGCTTTCCGAAATGGCAAAGCGCTATCGCGATGGTTCTCTGGACCCGAAGTTCAGCTAAATTCTGCTGTTAAACCAAGTCTCGCTGAGACTTGGTTAAGCCCGTGCGGCGATTGAGCATCTTCAGGGCGTGATGCGTTAGCATCTTAGCGCCCTGCTATAAGCCAAAAGAAAAGCGGCCTGATGGCCGCTTTTTTTGTTTTCAAGAAACTGAATAATCAGCCCTTGTTGTACTTCGCGTCAACTTCGTTGATCGCGTTGACATTGCCAGCCGAACGGCCGTTTTCGTCAAAGGTCTCAGCAAGGAAGGCGTCGGCAATGGTCTTGGCTACTTCCGAGCCGATGACGCGGGCGCCCATGGTGATGATCTGGGCATTGTTGGAAAGCGCTGCGCGCTCTGCCGAATAGGTGTCGTGCGTCAGCGCGGCGCGGATGCCCGGAACCTTATTGGCTGCAATGCATACGCCGATGCCGGTGCCGCAAACGAGGATGGCGCGGTCATAGGTGCCGTCGAGAACGGCGGAAGCCACGCGGTCGGAGAGGTTGGCGTAGAATGTATCTGCGCCAGCGTCTGTACGCGAGATTTCCGAAACCTCGAAGCGATCCTTGAGGTGATCGGCGAGAACCTTGGCCAGACCTTCGCCGGCGCTGTCGCCTGCTACTGCTACTTTCATCATATTGCTCCTTAATTAGCTCGAGTCTTGGCGGCACACTTGGCCAGAATGTCGAGATAACCTTCGACGTTCCATGCCGAGCGACCGATGAAAAGCCCGTCAATGTGCGGGCAAGCGATCAGCTCTTCGCAATTGCCCGGATTGACCGAGCCGCCATAGAGGCAAGGCACACGACGACCGAGTACGCTTTCTGCAACCGCGATGATTTCCGCCTGGCGCGCATCGGCATATTCCGCCGATGCCGGGATACCATTTTCGCCGATGGCCCAGACCGGCTCATAGGCAAACAGGATTTCCGCCTGCTTCTGGTCACCGGAAAGCTTGGAAAGTGCACCGCGCACTTCTTCCTCAAGAACTTCCGCGGCGCGTCCGCTTTCGCGGTCTTCCAGCGTCTCACCGATGCAGATGAGTGGGATCAGGCCGTGGCGCACCGCAGCTTCGACCTTGAGGCCGACCGTTTCGTTGGTTTCACCGAAATGTTCACGGCGCTCGGAATGACCGAGTTCGACGATATCGAGATTGCAGTCCTTGAGCATCAGCGGCGAAATCTCGCCGGTCCATGCTCCCTGATCGGCCCAATGCATGTTCTGCGCGCCGACCTTGACGGAGGTGCCGAACAGGATTTCCTTCACTTCGCGCACGGCGGTAAAGGGCGGGATGACGAAACGCTGAATGTCGGTCGAGCGGCTTGCATCGGCAGCTTTCAAGGCTTCGGCGAAAATGCGGGCCTCGGCCAGCGTCTTGTTCATCTTCCAGCTGGTGCCAATCCAGAATTTTGTCATGCTCGATTTTCGTCCTCTAGGTTTATGCGCAGTCGTCAGCGATGGTCAGTGCAATGCCCGCCTGTTCAAGATCGGCCAGTACGGTCGCGTCGGGGGAGGCATCGGTTATGATCGCGTCGAAATCGGAAAGATCAGCCATGACATGCAGGGCAGGGCGTCCGAACCGCTGGTGATTGACCAGAAGGCAGGTGCGGGCGGCGGATGCCGTCATCGCGCGCTTGGTGCGAACAACATTCTCATCCATGTGATAGACGAGCTTGCCATTGACTGCAGGCGAGGAAATGAAGGCGATGTCGGCGCTCAGATGCGACAGGGCCCCTTCCGTCAGGATGCCGAAAAACGCATTGAACTTGGCTGAATAGGTTCCGCCGAGCGCAATCAGATTGATCCCGTTCTCGCCCTTCAGTTCATCGATGATGACGGCATTGTTGGTGATGACTGTCAGCGGGCGCTTTTCCAGAAGCATGCCGCCAAGGACAGCCGCCATGGAGCCGTCATTAATCATCACCGTCATGCCGGGTTCAACAAGCTCAAGCGCGGCGCGGGCCATTTTCTGCTTCGCTTCGCCGTCCTGCCGTTCGCGGAAGCGGAAATCGCTTTCAAATTGTGTGCCGGTATCGATTGTCGCGCCGCCGCGTACTTTGCGCAGCACGCCGGTATGTTCCAGCGAATCCAGATCGCGATGGATCGTCATTTTTGATACGGCAAACCGATCCGCCAGATCGTCGAGGTCGACGGCCTGATTTTCGATCAGAAGGTTTATAATCGCCTGTCTTCTGTCGTCGCGCTTCACGCTCTCGTCCGATCTTATTGGCGGAACATTTTCTGCGCGAAGTTAGATCACAAAATCACAAAATAATCCATTGCAAAAATGTTATTATGTTATTTTCCGTTCGGCTGCTCAACGAGCGTCTTTGCCGTGCGTTCATCGGTGATGAGACCGTAAAGACGACCGCTTTTCAGCACAGCGCGGATGGCTTCCGCCTTGGAAATTCCACCGGCAAGGCCCACGATTCGGCTCATATCCGCGTTTTCGACTGATGCAGCGATGGTGCGGGCGGTCAGCGCGGTTTCAAGGCGCTGGCCATTGGCGTCAAAGAAATGGCCGAGCATTTCGCCAACACCGCCGAGGCTGGCGATCTCTTCGACCTCGGCCAGTTCTATCATGCCGGATGTGACAAGCTGCGCCTGCGCATCGACAGTGCCGATGCCGACGATCTTCAGTTCGGCTTGGCAACCCATGTCGAAAACGGTGGTGACGCCGCGCTGTGCGAGCAGCACTTCGCGGTCTTCCGCCGTGTTGGCGAAGAAGGGCACCGGCATCACATAAGCAGGCATACCGGTCTTTTCGGCGATACGGTGCATAACGTCATGGGGGTTGGCGGCGAAATTGCGCGTCAGGCCGCCGAGCAGCGACACGAAGCGCAGATCATTGGCGACGACGCGCGGCATATAGTTGACTGCAGCCGAAAGCGTGCGGCCATGGCCGATGCCGATGACTTCATGGTCGCCATGCTCGATCTCGCGGCGCAGAAAATCTGCACCCGCATGGCCAAGCGCCATGAGCGGCAGACCTTCCTCACCGATGTCGGGAACGACTTCGCAATAGTCGAGGCCGTACATATCGGCGAGACGATTTTCGAGGTCGATACATTCGGTAATGTCGCCGTCGATACTGACCTTCACCGCACCGTCCGCGACGGCTTTGGCAATAAGGCGATGCGCTTTCACGGAGGGCAGACCAAGGCGCTTCGCAACGGCTGACTGGGTCATGCCCGCCACGAAGTGAAGCCATGCGGCGCGCAGCGCCAGTGAATCGTCAGCATCTGCCATTGAAAGCGGTCCGGTTCCTGAAATCGTTTATATCTTCAAGTCCTTAGCGCCGGTGTCAATGTGCGGAGCCCAGAAAGCCACACTTTCCGCAATCTGCGGAATGACTTCACGGTCATTCGGCTCGCGCTCCTTGAACGACAGTTCGAGGCAGATTTCATTGTCCACAGCGCCGCCTTCGGCAAAGGCTTTCAGAAGCGGTTCCGGCTGGATGCGTCCCTTGGCATTGAACGCGGCTGTGAAAGGACGATGTCCGCCCTTGTCCATCAGGCTCTGCTTGATGTGAATGATCGGCGAGACTTTCGGCACGGCGCGTGCCCAGGCGTAGGGATCGAAATCGTCCGGATTGGCGGAAGTCACATCGCCGTGGTCGATATCGGCCATCATCCACATCGGAATAGCCATGTCGGCGGCGGTCAGGCGATCCTGAAGCTTCATGCATTCGGCAATCGTCTCGCCAAATTCACGCCCGATGCTCATCGGTTCCCAGAACACATAGTCGAGACCGGCACGGCTCGCATGTTCGGCGACTTCCGCCCAGCAATCGATGGCGATCTTGATCAGATCTTCGCGGCGCGCAGCGTCATCGAAATCCTTATAGGTGAAGATCGCAAACTGCGTGCCGACCGACTTGCCGCCAAGATCGCCGATAATGTCGGCGAAGGTCTTGAACCAGTCGACATAGTAACGGCGCACTTCTGCGTCCGGATGGCCGAAATGGTTGAGGCGGCCATAGGGGCCGGTCATGCCCGAAGTGACGCGAACACCGGTACGCTGCAAGGCCTTGTCCATGTCGCGCGTCAGGCGGCGGATGGTTGGAGCCTGCCAGCTTGGATTGATGAACTCGTGTGTGAGCTGGAGATCGCGCAGGCGCAGATCGCGCGCAACCGTTTCAATCAGGTCATCCGGTTCGGCAAAGCGGTTCACAAGTGGATTGGTGTTCAGAGAAAGCGTAAGGGCCATAGTGTCCTCAAGAGACCATTTTAGCGTTGTCGAACCATTCCACGAAAGCGGCGCGTTCGGCTTCGGTCAGGTGCAGATAGTGCTTGGTGCGGCGATAGAGAATGTCTTCCGCCGTCATTGCCCATTCCCTGGCCACCAGATAGCGCACTTCCGCCTCATGGAAATTGCCGCCGAAATGACGGCCGAGCCCTTCGAGGTTCTGTGCGCCTGCAACAACGTCTTTCGTGCGTGCGCCGTAGAGACGACCGTAGTGCTGGACGAGCGCGCGCGGCATCCACGGATAGGTGTCGCGCAAGGAGTTGGCGAAGGTTTCATAATCGGCATTGGCGATTTCGCCGCCCGGAAGCGGTGCGCCATGAGTCCAGTCGCCGCCCATCTTCGGGAAAATGTGCTTGAGGCGATGCATGCCGCGCTCGGCCAGCTCGCGGAAGGTGGTGATCTTGCCGCCAAAGACGTTGAGCAGCGGCGCGTCGTTGGTTTCATCGAGGTCGAAGACATAGTCGCGGGTGACGGCGGAAGGGTTGCCCTTGCCGTCGTCGAACAGCGGACGCACACCGGAGAAGGAATGCAGCACGTCTTCACGCCTGAGCTTTTCCTTGAAATAGCGGTTCACTGCAGTCAGCAGATATTCGATTTCCTTCTCATCTGCTGCAACATCTTCGGCACGGCCTTCATAGGCGATGTCGGTGGTGCCGATCAGCGCCTTGTCGCCCTCGTAGGGATTGATAAAGATAACGCGCTTGTCGTGGTTCTGGACGAGATAGGCATTTGCGCCCGACCAGAATTTCGGAACGATGATGTGGCTGCCCTTGACGAGACGCACATTGCGCGACGAGTTGGAGCCGGCGACATTGTGGATGACATCCGTGACCCATGGTCCGGCGCAATTGACGATGCAGCGCGCGCGGAATGTGCGGGTTTCGCCCGTGTCGCGGTTTTTCGTTTCCACGATCCAGCCGCCTTTTTCGCGACGAGCGGAGACGACAGGCGTGCGGGTCAGAATGGTCGCGCCTTTTTCAGCAGCGCCAACCGCATTCAATGCAACGAGACGGGCATCATCGACCCAACAGTCGGAATATTCGAAGCCCTTGGTATATTGGTCGAGGATCGGCGTGCCTTCCGGATCGCGCCGCAGGTCGAGCGTGCGTGTGCCGGGAAGCTTCTTGCGGCCGCCGAGGTGGTCATAGAGAAACAGGCCAAGCCGCACCAGCCAGGCGGGACGGTCCTGCGGGCTGTGCGGCAGAACGAAACGCATTGGCCAGATGATATGGGGAGCGGCGTTCAACAGCACTTCGCGCTCGATCAGCGCTTCGCGCACAAGGCGAAACTCATAATATTCGAGATAACGCAGACCACCATGTACCAGCTTGCCGGAGCGTGACGAAGTTCCCTGCGCCAGATCGTCTTTTTCCGCCAGCACCACCTTGAGGCCGCGCCCGGCGGCGTCACGGGCCACGCCCGCGCCGTTGATACCACCGCCGATGACAAAGAGATCGCAGGTTTCCGGTTCAGCCATTTCATGCTCCTTCGGATGCAATTGCATCCCATAGTCTATATGTGCCGGAAGGAAGGTCCGGCCTTATTCGTTTTGTTCACCGCATTTCCGAACGCAAAACCGCTTCACGCTTTTGCTGGAAATGCTCTATCGGAAGCCAACTTGTCCCAGACGGGCGTCAGTGCCAGCCGGGCTTCCTGATAGGCAACGAAGAGTTCTTCATAGTGCTTTGCGCGCGGACCATCCGGGGCCTCGCAAGGGCCAAGCAGCGGCTCGACCCATTCCGCAATACATGCATCCATGCTTGGATAAGCGCCAATGGCCACCGCAGCCATCATGGCAGCACCTGCGGCTCCCGCCTCTTCACGCGAGGAAACGCGCACGGGCGCATTCACCGCTGCGGCAAGGGTGCTGCGCAATGCTTTTGAACGCGCTGCACCGCCGGTGATGCGCAATTCTGCGGGCATTTCACCCATGGCCGTGTAGCAATCGCGCGTCGCCATTCCGAGGCCCTCGACAACCGAGCGCACCATTTCCGGGAAACGGTCGCGGCTGGAAAGACCGACGAAACCGGCCCGGGCATAGGCATTGACGAAGGGACCGCGTTCGCCCGCTTCCGAAATATACGGATGATAGAGGATTGCACCCGGACGGCTGGCATTAAACCAGTCATCAAGGCGGGGAATGAGGTCACTGAGCGAAACAGGCTTGTCTGGCGTCGACATGAGATCGGCAGCAACCTGCAATATCCAGTCGATGTTGATCGTTGCCCCCATATTGGTCTGCACCTGGGTGACGATGCCGGGAATGGGCAGCGCGATGACGTAACCGGTGCCTTCCTTGTTCAGGTGGATATCGGCAACCGGCTTGGCGCGCATATGGACGCCTGTCGAACCAATGGTCGAGCACCCGGCGCCTGCTGTGCCGCCGCGCACGCCCGCACCAAGTGCTGTCATGGCCATATCGACATAGGCGAGACTCACCGGCGTCCCTGCCCGCAAACCCGTTGCAGCTGCCGCTTCGGGGGATAGCGGATGCTGCACTTCGGTGCCGTCGATGATTTCCGGCAGCAATCCACGCCGTTTCCTCAGACCGAGCGCGTCGATGACGACATCGTCATACTGGCGATTGCGGAAATTGCCGAAGGTGAAGCTTGCTTCCGAAGGGTCGGTGGCGCGAACGCCGGTGAGATTGAGATAGAGCCAGTCTTTGCAGTGGAGCGCGACTTCGGCATTGTCCAGCAGCTCGGGCGCGATGCTGTCCATATGCGCCATCTGCGAGCCTTGCTGGCAGGTGTTCAACCCAGTGCCGGTCGCTTCAAAGCGCGCGCGGTTCATGGGGCCAGCGGCGAGGCGCGTCACCGTCGTTGCCGCGCGGGCATCGAGCCACAGCCAGGCATCGCCGACCGGCTGCTTGTCGCGGCCAACAAGCCAGGTTCCGTCACCCTGACCGGTAACGGCGATTGCCGCAGTGCGTTCGGCAAGGCCGGGCATCTTTGCACCGAGGTCGCGCAAGGCGCGCGCGCAGTCCTGCCACGTCTGGGAAAGCGATTGTGTGACAGCGCCATGTTCGCCGGTATCGTATTTATTGCGAACGGCAGCAGATTCGATCTGGCGTCCGCTAAGGTCGAAAGCGACTGCCTTGAGCACAGACGTGCCCGCGTCGATCCCGATGATGATGTCACCTTTCTCACGCATGGCGGCTATGTGCTTTCATTGACATTTGGATTCCTCCCGCGACTGAAAATACGTCGCTCGCAGCCCTGTTTATAATGAAATCGGGCGATGGCGTATGCTGGAGATAACATAACGCTATCACGTTGTCTGTAAAATTTTCTAGATGGCGCATTTTTTTTCACCAAAGAGTGAATGCAGGGGAAATCTCCGCGCCTTCGAGTGCGGTTTTCCCACTGTTTTCCATCAATAGCTTAATGTTTCTTCGGTTTTAAATATGTTTAATTCATTGAAAATAAAAGAAAATATAGAAGTTTGTGAGTATCTTTGTGGCGGGCTTTGCGAGAAAAGACGGTGCTGTGAATAGTGCGATTGATAACGAATTATGTAGTGGATTTCTCTAGATCGTGATCGAGATTCGGCGCGAAATTGTGCTATTTCACCGGTGTTTCGAAAACATCCGATTGACAGCTTTCGAGCTTTATAACATCATTATTGGAGTTAATAACACGCCGCTATCATAGGTTTTGATTGCGGCGCATCTGTTTCCAGGATGCACGGAGGAGCGGGGCCCTGGAATTCATGTGGAGGCTATCATGATCTCGTCTGTCGCGTCCTGCACCGCTTTGGCGGAGGCTTTTGCCTATCCGGTAAGCGTGATGACAATGGTCGAGGGTAATCTCCGGGCGGTCTAATTCAGCCGCATCATCCGTTTCCATAACGACAATACGGCAGAATTGCTGAAGGCGTTTGATAATGAGTGCACAAACCAGTCAAGTTTCACAAAAACCCGCCAAGCTGAGCCGCGCCGTCGTCTGGAGCGTGATCGCTGCGATCGTGGTTGTCGGTGCGATTGCCTTCGACACGAAGGTCGTGAAGATCGGGTCTGATTCCGATGTGCGCCAGCAGGCTTTCTCCCCCGATGCCTACGGTGCTTCCGAATTCCCCAAGGTGAAGGCGAGCGTTGAGCAGCGCGCCGTGGATGCAGTGGAAGTTGGAACGGCTCTCGCCGCCGACAAGGCCGCCGCCGGAAAGAAATATGGCGTCGGCGACGTCAATCCGGTTGTCCCGGTCAAGTTTACAGGCACCGTTGAGGAGCGCAAATCCAACTACAATGTCGTGAAGGTCGACGGCCTGCCGGAAGGCGTTGCCATCCGCGTTCAGACCGGCCCTGCCGTCAACGGCACCGATCTGCGCGATGCGACCGGTGAAATCCAGTTCGGCCAGTTCAAGAACCAGATCGAATATCAAAATGCCGGTTCTGCCCTGAACAACGAGATGAAGAAGCAAGTGCTTTCCGGCGTCGATGTCGAGAATCTCGTCGGCAAGACCGTGACGGTGGTTGGCGTGTTCAAGGTCGTCAATCCGAAGAACTGGCTCGTCACGCCTGTGGGGCTCGAAGTGAAATGAGCACCGCTTCGAAAATCGAAGGCAAAAACGGTGATGTCGTTCTTGCCGCAAACAACGTTGCCAAATCCTATGGTCGCATTCATGCCCTGAAGGGCGTGAATTTCGAGATTCGCCGTGGTCAGGTCACGACGCTTTTCGGCGAAAACGGCGCTGGCAAATCAACGTTGATGAAAGTGCTTTCGGGCGTCATCCAGCCGACTTCGGGCACAATCATTCTCGATGGCGAACCTGTGACGTTCAATTCGTCCACCGAAGCGCGCGACCTCGGCATCTCGATCATCCATCAGGAATTGAGCCTCGCGCCCAACATGAACGTGCGCGACAACATCTTCATGGGGCGCGAAATCCGCACCGCCACCGGCGTTGATTTTGCCGAGGAAGAACGCCTGACGCGCGCGCTTCTGAAGGAACTGGAAGAAGACATCGACCCGCTGACGCCGGTCGAGGAACTTCGTCTCGGCCAGCAGCAGGTCGTTGAAATCGCCCGCGCCCTTTCGGTCAATTCGCGCATTCTCATCATGGATGAGCCGACTTCGGCGCTCAGCGCCTCGGAAGTGGAAGTCCTGTTCAAGGTCATTCGCGACCTGACGGCGCGCGGTGTCGCCATCGTCTACATTTCGCATCATCTGGAAGAAGCGTTGCAGATCACCAATCATGCGGTGGTGCTGCGCGACGGAACCATGACGGCCTATGCGCCGCGTGAGGAAATTGATCTGGAATGGATCGTGCGCAACATGGTCGGCGAGAACTTCGATCTCGGCTCGCCTCCAACCGGATATGACTGGGGCGATGTGGCGCTCTCTGTTGAGAACCTGACCGTTCCCGACCCGGGTGGCGCGGGCTTCTCGCTGGTCGACCGCATGTCGCTCAATGTGCGCGCAGGTGAAATCGTCTGCATTTATGGTCTTATGGGCGCCGGTCGCACGGAACTTCTGGAAACCGTTGCCGGTCGTCTCAAGGCAAGCGGCGGACGCGTTCTCCTCAAAGGGCAGGACGTTTCCGGCCTCACCATCGCACAACGTATCGAGAAGGGCCTTGTGCTGGTGCCGGAAGATCGCCAGCGCGACGGTCTCGTCCAGACGATGACGGTCGGCAAGAATCTGTCGCTCGCCAGCATCACCGAAATGACCAAGGGTCTGTTCACATCGCGCAAGCGCGAAAAGCAGATTGTCGATCAGTCGATCAAGAATGTGCACATCAAGACGGATGGCGGCGAAGCGGCAATCGGTTCGCTTTCCGGTGGCAACCAGCAGAAGGTCGTGATCGGCAAGATGCTGGCGACCGAGCCGGAAGTCATCCTGCTTGATGAGCCGAGCCGCGGCATCGACATCGGGGCGAAGGCGGAAGTGTTCAAGCTTCTGGCTGAAAAGGCGAAGCAGGGTCTGGCCGTCGTCTACACGACTTCGGAAGTCGGCGAATGCCTCAGCATCGCTCATCGTATCATCGTCATGCACCGTGGACGCATCTCCGCCGAATTCGGATCGGACGTGTCCAAGGAGAAGATCATGGCCGCCTCGGGCGAAGCCATGGTCGGTCACTAAAGCATAATCCCGAAAAGTTGCAGACTTTTCGGACAAGATTATGCGTTAAAACAAAAGGATAGAGCATAAGACCCGACAAAGTCGGGTTGTTAAATGCTCTGGTTATGGAGCACTGATAGAATGTCAGTCACGAGCACCAACAAAGAAACAGCGGCTCCGAACGGCGCGAAGCGGAAACCCGGCATCGTGCATCTGCTGCTCGAAGGTCGTGCATTTTTTGCACTGATCGCGATCATTGCAGTTTTCTCGTTCCTTTCGCCTTATTATTTCTCGGTCGATAACTTCCTCATCATGTCGTCGCACGTGGCCATTTTCGGCCTGCTTGCCATCGGCATGCTGCTCGTCATCCTCAATGGCGGCATCGATCTTTCCGTTGGCTCCACATTGGGGCTGGCCGGTGTGGTCGCCGGGTTCCTGATGCAGGGCGTGACGCTGCAGGAATTCGGCATCATTCTCTATTTCCCGGTCTGGGCCGTGGTTCTCATCACCTGTGCGCTCGGCGCATTCGTCGGCGCGGTCAATGGTGTGCTCATCGCCTATCTGCGCGTTCCGGCCTTCGTTGCGACGCTCGGCGTTCTCTATTGCGCGCGTGGCGTGGCGCTTCTGATGACCAATGGCCTGACCTACAACAATCTCGGCGGACGTCCGGAGCTTGGCAATACAGGCTTTGACTGGCTCGGTTTCAACAAGCTGTTCGGCGTGCCGATCGGCGTTCTGGTTCTGGCGGTTCTCGCCATCATCTGCGCCATCGTTCTCAACCGCACCGCATTTGGTCGCTGGCTCTATGCGTCGGGTGGCAACGAACGTGCGGCTGAACTGTCCGGCGTTCCGGTCAAGCGCGTCAAGGTGTCGGTCTATGTCATTTCCGGCATCTGCGCTGCCATTGCAGGTCTGGTTCTTTCTTCGCAGCTGACGTCGGCCGGTCCGACGGCAGGCACCACCTACGAACTGACGGCAATCGCTGCCGTGGTTATCGGTGGCGCTGCGCTCACTGGGGGGCGCGGTACTATCCAGGGCACACTTCTCGGCGCTTTCGTGATCGGTTTCCTTTCCGACGGCCTCGTGATTATCGGCGTGTCCTCCTACTGGCAGACCGTCTTTACCGGCGCGGTAATCGTGCTCGCGGTTCTGCTCAACAGCATTCAATACTCCCGGCGATGATCGATAGCGGCTCTGTCCACCGTTCCGGACGGAGCCGCGAAAATAACCGGGCGTATCGAAAGACTTCCAAAAAGGCACAAGATCTCGAAAACGGCCTGATGGAAATGAGTACCGCCGGGGAACCGGCATAACACAAACGAAAAATGTTAAGGGAGTGAGACCATGTTCAAGAAGGGAATGCGCGTTCTGTTCGCCGCTGCGGCAGCGTTGCCTCTCATCGCCAGCACGGCCTGGGCCGAAGGACTGATGACGATCATCGTCAACGATCCATCCAACCCGTACTGGTACACCGAAGGTGAAATCGCCAAGAAGACCGCTGAAGGTCTCGGCTACAAGGCTGTTGTCGGTGGCCACAAGGGCGACACCAACACCGAAAGCAACCTGATCGACACGGCTATCACCAACAAGTCGGTTGCCATCATTCTCGATCCGGCCAATGCGGACGGTTCGGTCGGTGCGGTCAAGCGTGCAATCGCCGCCAACATCCCGGTTTTCCTCGTCAATGCGGAAATCAACCAGGAAGGTCTGGCCAAGGCACAGCTCGTTTCCAACAACGCACAGGGTGCCGCTCTCGGTGCGACTCAGTGGGTCGAAAGCGTTGGCGACAAGGGCAAGTATGTCGAGCTGTTCGGTTCGCCATCGGACAACAACGCCGCAACGCGCTCGAACGGCTATGAAACCGTTCTGTCGCAGTATCCGGATCTGGTGAAGGCCGGTCAGGACGTCGCCAACTGGGACCGTACCCAGGGGCACGACAAGATGCAGGCTCTGCTTCAGGCCAATCCGGACATCATCGGCGTTATCTCCGGTAATGACGAAATGGCTCTGGGCGCAATTGCCGCTCTGAAGAAGGCTGGCAAGCTGGATCAGGTGAAGGTCGGTGGTTTCGACGGTTCGCCGGATGCGGTTGCAGCCATCAAGGCGGGTGAACTGCAGTACACCGTTCTGCAGCCGGTTGCCGTGTTCTCGGAAGCTGCCGTCAAGCAGGCCGACAACTTCATCAAGACCGGCAAGACTGGTGTGGATCATGAAAAGCAGCTCTTCGACTGCATCCTGATCACCAAGGACAATGTCGACAAGTACACCTCGCCGTTCGTTCTCGAACAGTAAGGTTTGAAAAGGCGCATCCCGACAGCAGAAAGCTTTCGGGATGCGCATTCTGGAAGTCCCTCTCCGCAAGAAAGTCCCATGCAACCACTCGCTGGATTTTGGGGCTGAAGACCGCGCAATATGAAGCCTATCAGGCGATTTCGAGGCTTTCGAAACGCGCAAGCAAGGGGACAAGTGACAGGCATGGCAGTGAGCAACAAAGCAAGCATTGACAAGCTGATGGCGGAGCAAGTGCCGAACGACAGCCGGCATGCGCGTCAGCTCGTCCGGCGCCAGCAGATTGCGGAAACTGTAATGGCCGAAGGCTCGATGCGTATCGAGGACCTCACCGAACGGTTCGGCATCAGCCTGATGACAGCGCATCGCGACGTCGATGAACTGGTAAGCCGTGGCCTGTTTCGCAAGTCGCGCGGCATCGTGTCGGCTGCGCCCACAAGCCTGATCGAGGCAAGCGATCTTTATCGCGTTACCCGCCAGTCGGAAGAAAAGAAACTGATCGCCGAAGCTGCAATGCAGTTCGTTGAACCGGGACAGGCCATTTTCTTCGACGATTCCACCACTGTTCTGCAAATGGTGCCGCATCTTCCCGGCAAGGGACCGCTCACCGTCATCACCAATTCGCTGATCCTGATGAACGAGGTGCGTGACATCAAGGATGTGACGCTGCTCGGCCTTGGCGGTCAGCTCTATAACTGGTGCAACGCATTCGTCGGCGGCATGACGATCCACGAAATTCGTCGTCTTCGCGCCGATGTAGCGTTCATTTCGATTGCAGCGATCACCGACGACCTTCTGTTCCATCAGTCGCCGGAAATGGTGGAAACCAAGCGTGCCATGCTGGACTGCGCCGCCAAGCGCATTCTTCTGGCTGATCACACAAAATTCGAGCGCCGCGCTTTGCATAATTTCGGGGCACTCAGCGACTTTGATGTCGTCATCGTGGATGAAGATACGCCTTTCGCGCATATCGAGCGCATGGAGGCGCAAGGCATCAACGTGGTGGTTGCCCGCGCCAATGCCCGGACAGGCGGCAAGCAAGAATAGCCCGCGCATATTTATCAGGAATACGATACATGCCCTCTCTGCTCGGAATCGACAGCGGACTGACCGTCACCAAAGCCGTATTGTTCGATATTGACGGAACCACCCTTGCCGTTGCGCGCCGTCGCGTGGCGCAATCCTTTCCGCGCGCCCGTCATGTCGAACGCGACATGGATGAATTCTGGAATGCAACAGCGGATGCGATTGCCGAAGCTATAGCCAAAAGCGGGCGGCCTGCTTCGGACATTCTGGCCATCGCCACCACAGCGCATGGTGATGGCATCTACATGCTCGACAAGGACCGCCGTCCGCTTGGCGCAGGGATATTGTCGCTCGACAGCCGCGCTGTCGATGTTGCGGAGCGTTGGGTCAATAGTCCCGTTGCAGAGCAGGCCATCACTACCACGGGTCAGCTTCCCCATGCATCGGCTCCATCCGCCATTCTGGCATGGGTGAAGGATAACGAACCGGAACGCTTTGGCCGCATCGCGCATGTGATCGCCTGCAAGGACTGGCTGCGCTTTTGCCTGACCGGCGATGTGGGCACGGATCGCACTGAAGCCTCGACCTCCTTCACCGATGTCAACACGCAGGAATATTCGAAAGAAGCACTGGCCCTTTTCGGGCTGGATGCGCTTTGGGATGCGCTGCCACCCATGTCGCGTTCCGATGAAATTGTGGGTAGCGTCTCGGGCGAATGCGCGGAACGCACCGGCCTCGTTGCCGGAACACCGGTTGTCGGTGGCTTGCACGATGTCACCGCTTCAGCACTTGGCGTCGGCGGGCTTGGCATCGGGACCGTTGCCGTGGTTGCCGGGACCTATTCCATCAACGAAACGCTGTCTTCCGAACCGCGTGTCGACAAAAGCTGGTTCTGCCGCAATGGCATTGCGCCGGGCGAATGGAACAATATGTCGATCTCGCCCGCATCGACGGCCAATTATGACTGGTTTCTCGACAAGCTCTGCCCGGCAGAACGGCGCGAGGCAGAGGAAACAGGGCGTTCCATCCACGACATGCTGCGCCCGGAAATCGATGCGGCACTGGCAAAGCCTTCGACGGCAATGTTCCATCCCTACCTCTTCGGTTCGCCCTATGGAGCGATGGCGAGCGGTGCGTTTTTCGGTCTGCGCGGCTGGCAGGATCGGGGCGACATGCTGCGCGCGATATGGGAAGGCATTGCCTTCAATCATCGTATCCATGTCGATCACCTGAAAGACGGGTTTGCAATCTCCGTCGCGCGCCTCACTGGTGGCGTGTCGCGCAGTCCGGCTTTCGCGCAGATGTTCGCCAATGTTTTCGGCATGCCCGTTACCGTCACGGATACGGACGAGGCCGCTGCCTGGGGTGCTGCCCTTTGCGCTGGCAAGGGCGCTGGTGTCTTTGCCGATGTTTACAGCGATCCGCGCGATCTCGATGCCATAGGCCGCACCTATGAGCCGGATGCGGCGCGAAGCGCGCTTTATGAAAAGCGCTATCAGCTTTTCAGGGAGATTGCATCGGCGCTTGGACCGATCTGGCCGAAGATCGAAGCGCTCACGGATTGAAATAAACGGCGTGTCCCGCGCCTCAGAGCATGTCTCCCGAAAGTGGGAACCGGTTTCGGGATAAAGACATGCGTAAAAACAAAGAGATAGAGCATTTCCGATGATATGAGAAAAGCAGGGAATGCTCTAGAGAGACAGTAAGATGAATGACTTCGCAGGCAATGCCGAAATGAAAAGCCGTATCGGACAACTCGAGACCGAGGGCGTAGATGTGCTCATCCTTGGCGCGGGGGTTAACGGAGCAGGCCTTTATCGCGATCTTTGCGAGCAAGGCGTTAGCTGTTTCATTGTCGACAAGGCGGATTTTGGTTCAGGGACAAGTGCTGCGCCGTCGCGGCTTATCCATGGTGGTCTCAAATATCTGGAAACGGGCGAGTTCGGGCTTGTGGCCCAGTCCACCCTCGAGCGCAACCTGCTCCTGAAGAATGCGCCGCACAATGTCGAGCCGCTGCCGACTTTCATTCCTGTCTTCTCATGGACCAAGGGCATCACGGCCGCGCTGCGCACCCTGTTCGGCTCGACGACCGCGCCACGCAGCCGTGGCGCCGTGCTGATCAAGATCGGTCTGGCACTTTACGATTATTTTGGTGCGCGCGAGCGCGTCATGCCACGTCACCGTTTTCTGTTGAAGGAGATGGCGACGAAGGAAATGCCCTATATCACGCCTGCAATCGTGGCGGGCGGCATCTATCACGATGCGAAGGTCAGCCAGCCGGAACGTCTGGTCTATGAACTCGTCAGCGACGGGCTGCGCGCCAATCCGAAAAGCGCTGCCGCCAATTTCACGACGCTGGTTTCCGCCGAGAACGGCCTTATCGGCTTTGAAGGGCCGGATGGCGTAAAATTCGCGGTGAGGCCGAAGCTGGTCATCAACGCGGCTGGCCCATGGATCGACCGGGTCAATGCTGCACTCGGCAAGCCGACCAAGATGATCGGTGGCACCAAGGGTTCGCATATTCTTGTCGATCACCCCGAACTGGTGAAGAGCCTCAACGGACGAATGATCTATTTCGAGGCGGATGACGGGCGCATCTGTCTCGTCTACGACTATCACGGTCTGGCGCTGGTGGGTTCCACCGATATTCCATCGGACGATCCGGACAATGTGCGTTGCGACGATCATGAAACCGACTATTTCATCGACAGCCTGCGTTCGCTGCTGCCGAAGCTCAAATTCGACCGCAGCCAGATTGTCTACACTTATAGCGGCATCCGCCCGCTTCCAGCGTCCAATGCTTCCGAACCGGGTTTGATCAGTCGCGATCATTCCGCGCCTGTCATCGAGCCGGATAACCAACGGCCATTCGCGGTCATTTCGCTGGTCGGCGGTAAGTGGGCCACATTCCGCGGCTTTGCCGAGGAAGTGGCCGACAAGGTTCTGGGCCGGTTCGACAAGACGCGGCAAGTGTCAACGCGCAACCTCCCCATAGGGGGCGGCAGGGACTATCCGTCCGACGATCGCGCCCGCAAGGCTTGGGTGACGAAATACGCCACCGAAACAAGATTGCCCGCCGCACGGGTTGAGACCCTGTTGAAGCGCTATGGCAGCACGGCCTTGCCGATCCTCCGCGAGGAAGCCGGGGTAACGGTTGCGATGCTGCCTGAAACCGACACGGTCAGCGCGACGGAAATCGCATGGATCGCACGCAACGAGCTTGTCGTGCATCTGGCGGATGTCGTTTTGCGACGCACCACACTTGCAATCGACGGGGCGCTGACGACCGGCAATCTTGCTGCAATCGCCGATATTCTGGCGCGGGAGCTTAGCTGGGACGATCCGCGCAAGGCGCAGGAAATCGAAGCGGTCAACACAGAACTTGCGAAACGGCATAACGTGATTTTGCAGCGGAACCCGGCCAAAAGGCGCTGAACAGTCCGTGAAGTTGATCTATGTTGCGTTGTGAACAGGAAAGGAAACGCCTCATGGATATCAAGCGAAACGGAACCGATCCTTCGGGAAAAGGCCCAGCCGACTGGTTTACGGGCAATGTCCGTATCGATCCGCTGTTTTCTCCCAATAATGCCCGGCGGGCTGCGGCTGCGACCGTAACCTTTGAGCCCGGCGCCCGCACTGCCTGGCACACGCATCCGCTTGGCCAGACCCTGATCGTGACCGCCGGGCTTGGCCTCGTGCAACGCGAAGGCGGACCGATTGAAGAAATCCGGCCCGGCGATGTGGTCTGGTTTGAGCCGGGCGAGAAACACTGGCACGGCGCATCCGCGAGCAATGCCATGACTCATATAGCCATTCAAGAACAGCTCGACGGCAAAGTCGTTGACTGGATGGAGCATGTCAGCGACCTGCAATATGGCGGTGGGAAATAAATTTCGCCCCGGTTTTGCGCAGCTTTCAGAAGTCGGCCCGACCGATCAATGGTCAAGGGTTGCGCAAAACGCAAAGATGATTGCGCATATTGCGAACAGGCGTTTCCTGTTTCCCCTATCATGTTGTTCTCAATAAAAACAAAGGGGAGAAGATAATGAAACGCCTATTTCTTTTGCTTGCAGCAAGCGTCGCCAGCCTTGCCAGCGTGCAGGCGCATGCCGCTGAAGGGGCAAACTGCAAGGCACCCAAATTCTCCGATGTCGGCTGGACCGACATTACTGCAACGACGGCGCTCGCTTCTCTGCTGCTTGAAAAAGCCGGATACGAGCCGCAGACAACCATCCTTTCCGTGCCGGTCACCTTCCAGTCGCTGGAAAATGGACAGATCGATATTTTCCTCGGCAACTGGATGCCGCTTCAGGAAGAAGCGCGCAAACCCTATCTTGAAGGCAAGAAGATCGAGCAGGCTGGCGTCAATCTCGAAGGCGCAAAGATCGGTCTTGCTGCGACGGGCAAGGATCTTGGCATCAAGAATTATGCCGATATCGCAAAATTCAAGGACCAGCTTGGCGGCAAGATTTACGGCATCGAGGCTGGCAGCAGCGCCAACGCCACGATCCAATCGATGGTCGAGCAGGACAAGTTCGGCCTGAAGGATTTCCAGCTCGCGGAATCGAGCGAGCAGGCCATGCTCTCGCAGGTTCAAAATGCGGTGCGCAAGGATGAGCCCGTTGTGTTCTTTGCCTGGACACCGCATCCGATGAACATTCGCTACAAGCTCACCTATCTGGAAAATGGTGAAAACCTGTTCGGACCGGATGATGGTGCGGCAACCGTCGAAACACTGACCCGCAAAGGTTATGCAACCGACTGTCCCAACGTCTCGCGCTTTGTGTCGAACCTGAAGTTCAACACGGATATGGAAAGCACGATGATGAACATGATCCTGAACGATGGCATGGAAGCCAAGGATGCCGTCACGAAATGGATCAAGGAGAACCCGGCGCAGCTTGATGCGTGGCTTGACGGCGTGACCACTTTCGACGGCAAACCAGCACTTGCTGAGGTGAAGTCGGGGCTGGGCCTTTAAGTAAGGGTGCCTTTACTGCCGCAGCTTGCTCGGCGACTGACCGAAATGCCGCTTGAAGGCGCGTGACAGTGAACTGATCGACGAAAAGCCGGTCTGTTCCGCTGTATCCGCCATGGAAAGATGCGTATCGAGGATCAGGCGCCGGGCTGCTTTCAGCCGGAGCGACAGGTAGTAATTGCCCGGTGACTGCCCGATCACATTGGCGAACAGCAATTCAAGGCTTCGTGTGGAAAGGCCAAGTCTTCGGGCGATGCTCGACACCGGGATCGGGAGGTCGATATGGGTTTCCATGATTTTTATGGCATCTGCCAGTCGCGGTTCGCGGTTAAGCAAACGGCCAAGGGATACCAGCGGCTGTGCGTCGGAAGCCTGTTTCACCTCATCGTAGATGTAGAGGCTCGCCACATCCAGCGCGATGGAATAGCCGTGGCGGGCGCGAATGAGTGCCAGCATCACGTCGAGCGCCGGGGCAGCGCCTCCGGTTGTCAGAAAAGCTCCATCCCGCACCCAGCGATCCGATTGCATTTCGACTTCCGGGAAGCGCTGCGAAAATGCTTCCATGTCCTCCCAGTGCGTCGTTGCCTTGCGTCCGTTGAGCAATCCCGCCTTTGCCAGCACCCATGATCCGGCTTCCACACCCACGACGAGTTTCGATTGCTTGGCCGCCTGGCGCAGCATGGCGAGAAGCTTCGGCGTCGCATGTTCCAGCGCATGAAAAGCGCTGACGATAATGAGAATGTCCTGCGCGCCGACCTCGAAACGGCCATTGGCCGCAACTTTGAGGCCGCTGGATGTGACGGGATCGCTGCCATCCGGTGACACCACCCGCCAGCGATAAAGCGAGCGGCCCGTCACGCGGTTGGCGCCGCGCATTGGGTCCAGCGTTGCGGCCAGCGACATCAGCGAACAATCCGGCAGGACCAGCAGGGTAACGCTCAGTTCTTCGTCGGAGGGTTCAAAGATCATACGTTTCGTTCTTCGCCAAATAGATTTCGTAAAATGATAATCCCGGCATTTCGCGACCTGTCAAGCTCGGCGAAAATTGAGGGAAACGATCATGCCTTTAAAGCCCGCCCGCGAAATATTCATCACTGCTGCCGTCACCGGTGCCGGAGCCACCACGCACCGCTCAAACAAGGTGCCGATCACGCCGCGCCAGATTGCGGATGCGGCCATTGAAAGTGCGGAAGCAGGTGCCGCCGTTGCGCATATTCATGTGCGCGATCCGGAAACGGGTGAACCATCGCGCAAGCTGGAGCTTTTCCGCGAGGTTGTGGACCACATCCGGGCGTCCGGTGTCGATATCGTGCTGAACCTGACTGCAGGCGTTGGCGGTGATCTGGTCTTTGGGTCGCCAGAAGCTCCACTGCCACCCGATGCCGCCAAGACCGATATGGCGGGCGCGACGGAACGGCTTGCTCATGTCGCTGAACTCTTGCCGGAAATCTGCACGCTGGATTGCGGCACGATGAATTTCGGCGAGGGCGATTACGTGATGACCAACACGCCTGCTATGCTCAGGGAAATGGCCGGACAGATACAACGGCTTGGCGTGCGTCCGGAGATCGAGATTTTCGACACCGGCCATCTGCCGCTCGCCCAATGGCTGCAACAGCAGGGTCTGCTTGATGACCCGGTTCTGGTGCAGCTGTGCATGGGTATTCCATGGGGCGCGCCGGACGATCTGGCGACGCTGGTTTCCATCGTCCACAACCTGCCGGACAACTGGATTTTCTCGGCGTTTTCCATTGGCCGCAATCAGTTGCCTTATGCGGCCCTTGCCGTGCTGGCGGGTGGCAATATCCGTGTGGGTCTCGAAGACAATATCTGGCTCGACAAGGGTGTTCTAGCGTCGAATGGCGATCTGGTCGAACGGGCCAAAGCCATCGCCGTTAATATGGGAACGAAAGTTCTGACGCCTGCTGAAGTCCGCGAAAAACTCAAGCTTACAAAGCGCTGGTGATATCCATGAACAGCCATCCTCCCAAGATTGCCTGCATCGGCAGCGGTGTCATCGGCAGCGGCTGGGCCGCACGCTTTCTGCTGAACGGTTTCGACGTTGCCGTTTACGATCCGTCGCCCGATGCAAAGGCGACGACCGAACACATTCTCGATAATGCACGCAAAGCGCTGGCGGCGCTGACCACCGCGCGCCTTCCGCAGGAGGGGCAACTGTCCTTTTCCGCTTCGCTGGCAGAGGCGGTGGCAGGCGCGGCGCTTATTCAGGAAAGCGTTCCCGAACGCCTTGACCTTAAACTTGCCGTGCTGGCGGAGATTGAAGCCGCTTGCGCAGACGATGCACTGATCGCCTCGTCCACTTCCGGCTTTCTTCCAAGCAAGTTGCAGGCTGGGTTGCGGCATCCGGAGCGCCTCTTGATCGCGCATCCCTATAATCCCGTTTACCTGTTGCCACTGGTGGAACTCGTGCCGGGTGAAAAGACCAGCGGATCGACAATTGAAAGAGCGTCCGCGCTCTACCGTCTGACCGGAATGGAGCCGGTCGTTCTTGAAAAGGAAATCGACGCTTTTGTTGGCGACAGGCTTCTGGAAGCGCTGTGGCGAGAGGCCTTGTGGCTCGTGCGCGACGGCATCGCCACGGTCGAGCAGATTGACGACATCATCCGCTATTCGTTCGGGCTTCGCTGGGCGCAGATGGGGCTGTTCCAGACCTATCGCATTGCCGGCGGTCCGGCAGGTATGCGACACTTCCTCGCCCAGTTCGGGCCTGCGCTACAATGGCCATGGACGAAGCTGACAGATGTGCCCGATCTTGATGACAGCCTGATCAGCCGCATCGCGGATCAGTCGGACGAGCAGAATGAAGGGCTTTCAATCCACGATCTGGAACGGATTCGTGACGAAAATCTGGTTGCGATCATTCGCGCTCTCGCGCATCAGCAGAACGGCAAGGGTTGGGGCGCGGGCGCGCTTCTCAATGCCTATACTGCACGGCTCGATGGGGCGGGCTCTTCCAAGGCAGGTTCCGGCCCGTTGCGTCTTCTGGATGCGCGCGTGATTCCGGAGTGGATCGACTATAACGGGCATATGACCGAGCATCGTTATCTCGATGTATTCGGCCAGACGACCGACAGGTTTCTGGCACATATCGGTGTGGACGAAGCCTATCTGAAATCCGGTCACAGCTACTACACGGTCGAAACCCATATCATGCATCGCGGCGAGGCCAAGGTAGGCGATGCGCTACATGTGGAAACGCAGTTGCTCTCCTTTGACGAGAAACGCGCGCATGTCTTTCACAGTCTGAGGCGGGGCGATACGGAAATCGCCAGCGCCGAGCAGATGCTGCTGCATGTCGATAGCACAGTGGGCAAGGCGGTCGCTGCGAAGGCCGGAATTCTGGCCGCATTGGAGGGGCTTTCTCATGCACACCGTGAGATGCCGACACCGATCGCCGTCGGGCGGCATGTTGGAAGACGGGGGTGAACGACGTCTATAATTTTCAGTGAAATCAAGGTGCTGATCCAGGATCGACGCTTTGGTTTTTGTCGTGCTTGACATTTAATCAATCGATTGATTAAATCATGATATGAGCAAAGCGAAACATACAAGGCAAGAGCCTCCGTCACCTTCGGTCGATCAGACGCGAGCGGCGCTGATCCACGCGGCCTTGCAACTATTTGGCTCGAAGGGTTTCGATGCCACATCGACGCGTGAGATTGCCGGTCTGGCTAAGGCGAATATCGGTTCCATCGCGTATCATTTCGGCGGCAAGGAAGGGCTGCGACTGGCGGCGGCAGACTATATTGTCGAAACGATACAAGGCATAGCCGGGCAGGCGCTTGGACATCACGGTGTGATCAGTGCACCTGCCGAAACGAAGGAAACGGCCCGCCAGCAGCTCGGTCTGGCGCTGGAGCGGATGACGCATTTCATCGTCGCGCAACCACAGTCCGGCGAGATCGTTCAGTTTCTCTTGCGCGAACTGGCGCATCCGACCGCAGCACTCGATCGCATCTATTCCGGTGTTTTCGAGCCGACGCACAAAAGGCTTTGCGCCATCTGGGAAGTCGCGACGGGCGAACCTGCCGAGAGCGAGGCCACACGGCTTCTCATCTTCACCCTGCTTGGGCAGATCGTTTATTTCCGCATTGGCCGGGAAGCTGTGAAACGGCGCATGGGCTGGTCCACGATGGGCGCGGAAGAGGCGGCGGCTGTCGCGGCAATCGCACGCCAGAATTTGATGGCCATTCTCGCAGCGAAGGATGCCATCAAAGACGGCGAGGTGAAAGCATGAGTATTCTCTGTATTGTTCCTTTCGCCTCTTATCTTTTCGCCGCATGCAGCGCGCAGCCCCTTGCTGTTGGTTACGTTGAGGGGGAATTCGTGCAGCTTGCGCCGCTGGAAGTGGCGCAGGTTCAGTCCGTTGCCGTCAGGCGTGGGGATCGTGTCGAGCCGGGCAAGCCCATAGCAATGACGGAGGATGCGGACGCAAAGATCGCCGTCGCGCAGGCCGAGGCAGCATTGGCGCAGGCACGCGCGCAACTGGCGGATTTGCAGGTTGGCAAGCGCCCCGATGAAATTGCAGTTCTGGAAGCGGCGGTCAGGACGGCCAAAGCACAGGCAGACGATGCCCAGCGAACCCTTTTGCGCACGCAAGACCTGACGAAACGTGGAGTGATGACACAGGCGCAGCTTGACGATGCGGCCACCAAGGTCGAAGTGGCTGAGGCCTCGATCAATCAGGCCACAGCCAATCTGGCGGTCGGTCGATTGCCCGCGCGCCCCGAAGAAATCAAGGCGGCAGAGAATGCCGTCAAAAGTGCCGAAGCGCAGCTGGATTCCGCACGCTGGCATCTGACCAAGCGAACGATTGAAGCACCTGCGCCGGGCCGGATCACCGATGTCATCCGCAATCCAGGCGATATTGCCGGTCCGTCTGCGCCGGTTTTGACGATGCTGCCCGATGGTGCGGTCAAGCTGAAGGTCTACATACCGGAAGACAAGTTCTCGACCGTGCGGGTGGGCGATACGCTGTCCGTGCGCTGCGATGGTTGCGCGCCCGGCCTGCAAGCCCGTGTGAGCTATGTTTCGCCCGATCCAGAATTCACGCCGCCCGTCATCTACTCGCTCGAAACGCGCCAGAAGCTTGTCTATCTTGTCGAGGCGCATCCTGTCGATCCCGCATCGCCTTTGCAGCCCGGCCAGATCGTGGATGTCGATCTGGCTGCCCGATAGGCGGAGGCGGCCATGGCGAACGCTATCGATGTCAAAGGTCTCGTCAAGCGGTTCGGTGACGCTACGGTCGTCGACCATGTGAGCATGTCGGTGGCCGAAGGTGAGATTGTCGGCTTTCTGGGGCCGAACGGTTCGGGCAAGACGACCACCATCCGCATAATGTGCGGGCTGCTGACGCCCGACGAGGGTGAAGGCAAGGTGCTTGGTTTCGATCTTCGTACCGAAGGGCTGAAGATCAAGCGTGAAGTCGGCTACATGACGCAGCGCTTTTCATTCTATGAAGACCTGACAATTGCCGAGAACCTTGAATTCGTTGCGCGTCTCTACCGGTTGAAGCCAGTGAAGGAGCATGTGGCACGGACACTTGAGGAACTGGGCCTGACATCACGCGGAGACCAGCTGGCGGGCACGCTTTCCGGCGGCTGGAAACAGCGGTTGGCACTGGCAGCCTGTATCATGCACAAGCCAAAGCTTCTGCTGCTGGATGAACCAACTGCCGGGGTTGATCCGAAGGCGCGGCGCGACTTCTGGGACGAGATACATCGCCTCGCCGATGGCGGGCTGACTGTGCTCGTTTCGACCCATTACATGGATGAGGCCGAACGCTGCCACCGCATCAGCTATATTTCCTATGGCAAGCTATTGGCGACGGGAACCGTCCGGGACGTTATCGATAAGGCAGGGCTGACAACCTTTATCGTCAACGGTCCGAGGCTCGGCGAAGTGGCGCGCGAACTGGAGGGCGAACCGGGTGTCGAGCAGGTTGCACCTTTTGGTGCGTCGCTCCATGTCGTGGGGTCCGACAGGGTGAAGCTTGAGGCGGCTCTGGAAAAGATCAGGCATCGTGAAGGAATTACCGTCGAGGCGGGTGAAACCAGCCTTGAAGATGTGTTCATCCAGTTCATGGCCAATGCGCAGGACAATATGTCGAAGGGCAGAAGTTCAGGGAGCGATAAGCAATGAGCGGCTGGTTCTCGTTTGAGCGTCTTGGCGCGATGCTGGTGAAGGAATTCATCCAGATGCGGCGTGACCGCATCACCTTCGCCATGATGCTGGTCGTCCCGTTGATGCAGCTGCTGCTCTTCGGCTTTGCCATCAACAATGATCCGAAGAGCCTGCCGAGCGCACTGGTCGCGACCAGCCAGGATCACTATACGCGCGCCATGATTTCTGCGCTGGAAACCACAGGCTATTACCGTTTCGACCATGTCGTGCAAAGTGCGGCGGAAGCCGAGGCGTTGATTGCCGATGGAACGGTTTCCTTCGTGGTGACAATCCCGTCGGATTTCGCAAGGCGTGTCGATGCCGGCGAACAGCCGCAAATTCTGATCGAGGCCGACGCGACCGATCCGTCAGTGGCAAGCGGTGCCATTTCCACGCTTGGAACCGTCGCAGGTCAGGCGCTCCTGCGTGAACAGGGCAAGCAGGCCGAAGCCGCAGATGCCGCGCGAAGCCAGCTACAGGTCATCGTGCATCGGCGTTACAACCCGGAAGGCGTATCGCAATACAATATCGTTCCCGGCCTGCTGGGCGTCATCCTGCAAATGACCATGGTGATGATGACGGCTATGGCACTGACCCGTGAGACCGAACGCGGCACGATGGAAAACCTGCTTGCCATGCCCGCCACGCCTGCCGAAATCATGCTGGGCAAGGTTCTGCCATTTCTGGTCGTCGGCGGCGTGCAGGTTGTGGTCGTGCTGGTCGCGGCAAAGCTTCTGTTCGGCGTGCCCTTTGTGGGATCGCTGGCACTTCTCCTGACCTGCGTGCTGATCTTCGTCCTGTCGCTGGTCCTGCTCGGCTACACGATCTCGACGGCATCGCGCACACAGATGCAGGCCATGCAGCTTACCTTCTTTTTCTTTCTGCCATCGCTGATGCTGTCCGGTTTCATGTTCCCGTTTCGGGGTATGCCTGATTGGGCGCAGGCGTTGGGCGAAATTTTTCCGCTGACGCATTTTCTGCGGATCGTCCGCGCAGTCATGCTTAAGGGCGCCCACCTTTCCGACATCGCCGGAGAGGTGAACGCCCTCATATTTTTCGTGTTCCTGTTTGCGTCGCTGGCGCTTTTGCGCTTCAGGAGAACGTTGGATTAGCAGGCCGATGGCGCCAGCGCTGTTTTCGGGCGGCGGGACAGTGTGAACAACAGTCCTGCCGCTGCCAGAAGACCGCCTGCGACGGGAATGGCTGCATAGCCATAGCCTGCGCTGATGACGCCGCCGCCAAGGGCCGCGCCCACCGCATTGCCGAGGTTGAACGCACCGATATTGATCGACGATGCCAGCCCCGGTGCTTCCGATGCAGCCTGCATCACGCGGGTCTGAACCGGAGGAACGATGGCGAAGGCCGCCGCACCCCAGGCGAGCAGGCCGATTGCTGCGCCGATATGGCTTCCCAGCAGGAACGGCAGTGCCAGACTGATGATGGCAAGTGCTGCAAGAAATATCCGTGTCGCGCCATTGAGCGACCAGTCTGCGAGGCGTCCGCCGAGCGCGTTGCCGATAGTGAAGCCCACGCCGATAAGAATAAGCGCCAGCGTCACGAAGCCTTCCGAAGCGCCGGTAAGGTCGGTCAGTACAGGTGCTACATAGGTGTAGAGCGTGAACATGGCGCCAGCGCCCATGACGGTTGTTGCGAGCGACATCAGCACGGTCGGGCGCATCAGGACGCCAAGCTCGCGCCGGATGTCGGGCATCTTGCCTGCTTCACCGCGCGGCAGTGAAAGCCAGAGCGCCGAGATGGCGAGCAGACCCAGAACAGCAGTACCGGCAAATGACATGCGCCAGCCGATCTGCTGGCCGATCCAGGTCGCAGCCGGGACGCCGCCGATATTGGCAATTGTCAGACCCATGAACATGGTGGCAACCGCGCTTGCCCGCTTTTCAGGAGGCACGACGCTGGCTGCAACAATGGAACCGAGGCCGAAAAATGCACCGTGATTGAGGCTTGTTACCAAGCGTGCTGCAAGCAGCGTCCAGTAGTCCGGTGCGAGAGCCGACAGGATGTTGCCAAGCGTGAAGATACCCATCAGCAGCATCAGGGCCGTGCGTTTGCCGAACCGCCCGAAGGCAAGCGTCATGATCGGTGCGCCGACCATCACGCCGATGGCATAGGCGCTGACCAGAAGCCCGGCTGTCGGGATGGAAACGTCAACGCCGTCGGCAATGACCGGCAGCAGACCCATAGGTGCAAATTCAGTGGTGCCAATACCGAAGGCACCGATTGCAAGCGCCAGAAGCGGCCAGTTGAAACCGGCCGTCTTCGTCGCGCTGTCGTGAGACGTCATCGTGCTCATCATAGTCTCCGTTATTTGTCCCAGACTGGGGCCAGACCTTCGGGGCTGACCAGTCGTCCATCGGGACGGGCGAGTTTGGAAATCGCTGTCATGTCTTCAGCACTGAGCTCAAAGTCGAATATGTCGAAATTTTCAGCGACACGCTCGGGCTTGGCCGTCTTGGAAAGGGCGATGAAGCCGCGTTCAATCAGCCAGCGCAGACCGACCTGAGCTGCAGTCTTGCCGTATCGGGCGCCAATGGCCTGCAAGATGGGGTCGCGCGGCACTGCGCCATCAGCCATACCGTAATAGGCGGTGATAGCGACGCCTGCTGCCTTTGCGGCCTCGGCTACAGCATTCTGGTCGAGATAGGGATGGACCTCGATCTGGTTGGTGACGATGGGCGCGGCACTGCGAAGGATAGACTCTTTCATTTGCGCGACATTCTGATTGCTCACGCCAATGAAGCGCGTCTTGCCTGCCGTTTGCACTGTGTTCAGCATGTCAATCTGGTCGGCAATAGCCACCTTGTCGGCAGGCCAGTGCAGAAGCAGAAGGTCGACCTGATCCACTTTCAGCTTGTCGAGGCTTTCGTCGACGGATGTATTGAATTTGTCAGGACTGTAATTATCGACCCAGACTTTCGTGGTGAGGAACAGGTCCTCGCGTCGTGCGCCGGCCTTTTCCAGTGCGCGCCCGAGAGCAGCCTCGTTCTGGTAGATCTGCGCCGTGTCGAAATGGCGGAAGCCAGCTTCCAGCGCTGCTGGAACAACGTTTTCCACTTCCGCATCCGTCATGCGGAAAACACCGAAGCCGAGCGCGGGTATGGCCGCGCCGTGTGCGTTCACGATTTTCATATTATCTCCTGTTGACTGGCCTTCGGCGTTTCGCGTGAAGAGCGCGAGCTTGGGAGGCTCATGCTTCGGGCCGTCATTTTGTTGATCCTGTACCAAGCAGCTTTCGGTCAGGTTTGATTTCGTGAAGCAGAAATAGGATAATCGCGCGGGCTTGAAAATCCGCTCGGAAACCACATTATCTGTGAAACGGTTTCATAGATGGAGCGGGCGATGGATAATCGCGTTGGTGAAATGCAGGTCTTTCTGCGGGTGGTGGAAACAGGCAGTTTCTCCGAAGCGGCCCGTCTTCTGCGCATGAACCCTTCGACCATCAGCAAGCTCATATCCCGTATCGAAGCAAGGCTCGGCGTGCGGCTTTTGGAACGCTCGTCCCGCCGCCTGTCGCTGACGACCGAGGGGCAGATTTATTATGAGCGTAGTCAGGGGCTGCTGCGCGATTTCGAGGAAGTCGAACGCGAACTTTCGCAAGGTTCTGCAAGCACGGGCGGTACGGTCCGCGTCAATGCATCGGTTGCATTGGGCACGCTGGCGCTGGAGCCTTTGTTGCCAGAATTTCTGTCAGCCTATCCGAATATCGTGATCGACCTGTCCCTGTCGGACGAGCTGGTTGATCTTTATCTTGATCGCACCGATGTGGCTTTCCGTATAGGCACCTTGCCCAATTCCAGCATGATGGCGCGCAAGCTTGGCACGGCTCGGCGCAAGATCGTGACGGCTCCCGCCTATCTGGAACGCTGCGGGATGCCGTTGACCATAGATGATCTCATTGATCACAATTGCATCGGTTTCAATTTCCGCCGTGCAGCACCTGTATGGCCGCTGAAGGAAAGCGGTCGCATCGTGGATCGCGCGGTCTACGGTTCGCTGCTGGCCAATAATGGGGAGACGGTCCGGCGCATGGCGGTCGCGGGGCTGGGGCTCGCTCGTATCGGCGATTATCACGCGCGGAACGACCTCGCGTCTGGCGCATTGGTGGAGGTTCTGGCCGAGGCGGTGGAGAATGACATAGAGGAAGTACACGCCGTATTTCTTGGCGGCGCGCGACTGCCGCAACGGGTCCGTGTCTTCCTCGATTTTGTAGTGCCGCGTCTGCAGGCTTATCTCGCAGCTCAGTAGAGTCTTTTTGCTCGAATCATTGGCAATGATCCCCGGAAACGTCGAATTTCCGGTGTAAAACGTGCGCTTCATCCAAAATAATTAGCTTTCCGATAGCCCAACGATTTCAGCTTGTTGCTGATGCGAACCCCTATGATCACGGGTTAGTGCTCCGCTTTTGTGTTGACTATTAACACTCCGTTAACCACAGTTTGTTGCAATATGTTACAAAGCGTTATCACTCAGTTGTCAGAACGAGGTGTGGATTGAGCAAAAACCGGCAGACCAGACAGCAATCCTTGCAGGCAAGGGGGAGGTCTGCCGTGGCTGACATGACGTCGTTCTGGGGGCTGATGCGCGCCTATTGGGTTTCCGACCGCTGGAAGGAAGCCTGGGTTCTCACCATCGCAATCTTCCTGATGACGGCCTTTGTGAGCAAGACCACCGTATGGGTGGCCGAGGCCTCGGGCCTGCTCATGAATTCCATTGTTAACGTCAACACTGCGCCTGTTCAGCATCCTCTCATGACCATTGCCGCCAATGCGGGCATTCTTGTTCTGCTGATGCTGGCAAAGGATGTGATGCTGGTCGGTTCCCGCCATTTCCTGTCCACGACGCTGCACCGTAAATGGCGCAAATGGCTGAACGACCAGTTCTCCACTGCGCTTTTGAACGGCAAGCATACACATTTCCATCTGCAACAGGGCAGGGGCAAGGATCAGCCCGACAATATCGATCAGCGTCTGCAGGAATCGATCAAGGGCATGACCGGCGGGGCCATCGGCCTCGTCATGGGCATTGTCGGTGTGTTCCTGTCTGCTTTCTTCATCGGCCAGAAGCTGATCGAAATGTCCACCCACGTGGAGGGGCTGGATTTCCTCGGCAGTTATGGCAGCGCCGTTTTGGCCTTTGCTGCGATCGTGATCTACGTCCCGCTCGGAACGCTGGTCGCGATCAAGATCGGCAAGCGTCTGGAGCGCCTCAATCTCGGCATCCAAAAGGCCGAAGGTTCCTATCGTGGCGAGTGGACAACGCTGCTGCGTCGCAGTTTCCAGATTTCGGCATCCGGCGGTGAGGCCGTCCAGCGGTCGGTCAACGACCGTCTCTACAAGGATGTCGATGGCACCTGGAACCGGCTCAATCGTTTCGATGCTGCCTATCTCGCCTTCTCGCAAGCCTATGGCTTTCTGTCGAACCGTATCGTTGCCTATATTCCGGGCCTTCTGCCCTATATGAGCGGTTCCGTCAGTTTCCGGAACTATGTAACGGGCGCGGAACTCGTCGCAGCAATGATCAACGATTGCTCGTGGTTCATTCAGGTGATGCCGGCGATTGCCAATCTGCGCGCCAATGCGGGCCGCGTGATCGGCCTCGCGCAGGCTATCGAGAATGTTCAGGACCCGACCGATTTCTACAGCCGCTCCGGTATCAATCGCTTCGCTTTTGCTGAACAGCATCCGCGTTTCGGCCTGTCGGTACGCAATCTCACCCTCATGCAGGGACCGGATAGCGAAGCACCGTTCCTGCGCTCTGGCGTGATCAATATTCGTTCAGGCGACTGGGTCTATATGCGCGGTGAATCCGGTTCGGGCAAAACTTCCTTCGTAAAGGCGCTGAACGGCCTGTGGCCATATGGTACCGGCGATATCATTTATCCGCAGAATGCCACCTCGTTTTATGCGACCCAGGAGGCCAAGTTCCCCTCCGTCTCATTGAAGCAGCTTGTCAGCCTGCCCGCCGATGAGAGCCTGTTCAGCGATCTCGCTGTTGCTGCCGTCCTGCATGAGGCGGGGCTGGGTGAATTCATCGAGCGTATGAATGACGCCGATGCCGATGGCACGCCTTGGGATATGGTTCTTTCCGGCGGCCAGAAGCAGAAGATCGTGCTGGCGCGCATTCTCCTGCACAAGCCGTCGATTATCTTCCTCGACGAGGCAACCGGTGCCCTCGATCCGGCTTCCAAGATGCGGTTCCATGAGGCGCTGAAGACGCGCTGCCCGCAAGCCATCGTCATCAGCATCATGCATGAGGACAAGCTGCCGCGGCTCGAAAACGGCCAGAACGTCTATTCGCATGTGCTGGATATCCGCAACGGCTATGTCTCGCTGCTTCCGGTCCATTTCGATACAATGCCGGATGTGGTTGCCGAAACGCCCCTTATCGCCGCCGAATAAAGCCTGTCTCATCGCTCGAAACACCGTAGAGTTGCAAAAGTCCAAATTTGGACTATATTCTGATCTGGACGATCGGAGGCAATTATGGCCAGAAGCAATACGGTGTTGAAGACAATGATAGGCAAGGGGCCTGATGTTCTCGACGCGGCTCGTTTTTCTCCTCATTCGCGCAAGCGATTGAGCGGGCCGGGCCTGCGTACATTTCTGACCATTGCCGATCTGTGGGGGCTGGACGAGCAGCAACGGCTGATGGTGCTGGGTCTGCCTTCCAGATCAACCTATTACAACTGGGTGAAGGCGGTGCGCGAGCATCGCGATATCACGCTGGATGTGGATGTGCTGATGCGCTTGTCCGCCGTGCTTGGCATTCATCAGGCGCTGGGCGTACTTTATCCAGATGGGAAAGCTGGTATCCGCTGGCTGCACACGCCCAATCAGTCCGGTGTCTTCGGCGGTCATCCGCCGTTGAGCCTGATAACAAGCGGTCTGCAGGATGGCTTGCTGACAGCTCGCCGGTTTCTGGATGCGGCGCGCGGCGGCCTTTATATGGAACCGAACGAACTGGATCGCGAGTTCCGACCTTATCGCGATGAAGACGTGGTGTTCTCGTGAAGCGCAATCCCGCGCCACAGCCAAGCTATCGCCTAATCCCGTCGCGTTTCCCGCCGATTGGTCTTTTTGACACGGTTGCCACTGCTGCCGATCTGGAAGCGGTGATGGAACTGGCTGGCTGGACGAATGACCGTCTTCTCAGTGAACGATTGCAGCGCCTTCCCCATGAGGAGTGGGTGTTCGGCAGGCCCAATTCCAGCATCGTCATGGCGACGTTTCTGCATGTCGCGCCGGGCGGCATGCGCTTCAATGGTCCTGAGCTTGGCGCCTGGTATGCGGCGGCGCGGCTGACCACGTCCGTCGTCGAGGTTGCGCACCACATGCGTCGCGAAACCGTTGCGATACAGCAGGACAGTCTGGCTCGCACCTTTCGGGTCTATACGGCGAAGCTGGAAGAGGATTTCATCGATATATGCGGCGAACAGGCGACACTACCTGCTGTTTATGATCCGGCAGATTACGCTGCGTCACAGAAGTTCGGCGAGGAGATGCGCGAGAGTGGCGAGTTCGGAATTCTGTTCGACAGTTTGCGCCACGATGGCGGTATCAATGCCGTAGCATTTCGTCCGAGCCGGATCGCTGAGGTAACGCAGGGCGACCATTATGAAATCACGGTCGAAAGAGCATCGCCGCGCATTCAGGCGAAGAAGCTTAGTGCCTGAAAAGGCAGGCGTTGCCGCCTGCCTCAGCTGACCCGATTATGACCACCCATATTCCTCATCGAGATCCTGAAATTTCTTCAGATCAACGATGTCGCAATATTGCTGATAGGTGATCATATCGCCGGAGCGGGCCTTCGGCGTACCGTCGCGCTTGAGGACTGACAGCGTGTCGCTCACCGCCTTCACCGCCGAGAAAAGCGTTGAAAGTGCATAGAATACGACGTTGAAGCCCATCTGTTCGAGGTCGGTGGCCGTCAGAGCCACGGTTTCGTTGCCGTCGACAATGCTGACGACCTTCGGCCCGTCGACGTGGCGGGCGACAGCTTCGACTTCCGCGATGGTCTTGATGCCGTCGACGAAAACAAGATCGACACCCGTATCCTGATACATTTTCGCGCGACGGATGGCTTCTTCCGCACCGGCCGCAGGCATGGCGTCGGTGCGGGCGATCAGGAGCAGGTCCTTGTCGGCGCGCGCCGCAATCGCGCATTTGAGGCGGCGCACATTTTCTTCTGCGGGGATCAGCCGGATACCGGCAAGCTGGCCACAGCGTTTCGGCGCCATCTGGTCTTCCAGATGAATGGCGGCAACACCGGACTGGATATATTCCTCCACCGTACGAACGATATTGGCCGGGCCGCCGTAACCAGTATCGGCATCAGCGATGACCGGAATATCCACCACGCGGGTCATATCCCGCGCATGGGTTGTCATTTCGGTCTGTGTGAGAAGACCCAGATCGGGCGTGCCGAGGCGGCTTGCCGTCGCGCCGAACCCGGTCATGTAAATGGCCGGAAACCCTGCCTGCTGCACGAGACGAGCGGTCAACGGATCGGGTGCGCCCGGCGCCTGAATGATGCGACCGGTTTCGATGAGGCTTTTCAGGGTCTTTGCCTGCGTCATCATTGTCTCCTTATCGCCCGCCCGAAACGTCAAGCACAACACCGGTAATATAGGCCGCTCCCGGCGACAGCAGCCAGATGGCTGCGTCTGCAACTTCGTCGGCAGTTCCAAGCCGCTTCAACGGAATGAGGTCGGCCATTTTCGCGATACTGGCGGGATCGGCAAAGACGTCCTTCTGGATTTCAGTGTCGATCACGCCGGGCGCCAGTGCATTGACGCGGATTTCCGGCGCAAGCTCCTTGGCGAGTGCGTAGGTGTAGGAAGCGATTGCTCCCTTGGTCGTCGCATAGGCGATATTGCCGACCATGCCGCCGGTACGGCCGGCGATGGAAGACAGGCCAACAATCGATTTACTCGGCTTGATGCCCGGATTGTTGAGGAAAGCACTGGAAACGTAGAATACACTTTTCAGATTGACGGCCAGCACCCGATCCAGTTCGTCCGCATCGAAGTCCTTCACGGTCATGCGCTGACCGATGATGCCTGCGTTGTTGACGAGATGATCGATGCCACCCCATTTGGCGGCGATATCATGCGCTGCGCGATCAACTGCGGCCTTGTCAGAGACATCCACAATGGCCGTCAGAACCTGCTCGCCATGTTTGTCCGCCATTTCCTGCAGGCGCGCGCCGTTCACATCCCAAAGCACTATCTTGGCCTTGAGCGCGATGAGTTTTTCAGCAACGGCCTTGCCAATGCCCGATGCACCGCCGGTGACAAGCACCACCCGGTCTGCAAAAAAATCGACTAGAAACGCTGTTGAACTTGTCGTCATGAAATACTCCTCCTCGAAGATGGACGCTGTTGCGCGCCCATAGGTCACCGAAGAGAATCTGCAGACTCAACCATTCGGCGACAGTGGCTTTAAAAGCCATGTGCGGACACTTCTGTCAATCTAAGGTACAAGATTTTGTATGCTACTTGTAAAGTAGTTGTTTGCACGCTAATCATTGCAGTGGGAGTGAGACGATAACGGCCGGATCAGTGCTCGTGGCCTGTCCGTGATCGGGATTGCCTATCTGTTGGAAGTGAGCCGGATTGGCCTCGGTTCCATTTCCGCTGATGAAGCTCTGAACGGGAGCGCGCATTAACGTGTGACAGCTCCCGCAAAGATTATTGCATGCCGCTCATGCTGGAACGTGAGCGGAGACCTGGGAGGACATCGTGGTCAATTCCACTCTGAGTGCGGTCGGCGCAACGCCCGACCTGCGCGACAGCACCATTCGCAAGCTCAATCTGCGGATCGTTCTGTTCTGCTTTATCTGCTTTATCGTCAACTATCTCGACCGTGTGAATATCGGCTACGCCGCGCTTCACATGAACAATGATATCGGCCTGACACCCTATATGTTCGGCATCGGTGCGGGTATTTTCTTCATTGGCTATATGCTGTTCGAAGTGCCGAGCAACATGATGCTGCACAAGCTCGGCTCGCGCGTCTGGATTGCGCGCATCATGGTCACGTGGGGGATCGTGTCCTGCGCCATGGCTTTCGTGCAGGGCCCGGTTTCGTTCTATGTTCTGCGCTTCCTGCTTGGCGTGGCAGAAGCCGGTTTTGCGCCGGGCGTTCTGCTTTATCTGACCTACTGGTTCCCGGCCAAGGAACGTGGTCGCGCAACGGCCCTGTTCATGACTGCAACCGTGCTTTCCATCGTCGTGGGCGCACCGTTCTCCGGCTGGCTGATGGATGCGGGCGAGGGGCTTTTCGGTTTGCATGGCTGGCAGGCGATGTTCATTCTTGAAGGGCTTCCCGCCGTGATCCTCGGTGTCGTGACCTTCTTCTATCTGGTCGACAGTCCGGAAAAGGACAAGCGTTGGCTGACCGCCGACGAACGCGCATGGCTGATGGCCGAACTTGCCAAGGAAAATGCAGGCAAGCAGGCCGATACCCGTCACTCGCTGAAAGAAGTGTTCAGCGATTACCGCGTCTGGCTTCTGACGCTGGTTTATATGTTCAACGGTATCGCTGTTTACGGCGTGATCATGTGGTTGCCGCAGATCGTAAAGAGCCTTGGCGATTATACCGCAGCGCAGACCGGGCTCATTTCGGCCATTCCGTTCGTGTTTGCCGCGATCGGACTTGTCGTGATTTCGCGCAGTTCGGATCGTACCGGCGAGCGCAAGATCCACACGGCAATTGCCGGCCTGTTCGGCGGTGTCTTTCTTGCCGCCAGCGCGCTGGCTCCGTCGCCGATCCTGAGCCTCGTGCTCCTGTCGGTCTGCGCGTTCTTCCTGTGGTCCTATCTCGGCGTGTTCTGGACGCTGCCGACGCAATTCCTGTCCGGCGCCGCTGCTGCTGGTGGACTTGCGGCCATCAATGGCTTTGCGCAGCTTGGCGGGTTCACAGGGCCCTATCTGGTCGGCTGGGTCAAATCCACGACTGACAGCTTCTCGCTGTCGCTGCTGGCTTTGTCCATCTTCCCGATCCTTGGCTTCTTCCTCTGCATGAGCCTGAAAGCCAAACGGGACTAATCAGATTGACGGGTCCGGTTTTCGGCCGGGCCCGTCATCGTTGATGGGTGTAATTTGAATGCGGTTTCAACCGCTCTATACGTCGCAATAAGGCGTCTGTAAGATTCGGACATGAGAGAGATTCGAGGCAAGAGCAAGAAGTCGCTGGCAAGCAGCATCGCCGAACGTATTCGCGGTGCCATTGTCGATGCAGAGTTTCAATTCGGAGAGAACCTCTCCGAAGACATGCTCGCTGCGGCTTTCGATGTCAGTCGCACGCCGGTGCGCGAGGCACTCAACATTCTGCAGATGCAAGAACTGGTTCACATCGTTCCGAAGTCCGGCACCTATGTTTTCACGCCGACGCAGGAAGATATAGCCGAGCTTTGCGATTTCCGCGTCGGGCTGGAAGATCAGGCCATGCGGTTGGCGCTAATCGGCAATCGCAAGAAGCTCGTCTCTCAATTGAAAAAGCAGTACGATCTTATGCGTGCGGCAATAGATGAGGACGATCTGCGCGCTTACGGGCGTTGCGACACCGAATTCCATCTGGCCTTTTTCCGCGTCTGCGGTAATCGCTATCTCGCCCGTGCCTATGACAGCATTCTGGGGCGCGTCGCAGCCTTGCGGACACATCTTGCCATCGGTGCCGAAGGCGAGCCTGCGCGATCCTTCGCCGACCATGCCACCATCATCGAGCTGGCCGATGCCGACAAGCCCGAGGAATTGCGGGAAATACTGGAGGCGCACATCATGCGCACCAAGACCAATTATTTGAATGCTTTCAATCGGCTGCCTCGTCAGCCGGGGGACAGCCGCACGATGCGGCTGCGCCGACAGTTGTCGCTGACGAACGAGTAACAACCATTCAGGTCAGACGGCCCACTCCACATCCGTCGTAAATGCGATGGTCAACCACCGGTCCGGTCCCTCACCGCCGAGTGCATCACCGATTTCGTCGCGTAACGCATCCCACTCCTCGAGCTTTCGTGGCGGAAGATCGGACGGAACGATGAAATAGAGTTCGATCTGCTTGCCGCGACCGACCTTGGCGACATAAGCGCGGTATGACAGAAAGCCGTTGCGTTTGACGAACTCTTCCGCAACCGCATCGACATGCTGCTTAAGGTCGACAGGCGTAACAAGAAATATGTCAGCCAATGCCTGTCTGATCGTGCCGACTGGCATGGGGATGATGACAAGACAAACAACCGCGAGAACTGCCGGATCGATATAGGGCGTCAGCCAGCCGAGTTCTGTTCCTTCAATGGCATAGCCGACCGAAAAAGCGATCAGAAGTGCCGCGGTTATGCCGCCGGACATGATCCAGGCTTTGGCATCGAGTGCGACGAAATCTGATTTTAGGGTTCGGTTTGCACGCATTTCCAGGAGTGCCATACCGAGGCAGGCAATCAGGGCAACGACAGCATAGAAAATCGCGTAGCTGAATTCGAGATCGCGTCCGCCATCCATCAGGCTGCCGACTGCGTTGATGAGCGCGTAGATCGCAACGCCGGTGAGCATCATACCGTTAAGGGCAAGCACCATCGGTTCGAGATGCCAGAAGCCCATTGTGAAGCGATCGCGCAATTTTCCGCGTGGCTGTTCCGGCAAGGCAGAAAGGGCGATGAGGCGTGAGACGAGGAGAGCTAATCCGCTCATCGCAGCATCAGCCAGCATGTAAACACCATCGAAAACGATAGAAAATGAGCCGGATAACAGGCCGAAAACGACACCGAAACCAGCAACCAGAATAGTAACCGCTATGGAAATTTGAAGAATAGATTGTTCACTACGCAATTTTTACTCCGATATAAACCGCATGCAACGCGGTTTGGTTTCAGATGCGTATTTCTACGTGCTGAACCAATTCCGCGTTGCACGACAAATCTACACCAGCGGCCTGAATCTGACAAATCGCGTCAAATCTTGAATATTACTAGGCCCATTCCGGCACGCGGGTTGCTGATTCTCGCAGGATCAGTTCGACCGGCCATAATTCATGGATGTCGGTTGCCGCGCGTCCGTCGAGTATGTCCATCAGGAGATCGGCACAACGTTTTCCAGCAGCGCGCATCGACGAGCGGGTTGCGGTCAGGGACGGCACCATATTGTCGGCGCTCAGGAACGAGATGACATCGTCATGGGCGATGACGGAAATATCCTTGCCGATAGTCAGGCCGAAAGAGCGCGCGGCCCGGTATATGCCAAGCGCAGTCATCATAGAGCCGGCAACAAACGCGGTCGGGCGCGGATCGCGCTCCAGAAGTTTGCGCGCGAGACGATAACCGATCTCGTCCGTGAAGTCGCCGTGCTCGACAAGTTCCGGATCGAAGGCGATGCCTCTGCTTTCGAGAGCGTTCCGGTAGCCTTCGTCGCGATGAAGCGAAAAGGTGAAGCCGTAGCGACCGTTTATCATCGCAATGCGACGGTGGCCGAGGTCGAGCAGATGGGCAGTCGAACGGTAAACCGCGCCTTCATTGTCGATGTCGAGCCATGCATGCGGAATATCGGTTTCAGACCGTCCGTGCACGAGGAATGGCATGCCCAGTTCGTGCAGCATGCGGATGCGCTCATCATTGGGCTTTGGAGATGTCACGATGATGGCATCGACGCGATGGCTGGTGGCCAGACGTCGGCAAAGCTGCACTTCGTCGTCGGTGCCGTTGTTTGCAATCGGGCTGACGAGAATATCGACTTCATCCTGACTGAGCCGTTCTGCCATGCCGCGCATGAACTCGGCGAAATGAAACTCGCTGTTGCGGCCCATCACGACGCCGATTGCACCGGCACGCCCGGTAACCAGTCTGACCGCGTTGACGTTAGGCCGGTAACCGAGACGTACAGCCTCGTCCATGACCCGCTTGCGCGTGCTTTCCGCCACTTCGGGATAGCCGCTCAACGCCCGGCTGACGGTCGTGGCTGAGAGGCCGAGATGTTTGGCGAATTCACGGAGCTTCATTTGGCTTTCGAATTATTCAGGCAGGCAAGGCAGCGGATTATAGCCGCTTCCTTGCGATTAACAATTGGTCGGTTGAGTTCTTTGAACTGCTGCAACATATAGGGTGCACGAAAACCAAACCGATTTCAAGTTTGTTTCAGTTTTCGCTTTGTGATGTTTGGGAAGCTAAGGTTCCAGACCGACAATCAACAATGAAACGGAACGGTAAGATATTGAAATATCGCTGTTTCATGGTTGGTGTTGGATGAAGTGAAGCATGGTGCAGAATCTGCGGCTTGACAGAAATGCGGTCCTCTGCAACCTTTTCGTCATCCAAACCGTTTTCGATTTTATCAAACCGCTTACAGAATGGATGGGAGGAGGGAACAATGAAGGCTTTTCAGGGTGTGCTCGCGGCCTGCGTGGCATTTGGTATGGCGACAGTGAGCGCTCATGCGGTGGAGATTTCCATCGCAGCCAATTCAACGGGCAATAACATCAAGTTTCTGCAGGAGCAGATCGTCAAGTTCGAGAAGGATACCGGCAACAAGGTCAACATCGTCTCGATGCCATCGTCAAGCAGCGAGCAGTTCAGCCAGTATCGTCTGTGGCTTGCAGCCGGTAACGCCGATATCGACGTTTACCAGACGGATGTAGTCTGGGCGCCGCAGCTGTCCGAACAGTTTGTTGATCTGACGGAAGCCACCAAGGATGTCACGGGCGCGCATTTCCCGTCCATTATCGCGTCGCAGACCGTGAATGGAAAGCTGGTTGCGTTGCCATTCTATACTGATGCTCCGGCACTTTTCTATCGCAAGGATCTCCTCGAAAAATACAACAAGCAGGTTCCCAAGACCTGGGACGAGATGACGGCGACTGCCAAGGAAATCATGGACAAGGAGCGGGCCGAGGGAAAGTCCGATCTCTGGGGTTTCGTGTTTCAGGGCAATGCCTATGAGGGCCTGACCTGTAATGCGCTTGAATGGGTAAAGTCGTCGGGTGGCGGCCAGATCGTCGAAGCCGACGGTACGATTTCCATCAACAATGAAAAGGCTGCGGCAGCGATCGATCGCGCCAAGGGCTGGATCGGTTCGATATCGCCGCAGGGCGCACTCGCCTATCAGGAAGAGGAATCGCGTGGCGTCTGGCAGACCGGCAATGCCGTCTTCATGCGCAACTGGCCTTATGCCTATGCGCTTGGCAACAGTGCCGATAGCGGCGTGAAAGGCAAGTTCGACGTTGCGCCATTGCCTGCCGGTGCGGAGGGTGACGCGCCATCCTCGACGCTTGGCGGCTGGAATCTTGCCGTTTCCAAATATTCCACCAAGCAGGATGCTGCCATCGCGCTGGTGAAATATCTGGCTTCGCCGGAAGTGCAGAAGGTGCAGGCGGTCCAGATTTCGCGCCTGCCAACCATTGAAGCGCTTTACGACGACAAGGATATCATTGCAGCGCAGCCTTTCATGGCAAACTGGAAGCCGATCTTCCAGAATGCAGTGCCGCGCCCGTCGGCTGCGACAAAGGTGAAATACAACGAAGTGTCGTCGAAATTCTGGACTGCCGTGCACAAGACGCTCTCGGGCAGCGGTACGGCTGCGGAGAATCTCGAAATGCTTGAGGTCGAGCTGACTGAGCTGGAAGGCTCCGGCTGGTAGGGACCGATCAAGCCGCGTCCGGGTTGTCCTCCCAAGCCCCCGAAAAGGGCAGCCCGGACGCTCCAGTTTCTCTGAGCAGGACCAAGAGTGGGATCATGACGGAGACTTCTCTCGATATCTCGGGGAGCTCGGCAACAACAAGCCGGGTTCACTCCGATCTGCGCGCGCAACGTATCCGGTCGGCATGGGTGTTTCTCGCACCAACACTGATCGTGCTGGCGCTGGTGGCTGGCTGGCCGCTGCTGCGGACCATCTATTTCAGTTTCACCAATGCATCGCTGACGAGCCTCGGTACGGCGGAATTCGTTGGCTTTAACAATTATCTGTCCTGGGTGACGCTCAAGAGCGGTCGTACCGTTTATCGCGGTCTTCTGGCTGATCCCGCCTGGTGGGGTGCGGTCTGGAACACGATCCGGTTCACTATTCTGTCAGTCAGCCTTGAAACGATTTTTGGATTGATCGTCGCTCTGGTGCTGAATGCGAATTTCCGGGGGCGTGGGCTCGTGCGCGCCGCAATCCTGATCCCGTGGGCAATCCCGACGATTGTTTCAGCCAAGATGTGGGGCTGGATGCTCAACGACCAGTTCGGCATCCTCAATCATATCCTGCTCAATCTGGGCCTCATCAGCCAGAAGATCGCCTGGACGGCCAATCCCGACACCGCGATGGTCGCGATCCTGATTGTTGATGTCTGGAAGACGACGCCCTTCATGGCGCTGCTTATTCTGGCCGGTTTGCAAATGGTGCCATCCGACATTTACGAAGCGGCCAAGATCGATGGCGTGCATCCGGTCAAGGTGTTCTGGCGGGTAACGCTGCCGCTGATCCGTCCGGCGCTGATGGTGGCGATCATCTTCCGTATGCTGGATGCCTTGCGCATCTTCGACCTGATCTATGTGCTGACGCCGAATAATGCGCAGACCAAGACCATGTCGGTTTTCGCCCGCGAAAATCTCTTCGATTTCGACAAATTCGCCTATGGTGCGGCAGCATCGACAATGTTGTTCCTCATCATTGCGGCTATCACCGTGCTCTACATGTTCTTCGGACGCGTCAATGTCGGCAGCAGGGGGGAATAGCATGATGCACTATGTGAAAACCCTCAGCTTCTATCTGCTGGTGGCGCTCATCATTTTGATCGCGGTGTTCCCGTTCTATTATGCGATCATCACCAGTCTCAAATCCGGGACGGCGCTGTTTCAGGTCGATTACTGGCCAAGCAGTTTCTCGCTCGACAATTATGCCGGTGTTCTCACGCAGGGCAGCTTCCTACGCAGTCTTGGTAATTCACTGCTGGTGGCGACCGTTGTAGTGGCAATCTCGCTGTTGCTGGCGGTGACAGCTGCCTATGCGCTGGCGCGTGTGAGTTTTCGCGGACGGGGCTTGTTGCTTCTCACCATTCTTTCGGTGTCCATGTTTCCGCAGATCGCCGTTCTGGCGGGTCTGTTCGAGCTGATCCGTTTTCTCGGTATCTTCAACACGCCGCTGGCGCTGATCTTCTCCTATATGATCTTCACGCTGCCGTTTACGGTCTGGGTCCTCACCACCTTCATGCGTGACCTGCCAATCGAGATTGAGGAAGCGGCCATCGTGGATGGCGCATCGCCGTGGGTGATTATCACGCGTGTTTTCATGCCACTGATGTGGCCGGCGCTGGTGACAACCGGATTACTCGCTTTCATCTCGGCATGGAACGAGTTCCTGTTCGCGCTCACCTTCACCTCTTCGGGCAGCCAGCGCACCGTGCCTGTGGCTATCGCGCTTCTGTCCGGCAGCAGTCAGTTTGAAATCCCCTGGGGCAACATCATGGCGGCTTCCGTCATCGTGACGGTTCCCCTCGTCATCCTCGTGCTCATCTTCCAGCGGCGGATCGTGTCCGGTCTGACGGCAGGCGGCGTAAAGGGTTAGGTACAACCATGGCAGAACTTCAGTTGCGCGATGTGCGCAAGTCTTTCGGTAACTTCGAGGTCATCAAGGGCGTGGATATGGATATCCGACCCGGCGAGTTCATGGTCTTCGTTGGTCCATCCGGTTGCGGAAAGTCCACGCTGTTGCGCCTCATTGCAGGCTTGGAGGAAATCTCTTCAGGTGATCTGTCCATCGACGGAACGGTGGTTAACAGCTTCGCACCTTCGAAGCGCGGCATCGCCATGGTGTTCCAGTCCTATGCGCTTTATCCGCATATGACAGTCTACGAGAACATGGCCTTCGGCATGCAGCTCGCGGGCAAGAGCAAGGATGAGTGCAAGAGCCGCATTCACAAGGCTGCGGAGATGCTGCAGCTGACGCCTTATCTCGAGCGCCTGCCACGCCAGCTTTCCGGTGGGCAGCGGCAGCGTGTCGCGATTGGTCGTGCCATCGTGCGCGATCCGAAAGTGTTCCTCTTCGATGAACCCTTGTCCAACCTTGATGCGGCACTACGTGTGGCTACAAGGCTTGAGATCGCCAAGCTCCACCAGAGCATGGAAGACACCACCATGATCTATGTGACGCACGATCAGGTGGAGGCGATGACGCTGGCCGACCGCATCTGTGTGCTGCGCGACGGACGCGTGGAGCAGATCGGAACGCCGCTCGAGCTTTACGAAAAGCCAAATTCGCTTTTCGTCGCCGGGTTCATCGGATCACCGAAGATGAATTTCCTGACCGGCAGATATAGTGAGCCTTTTGGCGCGCATACGGTGGGTTTGCGTCCCGAACATCTCGCTATCGTACACGAAAATGGTCACTGGACCGGTCAGGTAATCCATACCGAAATTCTCGGTTCCGATACCTATGTCTATATCGATCTCGGCCTGGAGGAACCGCTGGTGGTCCGCGAAAGCGACGTGGCAGCGCGTAAATCAGGTGAGACGCTTTCGGTTTCCCTGATGGGTGAAAACATTCATCGTTTCGATGAAAAGGGCCGCGCCGTCTGACGCTGACCTCCCAAGCTTAATGACACATGAGACAAATGGGTTGTGATGCCCGCAGCAAGGAGAATACTCGTGCCTATTCGTACCATCGTCTGGGGTGAAAACATTCACGAGCAGATCAATGAAACAGTGCGTTCGGTTTATCCGGATGGCATGCACAACACTATCGCCAGGGCGCTGAGCGAGGATAGCGCCATCGAAGCGACGACTGCCACCTTGCAGGAACCGGAGCACGGCTTGACTGAAGAGCGTCTCGCCAAGACCGACGTGCTCGTTTGGTGGGGCCACAAGGATCATGGTGGCGTCAGTGACGAGGTTGTGGAACGCGTCGCGAAGCGCGTTTTCGAAGGCATGGGGCTGATCGTGCTCCATTCCGGACATTTCTCCAAAATATTCAAGCGTCTGATGGGAACGCCCTGTGCGCTCAAATGGCGTGAAGCGGGCGAGCGCGAGCGGCTCTGGGTGGTCAATCGCGGCCATCCGATCACACAGGGGCTGGACGAGAACTTTGTGCTTGAGAACGAGGAAATGTACGGTGAACAGTTTTCCGTGCCGGAACCGCTCGAAACCGTTTTCATCTCGTGGTTTGCGGGCGGTGAAGTCTTCCGCTCCGGCATGACCTGGCGGCGCGGTGCGGGCAATGTGTTCTATTTCCGCCCCGGTCATGAAACCTACCCAACCTATCATGATGCGAATGTGCAGACGGTTCTGCGCAACTCGGTCAAATGGGCCTACAATCCGCAACCGGCATGGACGGGCATTCACACCGCGCCGAATGTTCCAGTCGACAAGGCACCAGAGCCGATTGTCGAGCGTGGGCCTAAACTGCACAAGCCGGGCGAAGCCGGTTATCGTTGAGGTGCATGATGCGTCTTCTTATTCTGGGAACAGGCGGCATGGCGAAGAACCATGCCGAAGCCTTCAAGGCCATCGAGGGCGTCGAGGTGGTTGCCGCATGTGACGTTTCGGCGGAGCGTGTCGATGGCTTCTCTGAAAATCACGACATCCACAACCGCTTCACGCGGCTTGAGGATGCGCTGGAGTGGGGCCGTTTCGATGCAGTTGCCAATGTCACGCCGGATGCCATTCATCATCCGACCACACTTGCGCTGGTGGGCGCGGGAAAGCATGTCTTCTGCGAAAAACCGCTTGCAGAAAGCTACGAAAAAGCCGCTGAAATGGCGGATGCTGCCGAGCAGGCCAATGTCATCAACATGGTCAATCTGACCTATCGCAATGTCGCGCCCCTGCAAAAGGCGCGCGACATGGTGATGGCGGGTGAGATCGGCCAGGTGCGCCATTTCGAGGCGTCCTATCTGCAAAGCTGGCTGGTCTCGAAGACATGGGGCGACTGGAAAACCGAAAGCAAATGGCTCTGGCGCCTTTCGACCAAGCATGGTTCGAACGGTGTTCTGGGCGATGTCGGCATCCATATTCTCGACTTTTCCAGCTATGCTATCGGCAGCGATGTGGCGCGGGCCTCGGCACGTCTCAAGACATTTGAAAAGGCGGATAACAACCATATCGGTGAGTATGTGCTCGATGCGAATGACAGCTTCGTCATGATGGCGGAATATGCCAATGGCGCGCTGGGTGTCATTCACGCCAGCCGTTGGGCGACGGGGCACCTGAACGAGTTGCGGCTGCGGATCCATGGCGACAAGGGTGCGCTGGAAATTCTCCACACACCTACAGGCTCAAGCCTGCGCGGTTCCATCGGCGAGGACATTGAAACGCCAGTCTGGCGGGACATCGATGCGGGAACGGTGGAGACGAACTATCAGCGCTTTGCGCGTGCTGTGGCCGATGGTGCGGAACTGGAACCGAGTTTCCGTCACGCCGCCAATCTGCAACGGGTTCTCGATCATGCGATGACAGTGGATCGACCGTTGCCTGAAGTCGTGAGTGGATAAAAACCAGAAGCCCTCCCGGTAGGACGGGGAGGGCTATCGGTCAGTTGTCTTTGGTAAAAGTGTTGTCTACTTCACCACGGAAGAAGTCACGGCCATATATCAAAAGGCAGAGGACGACACCGGTCGCAAAAGCCCAGGCCGCACCGCGAGTGGCAAGAACCGCACCGACCACGCCGGCAATGCCAAGATCGCGTTGGGAACGTGCTTCGAGAATGCCGACGCGAACCGAAACATATCCCTGAATAAGCAAGGTGAGGGCGAGTGCGACGCCAAGGATCGGCTGCACCAGAGTGACGATCGGCATCAGAAACAAGCCGGTATTGGTGCCCCAGCGAAATGAGCCTGCGCCACCAAAGATCGAATGCATGGCCTTCTTTCCTTGCGAAAAACGCTCGGTGATGACGACGTGCATAGCCGACCAGAGCGGGCCGCACATGCATACATCCGGTCCAAGAACACTCATTGCAGCATTGCGTCCGCCAAAAATGAGATGCGCCCGGTCGGGGTTGTAGTCCACTTTTTCATCAGGACGCGCTTCATCGGCTTCCTTCAGAATGGCGCGGCTTTGCAGGACATCGCCGAACACGACGATATAGGCCGCAAGCATTGTCGGGATTGCGCTGAGGAACATCGAAAGCGGCGGCAAGCCGAGGCCGAAAACCGTATATTCGCGCCATAGCGTGGTGAAATCCGGACTTGTGATCGACCATTCAAGCTTTGGCCACTGTGCTTCACCGAAGAGGGGGGCGATAACGACAGCGAGCAGAATAATCGGGAACACACCAAGCTTTCCGACAATGGCAAGCACCGGATTACTGTTCTTGATACGCGCAAAATGGCGAGAGAAGATGACGTAGAAGCCGAGGCCAACAGCAATGGTGATCGTGAACGGGAACGTATCGAAACGTCCGCCCAGCTGGAAAACCGATATCACGGCGGCAAATCCCGCGCCGACAATGATACCTGCCTTGATGGCGGCGGGAATAAGCTGCACCACCCGATGCGCCATGCCCGTCGCGCCGATAAAGATCGAGAATATGCCGAGCATCATCTGGAATGCGACCAGAGCGTGAACGCGTTCGGGACCTTCGGCGAATGTGGAGCAATAGGCCATCAGAAGCGGGATGGCAGGCGTGATCCAGCCCGGAACAACGGGGTCACCCAGAAGATGATGTGCAAGATAGAACAAGCCGTTCAGCACGACCACAGCAAGGGCGACCTCGAAAGGCATCCCAAGAAGTTCAGTCATGAGCGGGATGGCGGACAGATCCACTGCGCACATCAGCAGCCCTTGAAAATAATCGGGCCATTCGAATTTGTAGTGAACGAAAGGCAGGCGAATTTTGAATGGTCCGGCAGGCCAATAGGGCTGCTCCTGACCGTCGATACGTTCAGTGCTCAATTTATTCTCCAAAGACACAGAGACAAACTGCGGAGAAGCGGCTGTCAGCTCGCTTCTCCGGTGTCCGGTCCGTCAGGTCGTTATGTTTGATCAGAAAGCTTCGCGATAAAGCGCCAGAGCGTCGGCCTCGGTCACATCGACCGGGTTGTTACCCAGAAGCCGTGTTTGCAGCATCGCGTCGCGCGCGAGCATTTCGAGGCTTTCTTCCGTCACGCCGACATCACGCAGGCGGCGCGGTGCGCCGGACTTGTTCATCAGCTCTTCCATATAGGTGACGAATGCCGCAGAACGCTCTTCCGTCGTGCCTTCGGATTTCTCCAGCAGCAGATCGCCAAGCTCTGCATAGAGCTTGGCCGCGCCCGCCATGTTGTAACGCAGCACAGGCCCCAGCATCAGCGCATTGGAAAGGCCATGCGGTACATGGTAGTGGCCGCCGAGCGGATAAGCCAACGCGTGAACAGCGCCGACGGGCGAGTTGGAGAAAGCCTGACCGGCATAATTCGCGCCGAGTAGCATGGCCTCACGGGCATGACGATCATTGCCGTTTTCGCAAGCGGCGATCAGATTGGCCGAAAGAAGCTTCAGCGCTTCGCGTGCAAATGCGTCGGACAGCGGGTTCTTCTTGATCCGGCTTGTATAGGCCTCGATTGCGTGGACCATGGCGTCGATGCCGGTTGCGGCTGTATGCAGGGCAGGCAGACCGCAGGTCAGTTCTGCGTCGAGAATAACGAAATCGGCGTAGAGCTGACGGGCAACGACGCCCATCTTCGTGGTTTCACCGGTCGTCAGAATGGTGATGTTCGTGACTTCAGATCCGGTTCCAGCTGTGGTCGGGATTTGGATCAGCGGAAGACGGCTGCCCTGCACCTTGCCGATACCATACAGTTCGGAAAGCTCCTGTTCGGAGACAAGCAGCACTGCTGCGAGCTTGGCGATATCCATGGACGAACCGCCGCCCAAACCGAGTACGATGTCGCAACCAGCGGTCTTTGCTTGCTCGACGCAGGCAAACAGCACGGATTCCGGCGGATCGGCCACCACGTCATCGAAAACGCTGATACCGAAACCAGCTTTCTCCAAAGAAGCCAGTGCACGGTCGAGAACGCCTGCCTTGTGCAGGCCTTTGTCCGTCACGATCAGAATATTGCGTTCGGAAAACCGTTCGCCGAGGATTTCGCCGAGGCGCTTCGCGGCGCTCCATTCGACGAGCATCGAACCGATGGTGTCGAACGAAAATGGCTTGATCTCTGTTGTCATCATTCCACCCTTATCACATTCACCAGCGCCGAGGTCTCTCATTTCCTCACCGGCACACAACGCTGGGCTTATCCCGGACCTGCTTCTGTCTTGGGAAGGAAGCGTATCCGTAATTCTCCGATGCAGCCGATGCACCGATGGCTTTGAAAGAAGGCCTTGGGAGAAACCTTCGATCGTTCAATATATTGAACGATGTTCAAAGCCTAAAGATCGATACATGATGGAAAGGCGGACTGTCAATTTCTCCCTTCGACTAAGACGCTGAAATCCATGTTGGAAAGCTCATCCGTGCACGCCTCGGAGCGATAAGCGATTGAAAATATTGTCGTTCTTGGCGAGTGTCATCAGGCTGTTCTGTGAATATTTCACTCGAAATAACTTGCGGGGCTTCGTCCGAGGCTGCGCTTGAACGTTGCGGCGAAAGCGCTTGCGCTTTGGTATCCGCAATCCAGCGCCACGGTCACGACAGGCACGCCTGCGGCAAGCGCAGGCAATGCAGCAAGCAAGCGGGCCTGCTGCCGCCAGCGACCGTAGGTCATGCCGGTTTCACGCTCGAAATGACGCATGAAACTGCGCCTGCTCATTCCCGCCCGCGAGGCGGCAGCATCGAGCGATAACTCCGTATCGGGTTCCGCTTGCAGCGTCTGGCAAAGGGTGCGGAGCCGGTGATCCGATGGCACGGAAAGACTGAGGGGTTCGGCGGGCAGAAAAGTGAGTTCCTCCAACAGCAATTCGCAGACACGTTGAGCGAAGGGAGTAGCTGGCCGGCCCTGCAATTCCACAAGACGCAGGATCAGTTCGCGCAGCAAGGAAGAAACTTCCACCACGCCGCAGGATGAGGGGAGGGATCGAGCGGCATCCGGGTGGATAAAGATCGTACGAAACTGAACAGGTCCGTGGCTGCGGGTTGCGTGCTCCACCATCGGTGGCACCCACACGGCGCGATTGGGAGGAACGACCCAGCTCCCGTTTTCGGTTGCAACGGTTACCACGCCGGACCGCGCATAGATCAATTGCGCATCGCGGTGACGGTGCGGCGGCCCTGTAAAGGATGCATCGTCCTGCGCGATGGCGGATATGGCGAGTGCAAGGGGCGCCGGATGATTCAGTGACATGGATTGACCCTTTTACGCTCAAGAATGGCCTTAAAGCGCAGGAATGCCAATATCCATTCACATATGATGGAGTGGAGAAGCCATTTTTAAGAGAGCCCCGCAGTGTCCGCTTGCGCCAGCCACAAGACACTTGTTTCAACGGATTTGAACGCTCCGGCTGGCGGCGCACGCCTGGCTTTTTCGCTTCTTCTCCTTCGACCTACCGGCGACCGTTGGGCCTGATGGCATCCCGGCGGTCGTAACCTGCCGTCAATCCCCTTTCCCAATTGTCGCAGCTGCTGCTCCGCAGCCGAAGGAACTATTGTCATGATGCAAAACCCGGATAGCAAATACCGTCCTTTCATATCTCCGATCGAATTGCCGGATCGCCAGTGGCCGAACCGACGGCTGACGCAGCCGCCGCGCTGGGTCTCGACGGACCTGCGCGACGGCAATCAGGCGCTCGCCGACCCGATGGACGGCGAGAAGAAAATGCGTTTCTATCGCATGCTTCTGGAAATCGGTTTCAAGGAAATCGAGGTTGCGTTTCCTTCCGCTTCGCAGACGGAGTTCAACTTTGTTCGTCGGCTGATCGAAGAGGAACTCATACCCGACGATGTGACCATTCAGGTGCTCACTCAGTCGCGCGCTGACCTCATCGCGCGCACTTTCGAATCCCTGCGCGGTGCCCGTCGGGCCATCGTTCATCTTTATAATGCAACCGCGCCGCTGTTTCGTCGCGTGGTGTTCAATATGGAAAAGGAGGAGATCATCGATCTGGCTGTCAGTGGGGTAACTGCCATGCTGGAAGAAAGCCGGAAACAACCAGAGACACGCTGGACTTTCGAATATTCGCCGGAAACCTTCTGCTTTACCGAGCCTGATTTCGCGCTGGAAATCTGCGAACGTGTTCTGGATGTCTGGCAGCCAACGCCCGAAGATAAGGCGATCCTCAACCTGCCGGCTACGGTAGAAGTGGCAATGCCGAATGTCTATGCGGACCAGATCGAATGGTTCTGCCGCAACCTGTCGCGCCGCGACAGCGTCATTATAAGCGTGCATCCGCACAATGACCGGGGGACGGCAGTGGCTGCTACGGAACAGGCCTTGCTGGCAGGCGCTGATCGTGTCGAGGGTTGCCTGTTCGGCAATGGCGAGCGCACTGGCAATGTCGATCTCGTTACGCTGGCGCTCAATTTCTATACGCAGGGCATCGACCCAAAGCTTTATTTCCCGGAGATGCGCTCCGTCGTGCGAACGGTCGAACATTGCAATGACTTGCCGGTTCATCCGCGCCACCCCTATGTTGGCGAACTGGTCCATACAGCTTTTTCCGGCTCGCATCAGGATGCGATCCGCAAGGGTTTTGCCGCGCATCAAAGCCGCAATGACGGCATATGGGAAATGCCCTATCTGCCCATTGATCCGAAAGATATCGGTGAAAGCTATGAAGCCGTCATCCGCGTAAACAGCCAGTCGGGCAAGGGCGGCGTAGCATGGGTGCTGGAGCAGGACCGGGGGCTGAAACTGCCGCGCCCGCTGCAAATCGATTTCAGCCGTCGCGTGCAGGCATTCGCCGACGATACCGGCAAGGAAACGACCGCGGAAATGATCTGGTCGCTGTTCCACGATGTCTATCATCTGGAAGAGAATGCTGATTTTGAGCTGCTGAACTACAAGGAAAGCAGGCCCGCACGGAGCGGAGAGGCGCGTGTCTTCGCCGGGCGCATTCGGCATCGCGGGCAGGAAATCGCCATAACCGGGCACGGCAATGGTTTGATATCAAGTGCGGTCTCGGCATTGCAGGCCGGTTGCGATATCGATCTGGAAATCGTCGACTATCACGAACATTCATTGAAAAAGGGCACCTACGCGCAGGCTGCGGCTTATATCGAATGCCGTACGCATGATGGACGGAAAGTTTTCGGCGTCGGGATCGACGACGATATCGCAACCGCATCGATACGGGCTGTGTTGAGCGCTGCTGCGAATTTTTCCACGAGCGTTGTCTAAAAATGAGGAAGCAGACGAGATTTGCTCTTGACCTCAACCAAGGTTGAGGAACTAGAGAAGCATGGCCGATCATCTGGAGTATCGTCCATGCGCTTGTCGCTTCTTTTTGTTCCCCTTGCTTTTTCCAATGTCCTTCTTGTTTCGACAACTGCCTCTGGTGAAGGGGCAGATGCTGCGGCGGGAGAAAAACTCTTCAAGCGATGCTCCGTCTGCCACACGGCGGATGCCGACGAAAGCAAACGCGGCCCATCACTGAAAGGCGTGGTGGGCCGCAAGGCCGCCTCCTATCCGGGCTATCCCTATTCGGATGCGATGCGCAAGGCGGCTGCTGAGGGGTTGGTCTGGAACGACGAGGAATTGAAGGCTTTTCTCAGGAAGCCGCAGGCCATGGTGAAAGGCACCTGGATGGCTTTTGCCGGACTGACCAGGGAGAAAGACCTCGAAAACATGATCGCCTATCTGAAACAGCATTCCGAATAGCTGTTTGGAAACGATATGGCCGAACGGACATCCCGACGTGAGGCCATGGCCGGTCGGAAGCGCTGCGGGGCGTTTCCGACCGGCGCTATCAGGGACAGAAGCCGAAGGTTGCCTGAGATGATGAACAGAAACGTGCTGCATATAGACCGCGACGCAATCGGCGCCGTTTCGAAGCGAGAGTTCGCGGATGCGATGTCGCGGATGGCCGCAACAGTGTCCGTGCTGACCTCATGCGATGCCGGTGAAGCCCACGGTCGCACGGTGACAGCGGTGTTGTCGCTTTCCGCCGAGCCGCCCATGGTTTTGGTTTCGGTGAAAAGCGACAGCGCGCTGGCAACGGCGATCCTTTCTGATGGCGGCTTCTCGCTCGCCATGCTCGCGGAAGGGCAGGAGATGATCGGCGATGCCTTCGCGGGAAAGGTTCCCCCCGCGCAGAGATTTCTCATTGGTGTGTGGGGCGAATGGCCGTCTGGGAGACCGCGTCTTTTCGGGGCTTCGGCTGCCATTGACTGCGAACTGGCGGGCAACGTTCCAATGGCGGATCACACGCTTTTTGCCGGGCTGGTAACGAATACCGATCTGCCGCTGCATTCGCGCCCGTTGCTATGGGCACGCCGCAATTATCGCGCGTTGAGACATGATGCGGATTTATGACGCGTCTTGCAATTGTGCGGGGCTGCGGCCTACACATTCGGCATGATCGAGTTTGACGATATGGAACATTCAGGTCTCAAGAAAAGCCTGACGGTTGGTGACGTTTCCCGGCGCGCCGGCGTGGCGGTATCTACGGTCCATTTCTATGAAACCAAGGGGCTCATCGAGGGCTGGCGCACAGAGGGCAACCAGCGCCGCTATCACCGTGCCGTGCTGCGCCGCATCGCCATTATCAAGATCGCGCAACGTGCGGGCATCCCGCTTGCGATCATTCGTGAAGCGCTGGAAGACCTTCCCCACGACCACGTACCGACGGCAGAGGACTGGAGACGTTTTTCGGAAGCCTGGAAAGACATGCTTCAGGAACGCATCGACAGTCTGATGCAGCTTCGTGACCAGATTACGAGTTGCATCGGCTGCGGTTGTCTCTCGCTGTCCGAATGCCCGTTGCGAAATCCGGATGACATCCTCGGTCAGCAAGGCGCCGGTCCCAGAAGATTGATGGTCAAGCCCGGCAATCTTATCTGACTTCCCTGCATCTGAGGCGAACCTGTCCGACGCTGCTGCGCTCATTCGCAGCGGCAATCTTGCGGCGTTCCATGCCACATTTCGCACCGGTCAAAAGCCTTCGTTTCCAGTGGAAATAGCCTATTGACCTCAACCAAAGTTGAGGTCCTATAAACCCGTCGGCAACAATTCAGTTCACGGAGGCCGACAGTGCAAAGTTCGATCGAAGAAACAACACCAGCGGGGATTGCGGGACATGCGCCTGCTGGCTGGGGGGAGCTTCTAAGGGGTAAAAATGGTCTCTATGCCCTGGCTTTGGCCGGAGGGGTCACTCTCCATGCGGTCAATATGTATATCGCGACTACAGTCATGCCGAGCGTGGTGCAGGACATTGGCGGCATGGATTTCTATGCCTGGGCGACGACCTTGTTCGTCGTTGCCTCCATTCTAGGGGCTGCGCTCACCGCGCGGCTGCTGAAAAGTGCCGGTCCAAGAGGCGCTTATGTCGTGGCGACCCTGCTGTTCGCAGCAGGCACACTGATCTCGTCTCTGGCCATCAACATGCCGGTCATGCTGGCGGGGCGGAGCGTGCAAGGCCTCGGTGGCGGATTTCTTTACGCGCTCGCCTATGGTCTCACCCGTGTCGTTTTGCCGGAGCGCCTGTGGGGCCGGGCCATCGGTCTTATTTCCGCTATGTTCGGCGTGGCCACGCTGATCGGGCCGGCGATTGGCGGCATCTTTGCCGAATATGGCGCATGGCGCGCCGCTTTCTGGTCATTGCTGCCGGTATCGGGTCTTTTCGCTGTGGTGGCATTCGCGACTTTGCCACGCTCGAGCTGGGATAAAAACGAGCGTGTTTCCATTCCGATTCTTCAACTCATCCTCTTGACCGGCGCTGTCCTTGCGGTTTCAGCGGGGAGCCTGTCACAGGAAACGCTATGGAAGGTCGTCGGTTTGGGTGTGGCGATGTTCATGATCGCCATCATCACATTCGTGGAGCGCGACGCCAAGGCACGTCTCCTGCCGCGCCGCTCGTTCAGCCTGTCGACGCCGCTCGGGACTCTTTACCTTACGATCGCGCTTTTGATGCTCAGCATGCAGCCCGAAATATACGTGCCTTATCTGCTGCAGCACTTGCATGGCCAGTCTCCGCTCTGGGCAGGATATCTGGCGGCACTTATGGCAATCGGCTGGACGGTGGCATCCTTCCTCAGTTCCAGATGGCAGGAGAAGGGGGGCGACAAGCTTGTCGTTGCCGGACCTGTTCTGGCGCTCGCCGGTCTTGTCCTGCTCGCCATATTTCTCCCGATCCATGGCAACGGCAACTGGTTGCTGCTCGCGCCCGTCTGCCTTGGGCTCATCCTGATCGGTTTCGGGATCGGTCTTGCATGGCCAAGCCTCGTTACCCGCGTCTATCAGAGCGCTCCGTCCACCGAGCAGGATCTCGCAGCGGGTGGAATGACGACCGTACAACTCTTCGCCATAGCCTTCGGGACGGCTTGCGCGGGGATGATTGCCAATTTTGCCGGCATTGCCGTGCCGGGAGGTGTGGAGGGCGCGGCAAATGCCTCGCTCTGGCTGTCGGTGATATTCGCACTCGCGCCAGCAGTTGCCGTGGCGGTCGCATTCAAGGTTATCCGTATCACCGGCGGAAAGGGTTGACCAATGCCGCGTTTCATCGCCAACGTCCTCGATTCCCATGCCAGCCTTTTGCTGGCGCGGGTGGTCCTTACCTTCATTTTCTGGTCGAGTGGGTTGGCCAAGCTCTTCAACTTCGGCGCCAATGCTGCGGAAATGGAAAGCTTTGGTCTTCATCCGGGCTGGCTGTTCAACAGCGCAACCCTGCTTTTGCAGATTGTCGGATCGCTGATGATCATCTTCAATCGCGGAATCTGGTTGGCTTGTGGTGCTCTTGCCGTCTTTACGAGCCTGACCATTCCTGTTGCCCACCCGTTCTGGGCAAAGGAAGGAGAAGAAGCTTTCCGGGATATGACGGTGGCGCTGGAGCACATATCGCTGATCGGTGGTCTCGCTCTTGCTGCTATTCTATCGCGCAAGGTCTAAACCACTGGACGCATTGATTGCCCTGCCTGTACCTTGCCTGTCGTCGGATCGATAGGCAGGGGAGGGCCGGGCATGGACGTGACGATCATAACAGGAGCATCGGATGGTATCGGCGCTGAAACCGCGCGGCAAATCGCCCGGCATGACCGTGCCAATGCTGCTCTGGTGCTTGCTGCGCGCAATGTTGAAAAGCTGGAAAATTTGGCCACAGAGTTGCGGCAACTGGGCAGTTCGGTTCTCGTGGTACCAACCGATGTGAAAGATCGTACAGCCTGTATCGATCTTATTAATAAAGCCGTTTCCGCTTTCGGTCGTATCGACACTTTGATCGTGAATGCAGGCATGTCGGCCCACGCCAATTTTGCTGAGATCAAACCAGATGATCTCAACTGGATGCATGATCTGATGGAGTTGAATTACTGGGGTAGCATCTGGCCCATTCATGCAGCACTTCCGTATCTTGCCGCTAGCAAGGGACGGATCGTGGCTGTGTCTTCTGTTGCCGGATTGATCGGTGTGCCGGGGCGCACTGCCTATAGCGGAACGAAGTTCGCTCTTTCGGGTTTCTGCGAGGCGCTTCGCGCGGAACTGGAACCAAGCGGCATATCCATTACCATCGTCTATCCGGGCGTTGTCAAAACCGACATTCGCAAGGTGGGTTACAGCGCAAGCGGCGGCGCGCTGGGAACAAGTGGTGTGCGCGAAGATGACATGATGCCCGTCGAGGAAGCTGTGCGGCTGATGCTGGAAGGCGTGCAGGCTCGCAAGCGTGAAGTGTTGATGACCCGCCAGATGCGATTTGGGCGCTGGTTGAAACTGATTGCCCCCGCAATGGTGGATCGCATGGCCCTCAAGGCCATCAAGCCGGAGTTCAGACCGAAACCGATTAAGCCAGCTGGGTAAAGAACGCTTCGTTCATTCTAAGCTTTACGGCCAACTATCTGTTGACGAGTTTTTAACTTCGACTACTATATATAGTGTTCTAGGTTCTTTCGATTCGTTGGATCGAAAGCTAAGACGGGAATCCGGTGCGTTTCATCCATGATGGATGCGGCAATGCCGGAGCTGCCCCCGCAACTGTAAGAGGAGAGTTCTGTCCATCACGTCACTGGCTTTGGCTGGGAAGGCGGACAGAATGTTGATCCGTGAGCCAGGAGACCTGCCTTGAACGAGTACGTCCACGGGCGGGGTGTCCGGTTGGCGCGCAATCTTGTGTGGTAAATCGTTGCCTTACGGGTTGCTGCCCCGAACTTCCCGCTCATAGCTTCGGGGTGAAGTCCATGTCCAGTTTATTCAGTTTCGGTTCCGATCCTCCCTTCGAGGCATAGTTTGTGTGGTCAGGCTGCTTGTTCGTGCGGCTGGCCGATCCCGTATCTCATGTCTTTCGACGCGCATTTTGCGATGCGCGAACGGCTCTTTGCGTCTCCTATCGAGAGTATTCCAGTTTAAACCGGACCGTTGGGAATACTCTATCTCTTTGTTTTTACGCATGTCTTAACCCCAAAACCGGTTCCCGCTTTTGGGAGACATGCTCCAGTGAGGAAAAAATGAACGTCACCGTTTACAGCAAACCCGCCTGCGTCCAGTGCACGGCCACCACGCGCGCCCTCGACCGCCAGGGTATCGAATATGAAGTCATCGATATCTCTGCCGATGCCAATGCTTTCCATCTCGTTCAAGACATGGGTTATCGCCAGGTGCCGGTGGTTGTGGCAGGTGAATCCCATTGGGCGGGCTTCCGGCCCGATATGATCAGCACTCTCGCCTGAGGGCTATGGTCACATGAGCCTGATCGTCTATTTCTCCAGCCGGTCGGAAAATACACACCGGTTTGTCGAGCGGCTTGGAATGCGGTCGAACCGTATCCCGATGGACGGTTCAGGCGGATTGCAGGTGCGCGAGCCATTCGTGATCGTGACGCCCACATATGGTGGCGGCGGCTCCAAGGGCGCTGTCCCCAAGCCTGTGATCCGCTTTCTCAACGATGAGAGCAACCGCTCTTTCATCCGCGGCGTGATTGCCGCGGGAAACAGCAATTTCGGCGAGGCTTTCTGTATCGCCGGCAACATTATCTCCGCCAAATGTCAGGTTCCCTATCTCTACCGCTTCGAGCTTCTGGGAACCGATGAGGACATTGGCAATGTCAAAAACGGGATGGAACGATTTTGGACACGGCAGACACGACCTTGATCCGAGAGCGCGAGGCACAGCCAGTGGCGCAGGATGCGCCTCAAGCTGTAACTTCCAACAGCAGTAAACCGTCAAAATCTTTGGATGGGCTGGATTATCACGCGCTCAACGCGATGCTGAACCTTTACGATGACGAGGGAAAAATTCAGCTTGACCGCGACCGGCAGGCTGCGCGCCAATATTTCCTCCAGCACGTGAACCAGAACACGGTCTTTTTCCATAACTTGCGGGAAAAGATCGATTATCTGGTGACCGAAGGCTATTACGAGCAAGAGGTACTGGATCAGTATTCCTTCAATTTCGTGCGCGATCTTTTCGACGAAGCCTATGCGAAGAAATTCCGGTTTCCGACCTTTCTCGGCGCGTTCAAATATTACACCAGCTATACGCTGAAAACCTTCGATGGAAAGCGCTATCTGGAGCGCTATGAAGACCGTGTCTGCATGGTAGCGCTGACGCTGGCGCGCGGCAATGAACAGCTGGCACGCAATCTGATGAAGGAGATCATTGCAGGCCGCTACCAGCCTGCGACGCCGACTTTCCTCAATGCAGGCAAGAAGCAGCGCGGCGAGCTCGTTTCCTGTTTTCTGCTGCGGGTTGAAGACAATATGGAGTCCATCGGGCGCTCGATCAATTCGGCGTTGCAATTGTCGAAGCGGGGCGGCGGGGTGGCCTTGAGCCTTACCAATATTCGCGAGGCGGGCGCACCTATCAAGCAGATTCAGAACCAATCATCCGGTATCATTCCGGTGATGAAGCTTCTTGAGGATTCCTTTTCCTACGCCAATCAGCTGGGTGCGCGACAAGGAGCGGGTGCTGTTTACTTGCACGCCCATCACCCGGATATCATGCGCTTTCTGGATACGAAGCGCGAAAACGCCGACGAGAAAATCCGCATTAAAACCTTGTCGCTTGGTGTGGTCATTCCAGACATTACCTTCGAACTCGCAAAGAATAACGAGGATATGTACCTCTTCTCGCCCTATGATGTGGAGCGGGTTTACGGCGTGCCACTGACCGAGATTTCAGTTACCGAAAAATATCGGGAAATGGTCGACGATGCGCGTATTGCCAAGAAGAAGATCAATGCACGCGAGTTCTTTCAGGTGCTGGCGGAAATCCAGTTCGAGTCCGGTTATCCCTATATCATGTTCGAGGACACGGTGAACCGCGCCAATCCGATTGACGGGCGCATCACCATGAGCAATCTCTGTTCGGAAATCCTCCAGGTGAGTGAGGCGAGCATCTTCGGCGAAGACCTTTCCTATGATCATCTCGGCAAGGATATTTCGTGCAATCTGGGTTCGCTCAACATTGCATCGGCAATGGACTCCTCCGATTTCGGCAAGACCATCGAAACCTCCATCCGCGCTCTGACAGCAGTTTCCGATATGAGCCAAATCGGTTCCGTGCCGTCGGTCGCCCGAGGTAATGATGAAAGCCATGCCATCGGTCTCGGCCAGATGAATCTGCATGGTTATCTCGCCCGCGAGCGGATTTATTACGGCTCGGAGGAGGGCGTCGATTTCACGAATATCTATTTCTATACGGTTACCTATCACGCGATCCGCGCATCGAACCTGATTGCAGTGGAAACGGGCAAGTCCTTTAAAGGTTTCGAGAAATCCAAATACGCAACAGGTGAATATTTCGACAAATATACCGAGCAGCTTTGGGAACCGGCGACGGAAAAGGTTCGAGAAATTTTCGAAAAGGCTGGCACTGCGATTCCGACGCAGGATGACTGGCGCGATCTGAAAAATGCGGTGATGGAGGGCGGGCTTTATAACCAGAACCTTCAGGCCGTGCCGCCGACAGGCTCGATTTCCTACATCAATCATTCGACGTCCTCGATTCATCCGATCGTGTCGAAGATTGAGATCCGCAAGGAGGGCAAGATCGGTCGCGTCTACTATCCGGCAGCGTTCATGACCAATGACAATCTCGATTACTATCAGGACGCCTATGAGATCGGGCCGGAAAAGATCATCGACACTTACGCGGCAGCAACACAGCACGTCGATCAGGGCCTATCTTTGACATTGTTCTTCCGCGATACCGCAACGACACGCGATATCAACCGCGCACAGATCTACGCGTGGAAGAAGGGCATCAAGACCATCTACTACATTCGCCTGCGCCAGATGGCGCTCTCCGGCACGGAAGTGCAGGGTTGCGTTTCCTGCGCCCTCTGACCACTGGTGATGACCAATGAATATTCAAGTGAAAACCAAGAACCCGAAACCCGCCGCAGTGCGTGCGATCAACTGGAACCGGATCGAAGATGAGAAAGACCTTGAGGTCTGGAACCGTCTGACCGGCAATTTCTGGCTGCCGGAAAAGGTGCCGCTTTCGAACGATATTCAGTCGTGGGAAACGCTGAAACCGCAGGAAAAGCAACTGACGATCCGCGTTTTCACCGGGCTGACACTTCTCGATACGATCCAGAACGCAGTCGGTGCCGTGAAGCTGATGGATGATGCAGCGACGCCGCATGAAGAAGCGGTGCTGTCCAACATCTCCTTCATGGAAGCGGTTCATGCACGATCCTATTCGTCGATATTCTCGACTTTGTGCCTGACGCCGGATGTTGACGATGCCTATCGTTGGTCCGAGGAAAACGAATTCCTGCAGCGCAAGTCCGTTCTGATCCTGGACCAGTATCGCGCGGATGATCCGCTGAAAAGGAAAATCGCCAGCGTTTTCCTGGAGAGCTTTCTGTTCTATTCCGGCTTCTATCTGCCCATGTACTGGTCGAGCCGGGCAAAGCTGACCAATACAGCCGATCTTATCCGGCTCATCATCCGTGATGAGGCTGTGCATGGCTATTACATCGGTTACAAATTCCAGCGCGGACTGGAACGCTTGAACGAAGAGCAGAAGCAGGCAATCAAGGATTTTGCCTTCGAACTTCTTCTGGAACTTTACGACAATGAGGTTCGCTACACGGAAGCGCTATATGATGGCGTTGGCCTAACTGAAGACGTCAAGAAATTCCTGCATTACAACGCCAACAAGGCTCTCATGAACCTCGGCTATGAGGCACTCTTCCCGGCTGAAGCGTGCAAGGTCAACCCGGCGATCCTGTCCGCTCTTTCGCCGAATGCAGACGAAAACCACGACTTTTTCTCCGGTTCCGGCTCTTCTTACGTCATCGGCAAGGCGGTCGCGACTGAGGATGAAGACTGGAGTTTCTGATGGCATCTCGGCGCCGCGTAACACCGGTGCCGAAGTTTTCTGTTCTGGAGATGACGTTGACGTTGCGGTCTTGTTTTGCGACACATGAATGATGCAGACCGCCATCACAATCGATCAGGACTATCTCGTAACACGGCTCAAGGCGCTTCTCGCCATACCGAGTCCGACCGGGTTTACCGACGAAGCCGTGCGTTATGTTGCGCGCGAGCTGGAGCATCTGGGACTTGAGGTTATGCTGACGCGCCGGGGGGCTATTCGCGCGCGCAGGGTGGGCCTGACGGAGAGACCGGCGCGCGGGATCGTATCGCACGTCGATACGCTCGGCGCGCAGGTAAAATATCTGAAGGAAAACGGACGGCTGGAACTGGTTTCCATCGGTAACTGGTCAGCGCGTTTCGCTGAAGGTGCCCGCGTTTCCATCTTTTCGTCCAAAGGAATTTATCGCGGTTCGATCCTGCCGTTGAAAGCTTCCGGCCATACATTCAATGACGAAGTCGATACGCAGCCGGTCGGCTGGCCTTATGTCGAACTCCGCGTCGATGCGCTCGCCCGAAATCGTGATGATCTGCTGCAGCTCGGTATCGATGTCGGTGACATAGTTGCTGTCGATCCCGCGCCCGAATTCATCGATAATGGCTTTATCGTCTCGCGTCACCTTGATGACAAGGCAGGCGTTGCAATCATGCTTGCGGCCCTCGAAGCGATGCAGAGAGCCAATGTGGAAACGCCGGTCGATAGCTATTGGCTGTTCACCATCGGCGAGGAAGTTGGAGTGGGTGCCTCTGCGGTCGTTGTGCCGGATATTGCCTCGCTGGTCGCCATCGATAATGGCACGACTGCGCCGGGCCAGAATTCATCGGAATTCGGCGTCACGCTTGCCATGGCGGACCAGACCGGACCGTTCGATTACCATCTGACGAAGAAACTTTACGAGCTTTGCGGAGAGCATGACATTCAGGTCCAGAAGGATGTGTTCCGTTATTACCGTTCTGATGCCGCGTCTGCGGTTGAGGCCGGGCATGATGTGCGTACGGCTTTGCTGACCTTCGGTGTCGATGCCTCGCATGGTTATGAGCGCATTCATCTAAGCGCTCTGACTTCCATTGCAAAACTTGCAGTTCATTATGCAATGAGCGAAGTCGAGATCAAACGCGATGCCGAGGAAACCGCCAAGGGCCTCAAGGGTTTCACGCATCAGAAATCGACCAAGGCAGAGCAGGATTTGAGACCCGAGGATACGCCTGCGGAATAGGCTCTGAACTTTCTGAAATCGCGAGCGGGCTCAGGCCCGCTTTTTTGTCTCGCAAAAATTAATTATGATAATTCATTGATGATAGTTGATTTATGCCTATAAATTAGAGTCTGACGGATTTGACAAATGAAGGGGAACCCCATGAGAAGGTTATTCCGTGCCGTCCTGACTGCTATGGCGCTTTCGGTCGCCGGGGCGGGCACAGTCGCGCTGGCCCAAACGCCGCCCAATGTGCTGATTGTCGGGCAGATTGCAGAGCCGCAATCGCTCGATCCGCATACAGTCACGGCCACCAATGATTTCCGCATCCTCGTCAATATTTATGACGGCCTTGTGCGCTACAAGGACGGAACGCTGGAAGTAGAACCGGCACTGGCGGAAAGCTGGACGATTTCGGACGACGGCAAGACCTATACGTTCAAGCTGCGTCAAGGCGTGAGGTTCCATGACGGTTCGGATTTCAATGCCGAAGCGGTCAAGTTCAACTTCGACAGAATGCTAAAGGAAGACCATCCCTTCTATAACACCGGCCCATTTCCGCTTTCGTTCAATTTCTCGTCCATCGATGCAGTCAATGTGCTCGATGAACACACTGTCGAGTTCAAGCTGAAGGAGCCTTTCGCTCCATTTCTTTCCAATCTGGCCTATCCGACCGGCCTGATCGTGTCGCCGGAAGCGGTCAAGAAATACGGTAAAGAATTTGGCCGTCATCCATCCGGAACCGGTCCGTTCAAGTTCGCGGAATGGCAATCCGGCCAGCGTGTGGTGGTGGAGCGTAATCCCGACTATTGGGACACAGCGCCAGCATTGGAAGCAGTTGTGTTCCGCCCGATCACGGATGCCAATACCCGCGTCGCGGAGATGATGGCAGGCGGGCTGGATGTCATGGTGGAAGTGCCGCCGGATAATCTTGCCACCTTCAAACAGGACGCGAATTTCGCGGTTGCCGAACAGGCGGGCCCCCATGTCTGGTTTACCATCCTGAACGCGAAGAGCGGTCCATTCGCGGATAAGAAAGTGCGTCAGGCGGCGAATTATGCGGTTAACAAGCAAGGCCTCGTAGATAATGTGTTGCAGGGTTCCGCAACTGTTGCTGCGGGGCCGATCCCACCTGCCTTCAACTGGGTCGAGAACAAAACCGAACCCTATCCCTATGATCCTGAAAAGGCCAAGGCGCTCCTTGCCGAAGCTGGTGCAAGCAACCCCGAAGTCACGTTCTATGTGACCGAAGGCGGTTCTGGCATGCTTGATCCAATCACGATGGGTGCCGCAATCCAGGCCGATCTTCAGGCTGTGGGCTTCAAGGTCAAGATTGAAACCTATGAGTGGAACACGTTCCTTGGCAGGGTAAATCCGGGACTGGATGGCAAGGCCGATATGGCCGAGATGGCATGGATGACCAATGATCCGGACACGGTGCCTTATCTGACGCTTCGCAGCGACGCACTGCCGGACAAGGGCGGTTTCAATTCCGGTTACTATTCCAACCCCAAAGTGGATGAGCTTCTGGAAAAGGCGCGGTCATCGACCGATCAAACCGAGCGCGGCAAGCTTTATGGCGAAGTGCAGAGCATTGTCCATGACGATGCACCATGGCTGTTCGTGGCGAACTGGAAGCAAAATGCAGTCACGACCGCTGCCGTCAAGGGGTTCAAGTTGCAGCCGTCCTTCCTGCTGCATTTGAAAGACGTAACCAAGCAATAAGCGGGGAGGGCATTCATGTCAGCCTATATCCTCAAGCGACTTGTCGCCGTTGTTCCTGTGTTGCTCGGGCTCTCGATCATCGTTTTTCTCGTCATGGCGATGATCCCCGGTGATACGGCGACTGCGTTGCTCGGATCATACGCAACACCGGAAAATGTCGAGCGGGTCAATCGCGATCTCGGTCTCGACAAGCCGTTGCTGCAACAATACTTCATCTGGATGGGCAATCTCCTGCATGGGGATTTCGGGCGTTCCTTCGTGCTCAATCGTCCGGTGCTGGATGAGGTTATGGAGCGCTTTCAGGCGACACTCGTGCTTGCAGGCGTAGCACTGGTACTGTGTTCAGTCTTCGGCCTGCTCGCGGGTATCGTTTCGGCAGTGCGCCAGTTCGGCTGGGCAGACAGGGCGATCACTTTCATCGTGCTTGCCGGAATTTCCATTCCCTCATTCTGGTTGGGGTTGCTTCTGATCTATCTCTTCGCGGTTCATTGGCGCATTCTGCCAGCGTCCGGCATGTATGCTGTTTATGGCGGCGGTGACCTGAAGGATCTGCTCTGGCATCTGATCCTGCCTGCCACGACGCTGGCCGTGGTAGCGGCAGGCGTGATCGCACGTCTGACCCGCGGCGCGATGCTGGAAGTGCTTCGTCAGGACTATATCCGGACAGCTCGGGCCAAAGGTCTCAACGAACGTCGCGTGATATACGGTCATGCGTTTCGCGCCGCACTTGTCAGCGTCATTCCTGTGATCGGTATTCAGGCGGGATTTGTGCTGGGCGGCGCCGTCTACATTGAAACCGTGTTCCAGTGGCCCGGTATTGGCGCCATGCTGGTGAAAGCCATTTCCACCCGCGATATCTTGCTGGTGCAGGGTGGCGTACTTGTGGTTGCCGCGAGTTATGTCCTCTTCAATCTACTCGCTGATGTCATCCAGACCATGCTCGATCCAAGGATACGCTCATGAGCGCGCTTCCTGAAATTTCTGCCGCGCCAACGGCGGTCCGCATGTCATCATGGCGGCTCCTGATGAGCAATCGACTGGCAGCTTTCGGTTTTTTTATGCTGGTCCTGATCTGCCTCGTCATTCTGCTGGCCCCGGTTCTCCCGCTTCCCAATCCTGACGCGACTTCTCCCGCAATGCGATTAAAACCCGTGTTCAGCGAAGGACATCTTCTTGGAACGGATCAACTCGGGCGCGATATATTGAGTCGTGTCATATGGGGCACGCGGGTGTCTGTCGCAGTAGGATTTGCAGCGACGCTGATCGCAGCGATTGTTGGCTCGGCGATCGGTCTCGTGGCCGGCTATGCGGGCGGACGAACCGACAATTTGATGATGCGCGGCATCGATATGCTGATGGCATTTCCTTATATCCTGCTGGCGCTGGCTATCGTGGCAGTGCTTGGGCCGGGCCTGATGAATGCGCTCTACGCGATTGCGGTGGTCAATATTCCATTCTTCGCGCGTAATGTTCGCGGGGTTACGCTTGGTCTCGCGCATCGTGAGTTTATTGATGCTGCCCGGCTCTCCGGGAAAAGTCCGGTTTCGATCCTGTTAAGCGAAGTGCTGCCCAATGTGCTGCCGGTTATCGTCATTACCATGTCGACCACGGCGGGCTGGATGATCCTCGAAACGGCAGGCCTGAGCTTCCTTGGTCTTGGCGCGCAGCCGCCGCAGGCCGATCTCGGCTCCATGCTCGGCGAGGGCCGCGCGCAACTGTTCAATGCCCCGCATGTCTCCATCGTGCCGGGATTGATGATCTTCCTGCTGGTCATCAGTCTCAACGTATTGGGAGATGGGGTGCGCGATGTTCTCGATCCGCGATTGCGGTCAGGTGCGCTGGGGCGGCCAGGTGCTGTAACCGATATTGCCAAGGACCGGTCATCGCCCATGATCAAGGATAGCGAAAAAGCTCTTTCTATTGCCGGTCTCGAAACGGGCTTCGTCAATGGTGGGCATTTCACCGCCGCTGTCCGCAGCGTTTCACTGGAACTTGAACGCGGCGAATGTCTCGGCCTGATCGGGGAGAGCGGATCGGGCAAAAGCGTGACCGCCCTGTCAGTAATGGGCCTCGTGGCGTCCCCGCCCGGACTTATCCGCAACGGCGCGATCTATCTGGGCGACCGGGACGTTCTTTCAATGTCTGAAACCGAGTTGACGGCGGCACGGGGCGCAAGAGTTGCTTATGTGTTTCAGGACCCACTGACAACGTTGCATCCTATGTATCCGGTCGGTCGGCAGGTCGAGGAAGCAATTGCAGCGCATCGGCGGATCGGAGCCAGTGAGCGGCGGGAACAGGCGATTGTGCTTCTTGACAAGGTTGGCATTCCAGATGCAGCGGAACGGGCCAATCACTATCCGCACCAGCTTTCAGGTGGCCAGCGTCAGCGTGTCGGCATTGCCATGGCTCTGGCCAATGATCCCGATATCATCATTGCGGACGAGCCGACCACGGCGCTCGATGTCACGGTGCAGGCGCGCATTCTCGAACTGCTGCGCGATCTCCAGCGCGAGCGTGGCATGGCTCTGCTGTTTATCACCCATGACTTTGGAGTGGTTTCGGAGATTTGTGACCGCGTGGCAGTGATGAAAGACGGCGAGATTGTCGAGACGGGCACGACATCGGAAGTTCTTTCCAATCCGCAGCACAGCTATACGAAACGCTTGATAGCCTGCGTTCCCGAACTTGGGCAGGGTGCCGACTTTCTGGAACGTGTGGCTGGTCTCTTCAAGCGCGAAAACGGGAGGGTGGCAGGATGAGCGGAAATGCGATCAGCGTTCGCGATCTCACCAAAACCTTCGGTGGCGGACGAACACTTCTGGGTAAAGAGCGTCACAAGGTCGAGGCGGTTAAAAATGTTTCGTTCGATCTTGGAAGCGGTGAGACACTGGCGATTGTCGGTGAAAGCGGATCGGGCAAAAGCACGCTCGCCAGAATGCTCGTCGGGCTGACAGAGCCGACGGGCGGTACGATGACGATTGCTGGACGCGACGCGCATGAACTGCGAAATTCCGGTGCACAGGCATTTGGCAAGGTCATACAATATGTATTTCAGGACCCTGTCGCATCGCTCAATCCCAGAAAGACAATCCGGCAGATACTGGAAACACCACTCAGGCTTCTGGGCGGGCTGGATTCAGCTCAGTGCCAGCAGCGCATGATCCAGTTGCTGGATGCCGTTCAGATGCCCAAGGATACGCTGGAACGATATCCGCACGAATTCTCCGGCGGGCAGGCGCAACGTATCGCCATTGCGCGCACGCTGGCCGCTGAAGCGGAAATCGTCGTACTCGACGAACCGGTTAGCGCGCTGGATGTCTCTGTTCAGGCGCAGGTTCTTCTGCTTCTGGATCAACTGAAGAAAGAGTTTGGTCTCTCTTATCTCTTCATCAGTCATGATCTTGCCGTGGTGGAAGCCATCTCTGACAGGGTTGCAGTTATGTATTTCGGGGAAATCGTTGAGGAAGCAACTGCAAGCGCTCTTTTTGCCAGACCTGAACATGCCTATACACGACAACTCGTGGAAAGCGCGCCGCGCATCAGGAGAGAGTAGCAAGATATGGTCAGAATGGGCCGGAATTCCGATCACGAACCGCAATCGCGCGCGAGGGCGGCAAAGGTCCGTCGGCGACCGGAAGAGATTGCTGACCGTATCAAGGATGTTATCCGTTCCGATGCATTGAGGCCGGGAGATCGACTGCCACAGGAAAAGGAACTGATTGACCAGTTCAAGGCTGCCAAGGGCACTGTGCGCGAAGCGATGAAGGCGCTGGAGACGCAGGGTCTGATTTTTACGCGCAGCGGTCCCGGCGGCGGGGCTTTTGTTGCCGAACCTTCCGCCCAGCACGCAATGGAAATGCTCGGAAGCTATTTCTTTTTCGATCAGCCGAGTCTTGCCGAAGTTTACGCTATCCGTAAGCATCTCGAACCGGAGGTTGCTGCTCTGTTGTCCGGCAGATTGACCGGTGACGACATTGCTCGGCTGGAAAATGCGATGCGGGTCTATGATCGCCCGCCGGTCGATCTTGATGATCAATATCGCCAGCGGATTGCGGAACTGGATTTCCATTCCTTGCTGGCACAGCTTTGTCCGGACCGTCTGTTGGGCTTCATCTGCGGATTGACCCACAATCTGTTGCGAAGCCTGCCAATAGCGCGCGCGATCTATGCTGATCCGACACCGGCTTCGCGCGAAGAAGGACTTATCTTCCAGCACCGATTGCTTGCAGCGCTTGTCGAAAATCGCAGCGAGGATGCGCGCCGTATAACGTTTGAGCATATGGTTTCCGCTGAAAACTATATGCTTTCCAAGGCGAATTTAGTCGGGAAAGCCACATAGCGGAAACGAAAAAGTTGGGAACAATCCCGGCGCTCCCGCATTTGCAATTATGCAGGCCGCCGCCTTAACAGATGCGACGGCCTCATTTGTTTATGAATGACAATGGAGGTTTCGACCCTTTTTATGTGTGGTATTTGCGGAGAAGTCAGGTTTGACGGTGGTTCGCCGTCAGTTTCGGCAGTCTCGAAAATGGCGGATGTACTCAGTCCTCGCGGGCCCGATGCATCCGGGATTGTGATCCGGGGCAATATCGGCTTCGGGCATCGAAGATTGAGAATCCTTGATCTTTCCGAAAAATCGCAGCAACCGATGATCGACGCCGACCTCGGTTTGACGCTTGTGTTCAATGGCTGCATCTATAATTTCCGCGAATTGCGCACAGAGCTGGAACAGAAGGGCTACAAGTTCTTCTCCGACGGTGACACAGAAGTCATTCTCAAGGCATGGCATGCATGGGGCGAAAGCTGTGTAACGCGTTTTCTTGGCATGTTTGCTTTCGCCATTCACGAACGTGATACCGGCAGGGTTATCCTCGCGCGTGATCGGTTCGGCATCAAGCCGCTCTATATTGCCGAGGCGGAGGGTGCCTTGCGGTTCGCCTCTTCCTTGCCTGCTCTGGTTAAGGCAGGCGGCATCGATACCTCGATAGACCGCGCGGCCTTGCACAATTACATGAGCTTTCATGCCGTCGTGCCGCCACCGCGCACGATCTATAACGGTGTTCGAAAGCTCCCCCCGGCGACGATCCGTGTCTATGAACCGAATGGGCGTTTCGCTGACCGCATCTATTGGCAGGCGCCTTATCGCCGACTGCCCGGCGACGGCGCATTGAGCCGCGAGGAATGGAAGGAGCAATTGCTCGCCATGCTGCGTGTCGCTGTCAAGCGCCGGATGATTTCCGACGTGCCGGTCGGCGTGCTTTTATCCGGCGGGGTGGATTCCAGCCTGATCGTCGGTCTGCTTGCTGAGGCAGGTCAATCGGGCCTGATGAGTTTTTCTGTCGGCTTTGAAGAAGCCAACGGGGAGAAAGGCGACGAATTTGTCTATTCCGATCTGATCGCCGAGCATTTTGGCACCGAACATCATAAGATCTTTGTGCCCTCGGCAGACCTCATGGAAGCCTTGCCGGGAACGATCGCGGCAATGTCCGAACCAATGGTGTCCTATGATAATGTCGGCTTCTACCTCCTTTCCAAGGAGGTTTCGAAGCATATCAAGGTTGTCCAGTCGGGACAGGGGGCAGATGAAGTTTTCGGCGGCTATCACTGGTATCCACCGCTAGTCGATTCCAACGATGTCGTCAGCGACTATGCCAAAGGGTTCCGTGACCGCTCGCATGACGTTCTCGCCACGCAGCTATCGCCGGAATGGATGCCGGAACGTGATTACAGTCAGGACCTTCTGGAAGAACATCTGCTGCAGGATGGAGCGGATACGCCTGTCGACCGTGCGCTGCGGCTCGATACGAATGTGATGCTCGTGGACGATCCGGTCAAGCGCGTGGACAACATGACGATGGCCTGGGGGCTTGAAGCGCGGGTGCCATTTCTGGATCATGAACTGGTCGAGCTTGCTGCCCGCATTCCGCCGGAGGAAAAACTGCGTGACGGCGGCAAGGGTATCCTCAAGGATGTGGCGAGAAAGGTCGTTCCAAGCGAAGTGATTGATCGCAAGAAGGGATATTTCCCGGTTCCGCAGCTCAAATATATCGATGGCCCTTATCTCGATATGTTGCGAGACGCCCTCTCTTCACAAAAGGCGAGGGAGCGCGGACTTTTCCAACGCGATTATCTTGAACGCCTGTTTGCAAAACCGTCCGAACACATAACGCCGTTACGCGGTTCTGAGCTTTGGCAGGCTGGCCTCCTTGAAATGTGGCTGCAAACGCAGGAGGCATGAAATGCGGAAAACCGGTGAGGTGGATATGACCCGGCAGAAAGCGAAAGGTCGCAAAGCCTTTTCGCACCGTCTTACGCGCTTGCGTACACCTGAAAGCGCAGGCTTTTATCAGGAACATGCGCACGGCCATGACAAGGCGGGAAGCGAAGATCGCAAGCAGGATGTGGTTGTCGATTGTGGCTGGGGTCGACTACTCTTCGCGCAGACCTTCGAGACCAATGAAGCCATAGTGGAAGCATTGCGGGGGGAAGCGCCAGCGAGCCGCGATATCGTCTTTTACGTCAGCGATCCTCATGTGTTGCTGTCACTGGCACCACATGAGATATTTCTCGATCCGTCGCATACATACCGGATTGAACTTGCGACCTATCGACCGGGCGGGCGACGGATACGTGGCATCACCATACGTCGCGCAGTCTCCGAAGTGGACGCGGAAGGCATCAACGCTGTTTACGCGGCCTGTGGGATGGTTCAACTACGTCCCGACTTTTTCTCATCGGAACGAGACAATCGTGCTGTTACCTATTTTGTGGCTCAGGACGATGCTACCGGCGAAATTGTTGGCACCGTAACTGGCATCGACCATCAGCGCCTTTTCGATGATCCTGATCGCAGTGCTTCGCTTTGGTGTCTTGCAGTTCATCCTCAAGCGCGGCAGCCAGGTATCGGTGAAAAACTGGTGCGAAAACTTGCCGAGCATTTTCAGGCTCGCGGCTTGAGCCATATCGATCTCTCGGTTCTGCACGATAATGAGAATGCCATAAGGCTCTATGAAAAGCTGAAGTTTCGTCGCGTTCCGCTCTTCGCGATAAAGCGCAAGAACGCAATCAACGAGAAATTTTTCGCCTCGCATCTGGAAACCTTCGATGCGCTCAATCCCTATGCTCGCATAATCGTGGATGAAGCGGTGCGTCGTGGTATTCAGGTTGAAATAACTGATGCTGAAGGCGGTTTTTTCCGCCTCTCCTATGGCGGGCGTTCCGTCCATTGCCGTGAGAGCTTGTCTGAAATGACATCGGGTGTAGCGATGTCAATCTGCGACGACAAGGCCGTGACGCGGCGCGTCGTCGAGAAGGCTGGTCTGACAGTGCCGGAGCAGATTGCGGCCGAAGCGGACGATGATGCGCTGGAAGCTTTTCTAAAACGTCACGGCAAGCTGGTGGTGAAACCAGCCCGGGGCGAACAGGGAAGAGGAATTTCTGTCGGCATATCGACCATAAAAGACCTGCGAACGGCAATCAAACAGGCGCGAACCGTGTGCGACCGCGTGCTGCTGGAGGCGTGTTTTGAAGGTGAGGACCTTCGGCTGGTGGTTATCGACTACCAGCTCGTTGCCGCTGCGGTTCGTCGCCCGCCACGCGTTGTCGGTGACGGCAAGGCAACCATCCGCAAGCTTATCGAGATACAATCGCGCAGACGCGCTGTGGCGACTGGCGGAGAAAGCCGCATACCGGTCGATACGGAAACGAAAAGGTGTCTTGAGGAGCAAGGACTGTTGCTCGATTCCGTTCTGGAAGATCATCGTGAAATCACGGTGCGCAAGGCGGCCAATCTACATACAGGCGGTACGATCCACGACGTGACAGCGACTGTTCATAGAAACCTTGTCGATGCTGCCTGTAAGGCTGCGCGTGCAATCGGCATTCCCGTTGTCGGGATCGATTTCATGGTCAAGCAGCCCGAAAAGCCGGACTATATTTTCATCGAAGCCAATGAGCGTCCCGGCCTTGCCAACCACGAACCGCAACCGACTGCAGGCAAGTTTGTCGATTTGCTTTTTCCAGGCTCAAGATAATGATAGTTTAGGGATGTCTAAACTATGGAATGTTCGCCGGAAAGTCTCTCCGGCGAACTTGAAACTATGCAACCCGCAAACAATATGCTGTATTTTAGCTATTGAGGAAATTTTAAGCAGAAACTGTACTCAGCAAATCAATTCTCGATTGTAACGGAAAAATTCATTTTTCATTTGGTTTCTGCCTCTATCCCTTTACGACAGGGGGCTCGGGCGGAAAAGGTTGATCGAACCGCATTCACGCCTGAGCGGAAAAGGGCTGAAAATGGATACGCGGGGGCAAAGCAGCAAGAATGTGCCGCTGGCAGTCGATCTGGACGGAACTCTGGTTTCGACCGATCTGCTGTGGGAGGGTATTTTTCTTCTTTTGAAGAGGAACATCCTGTTCGTCTTCATGCTGCCGGTGTGGCTGTTCTCAGGCAAGGCATATCTCAAGCGACAGGTGGCTGAGCGCGTAACGCTCGATGCATCGCGACTTCCCTACCGAACCGAGTTTCTGGAATTTCTGCGTAGCGAACATGGGTCGGGGCGGACTTTGGTGCTGGCAACAGCTGCCGCTGAACCGATGGCCAAGGCTGTTGCGTCTGAGCTTGGGATTTTCAGCGCTGTCTATTCAACATCCGGTACGACCAATCTTTCGGCACAGCGCAAGGCTGATCTGCTTGTCGAGCACTATGGGCGACAGGGATTCGACTATGCCGGAAATGATCGTGATGACCTGCCTGTTTTCGATGCAGCCCGACAGGCGATCGTTGTCGCACCTGATCGTGGAGCGGCACATTTCCAGAAGCAAACTGGTTGTGAACTTTTCAGTGCCGAAAAACCAACTATTCGAACCTATGCTCGTATGCTCCGCGTTCATCAGTGGCTAAAGAATCTGCTCGTCTTTGTCCCGGCCATTCTGGCGCATGACATAATGAAGCCAGACGTGTTGATTGCGACTTGCCTGGCATTCGTGGCCTTTTCTGCGGCATCGTCTGCGATCTATATCGTCAATGATATTGTCGATCTTCCGGTGGATCGAAGACATGTGCGAAAAAATCAGCGACCTTTTGCACACGGAAAGATATCCATTCCCTTTGGCCTAAGCGTTGCGGCCCTGTTGTTGCTTCTGACGGCTTTCGTCTGCCTTTTCCTTCCGCCCGCCTTTACGCTTGCAATCGTCACCTATCTGTTTTTCACGACCGCCTATACCTTCGCCTTGAAACGCATGTTGTTGGGAGACGTGATTTGCCTCGCGGGACTTTACAGCCTGCGGCTATTGGGAGGGTCGGCGGCTTCCTATATCCCGCCATCGTTCTGGCTGATGGCCTTTGCCATGTTCTTCTTTCTGTCGCTGGCGCTGGTGAAGCGTTATGTCGAACTGCAGGGCGCTACCGTGACAGAAAAGGACCGGATTTTGGGGCGAGGCTACCGTCCGGAAGATCGCGATATTGTCGGACAGTGTGGGGTCGCAGCCGCGTTTACCGCAGCGCTGGTTTTGGCACTCTATATCAATAGCGATGCCGTCAAGACGCTCTACACCTATCCCTGGCTGATATGGCCGCTCGGTCCGATCGTACTCTATATCAACGTGCGTGTGTGGATATTGGCGCATCGCGGCGACATGGATGACGACCCGGTCCTCTTCATTGCCAGGGATTGGCGCAGTCAGGTCGTCATCGCGCTTGGCGCGGTGCTGCTTCTTGTGGCTGGTATGCGCTGATGGAACAATCCTTCGACAGTTTCGGACGTATTAACCGGCGAAGCCGGCAATACCTTCCGCTGGAGAGACTGGAGACTGATTTCACGCGAGCCTTGCTCGGCGATGCGAGCCTTTTGCCATTCGGAAATGGTCGCTCCTACGGCGATAGCTGCCATAATGATATGGGCTTTCTCGTGCCCATGCAGGCGCGGAAAAAGATACTACACTTCGATCCAGATACGGGATTGCTGACGGCTGAGAGCGGCGTGTTTTTGAGTGAAATCGTCACCCATGTTACTCCGCATGGCTATTTCCTCCCTGTCACGCCGGGCACGCAGTTTGTGACGCTCGGCGGCGCCATTGCCAATGACGTGCATGGTAAAAACCATCACCGGCAGGGTACTTTCGGGTGTCATGTTGAAAGGCTGGAACTGCTTCGCTCGGACGGCGTCTACTACAGATGTTCCGATACGGAGCACATTGATCTGTTTCGGGCAACCATCGGTGGAATGGGACTAACCGGATTAATTCTTCGCGCAACGATCCGGCTCAAGCGGGTCGGCGGTCTCGATGTCGAGGAAAAGGTTCTGCCCTTCGCCAACCTTGATGCTTACTTTGATATGGCCGGGGTGGCCGATCATGAAAATGAATATGCTGTTGCCTGGGTCGATCAGCTCTCCGATGGCCGGGGCTTGCTGATGGTCGGTAATCATGTTGCCGCGCCGAATGGCTCTATTTCGATCGCTGGGCGGTTTGGCGTGCCGGTTGAATTGCCATTCTCGCTGTTGAACAAGACAAGCCTGTCGCTTTTCAATGCGGCCTATTTCCAGCGCAAGAGGTGGCTGAAAACAGCGCGTAGAGTGCCGTATCAAAGCTTCTTTTATCCACTCGACGGAGTGAGAAACTGGAACAGGCTTTACGGCCCGGCAGGGCTCTACCAGCATCAAAGTGTAATTCCGTTCGAAGCAGCCCGAAAGATCGTTCCAGCGATGCTTGAGGCAAGTCGCAATGCAGGACAGGTCTCCTTTCTGACGGTACTCAAGCGTTTCGGTTTGATGAAGTCTCCCGGTCTCATGTCATTTCCGATGCCGGGATATACGCTGACGATGGATTTCCCCAATCGTGGCCACACAACGCTGGAATTGCTGAACCGTCTGGACCAGATGACTGTTGAGGCCGGTGGCCGGGTCAATCCATATAAGGACCAAAGGATGAGCGCAGAGGTTTTTGCTGCAAGCTATCCGCGCTGGCGCGATTTCGAGGCCTTTCGCGACAAGGCTTTCAATTCCAATTTCTGGCGCCGGACCGCATTGATGCTCGGCGCTGCAGGTTAGGAAACGTGATGAAATATATTCCCTTCATCCTGTTCACAGTCATGACCAATGCTGCCGCGCAGTTGATGTTGAAATATGGCATGCTGACGCTCGGGCCGATCAGCTTTTCAGCCGAAACATTGATCCAGCGCATATTCCAGATTGTCTTCAATCCCTGGATTTTTGCCGGTTTGCTCACCTTCGTGATCTCGATGGCGTCGCATCTTTACGTGCTGTCGAAAGTGGATCTTTCGTTTGCCTATCCGTTCCTCAGTCTTGCCTATGTCGCGGTCGCTCTGTTCGCCTGGCTTTTGTTCAAGGAGGAACTTGGCGCCTACAAGATTGCGGGAATTGCGTTCATCTGCATCGGGACAGTGCTGATCGCACAAAGCGGCAAGCCGTCCGAACCGCAGGCGGAGACGCATGTGAACCAGCAGACACATAGTTGAACGGGGCAGTACGATGAGACATGTAATCTTCGGTGGCGACGGTTTTGTCGGGCGCTATCTTGCTCCAAAGCTACTTGCCGATGGTCACGAGGTCCTTGTCGCGGATATCGTGAAAAGCGATCTGCCACACTATACTGATGCCGCTTTCATCGCGACTGATGTGACCGATCCGGAAGCAATCCACAGGCTTGGTATCCGCGCAGACGACATGGTCTATAACCTGTCCGCCAAAATGCTTTCACCAATTCAGGTCCGGGCAAAGCGGCACGACTTCTTCTTTCCCGTCAATTATTACGGGACGGCGAACATCATCAAGGCGATGGATGTGGCTGGTGCCAACAAGCTCGTCCATTTCACCACCGATATGGTGTACGGGCACACCTATGTCTGGCCGCAGAAAGAAGACCATCCGTGCAAGCCGCTCGGTGAGTACGGCCTGTCAAAACTGAAAACCGAAGAACTCGCCATTGAATGGCGCGTGCGGGGCATGAATATCTCCCTGTTTCGTCCTCGTCTTATCATTGGACCGGGCCGTCTCGGCATTCTGGAAAAGCTGTTCAAGCTGATTGATTACAATTTGCCGGTGCCGATGATCGGCTCGGGCAGGAACCCTTACCAGTTCATTTCGGTGTTCGACTGTGCGGAGGCGGCACGTGCCGCTTTCAAGGCTGGTGTTCCAAACGAGGCCTATAATCTCGGCTCGCTCAATCCGCCTCCTGTCCGCAAACTGCTTGGTGATCTGATCAGCCATGCAGGTTCGAAATCTATTTTGTTGCCAACACCCGCCTGGGCGGTGAAACGCACGCTGGATCTGCTGGACTGGATGAACATGCCGATCATGGACCCGGAGCAATATCTGATTGCCGACGAAATGTGTGTTCTCGATGTCTCGAAGGGCGAGCGCGAGCTTGGCTGGATACCGCAATATCGTGATGAGGATATGCTGATCGCGGCTTACAGCGAATATCGCAAGAAAATCGGCGCGGCATCATCGGATGTGCGGGCTTCCGAAACGGCATAGAGGCAGAAATGAACAAGACCAATACAACGCCGAAGCCGAAGCTGTTGACGGTTGCCGAGGCGAAAGCGCTCGATCTGCCACGGATGACGGAGCTGTTTACCACTCACCTCAATCCAGGCCAGCTTCACTTCATGAAGCTGCTCGGCTTTCACAAGGTGAAGATCGAACGCGCTGAAGGCATGTATTATTATGATCAGAATGGGCGCGCCATTCTCGATTTTTTCGGCGGGTTCGGATCGCTGGCTTTTGGCCATAATCACCCGCGTATTCTCGAAGCACGGCGTCAGTTTCAGGAAGAAATGCGCCACGAGATTGCAATCGCCTTCATGTCGCAATATGCGGCCGCTCTTGCTTATGACATTGCGGCTTGCTCGCCGGGAGATCTCGACATGGTGTTTCTGGGGTCTTCCGGTTCTGAGGCGATGGAAGCCGCGATCAAGGTCGCAGAGCGCGCCGCAGGTCCTAAAAAGCCCAAGATCGTCTATGCGGAAAATTCGTTCCATGGCAAAACGAAGGGTGTTCTGTCCATCACTGATGGCGGGCTATATCGTGGCGAATTCAAGCTGGTCGATAACACCGTTCGGGTTCCCTTCGGTGACATTGCAGCCATTGAAAATGCGTTTCGCTCTGACCCCGAGATCGGGGTGATTGTGCTTGAAACGGTGCAAGGTGGTGGCGGTATCATTCAAACTGATGCACAGTTCTGGCAAAAGTTGCGAAGCCTTTGCGACCAGTATGGTGTGATCTGGGTTGCCGATGAAGTGCAATGTGGACTGGGGCGAACCGGGAAATTCTATGCTTTCGAGCATTATGGCGTCATACCGGATGTCACCGCACTGGCGAAGTCGCTTGGCGGTGGAAAGACCGCAATGGCCGCCATGATCGCGCGGCGCGACGTCTACATGAAGGCTTACGGCACGCCCAAGACGGCGATGATCCATGCGATGGCGACTTTTGGCGGGATTGGCGAAGCCTGCGTTACGTCGATTGAAGCTCTGAACGTGCTTTACGACGAGCATCTGATTGATAATGCAGCCGATGTCGGGGAATATCTTCTGGATCGGCTGCACGAACTGCAGAGCCGCTATCCTGCGCTTTTGAAAGATGTGCGCGGGAAGGGGATGATGGTGGGGCTGGAGTTCCATGATTTTTCCCAGACGATGCCGGTCGTGCTGCGACCAGTCCTGGCAATGCTTGATGAAAAACTGAAAGGTTCACTTCCCGGCTTTATTGGCAGCCATCTGCTGCGCGATCATGGGGTTCTGGTCGCCTTTACTGAATATAATCGAAACGTCATCCGTCTTGAGCCGCCGCTGATCTGCGGGCGGGAGCATGTGGACGCATTCATCAAGGCTCTGGATGAGGTCCTTTCACGCGGCATCGTCCGGATTGTGCGGGATTTCGTCAAGGCTCAGATCAAATGAGCCGTTTCTGATTACGGAATAAAGCCGGGGCGAAGCAGCAAATCCCAACAGGGGTTCAAAGCGACGACGGCGCGATCCTGCAGTGCTTCGGCATATATTTTCTGCAAGGCAAGACGATTGGTCGTCGTCGGACATTTCGGGCGCAATATGCCGTCTGTTGCTTCTACGGCAGCCTTCGTTTCCTTGGATAACGCCGGGACAGTGCGGAAGGGGTCGGCGCCGATCTGGATATGCCGTGTCGCATCGCGATCCAATATCCATGCAAACGGATTGACGAAGTCAAGCGACATGATGCTTTGCAGGCGAACGTTATTCCGGGTCTCGAAGGATTTCAGATCCTTCACCATCCGGTTTGCAGAAACGAGCCAGTAGACCTGGAAATCGATTTCCGAATAAAGCTGCCAGCTAGGTAGTTGGCCTTGCGCTGCCAGCGCGTCATAGGCTGCATTGTTTTCCGGGTAGTGGGTTTCGAAAAGCTCTGCCCGTTGCAGGAAATCGGGCCGGGTCAACACCTGCCCGAGGTTCTTCAGTTCCGGGAAGGACGGTTGCACATAAGTCGGGGCTACGGCAACGGCGCGCAGGGTACGGTGCGCAACCTTGGTGAATGTCGGGAGGGCACAGAAGGCAGCGAGCACGACGAAGGCGATTTTGAGCTTCTCGGTGCCGGCTTTTATCCGCTGAAAAATCATAAGCAGGATGGGCCAAAGGAATATGAATTCCTGACTTCCGGTGTTCTGTGTCTCAAGGATGATGCCACCCAGAAGCCCAACGGCGAGCCAGACCGAACTCCGGTCGAAAAAGCGATTGTGTTTGCCGGAATGGAACTGTTCATTCCAGAAAAGAATGAGAACAAGGATCGTCGCTGGCAGAATGACGTCCAGCTTCAACGATATGACGGTCAGGAAACGCGGCAGCAGGGCTTCTTCGTTCAGGGCGATCAATGAGGCGATATCGCGAATATATCCGCCGATAATCCCATTGTACAATTCAAGGACGAACAGAAATGCAACGGTAATGGCGGCGGCCAGCAGAACGTTGCGTATAGAGATTCGTCCAGCGAGAAGTGCCGCAAGCCCGAACAGTCCACCTGCAAGAAAGCCCGTGACCTTCATCAAAAACAAGGCGAGCATCACTGCCGCACAAAACAGCGCGAGCTTTGCGCCGTTTCGCATAAACAGCAATCCGCACATCAGCACGTAGAGCAAAAGCGATGTATGGCGGTTATAAATGCCAAACCCATCCAGTCCGGGGTAGGGATAAAAGCTTTGTGTATTGGCCGGAAAGATTGCGAAAACCAGAAATGGAACAAGGATCAGAAATCCGGTTATTCGATTATGGGGGGGAAGCTCTGTCAGTACCCATGCCATCAGAGGGGCTGCAACGACCAATATTGACCATTGAACGAGCAAAAGCGGTTGTGCCTGTGGGAACAGGGAGTGTCCCCATGCAAAAAGATAGTAGCCAAGCGGTCCGACAGGCGTGGAAAAGTCTACACCGGGAATCTGGTCCATTCTTATGCGCTGGGCTGCGTCGAAGTAGATGTAGCTGTCCCAGTACATTGGCCCAATGGGGGCATTGAGCCTGAATGACAGAAGCGCGATCAGCAGAACGAGAACAAAACCTAGCCAGAGCATAGGCGCGCATAGCAGCGTCGGTCTGGCCGATTTGAAGGTCGTGCTGAAGAACATGGAACCCCGCTCCCTCGTGCATCACGCGCAGAAATTACCTGCAAACCCTTAAAACTACTGAAATAGCCACAGGGTCACCTGATTGGGCACAAATTTCCGATATGTGTGAAGAGCTTTCCAGAAAAGAGAGCGCCCACTGCACTGGGAGGAGGAATGTGCAGTGGGCGGATCTATAAAGCGCGATTGGGAGGAGGAGTATCGCGCTTTGGGTTCGGTTTTTGGGAGGAGGAGTAAAACCGAACAAGCCCAAGATAGGAATAAGGGCCGCTGCTTACAAGGGGCAACGCTGCAATGCAGATATGCATTTTTGGGTAGCTAAAAAAGAAACCGCCCCGCAGCGGTCTAGCGCGCTGGGGCGGTACTCCCTCCTCCAAGTGAGAGGAACAATAACCGTGCTCATGGAGAAAGCAACCCCTTAATAAAACTCTATAACTTTCAGAAAATACTGAAATTTGTGTAGGGTTATTGGGTGATAGTCATTCAGGTTCCATCCGGTACAAGAGCATTTTAATTGCACTGCAGGACTGAACTATACCCGATCTTTAATAGTGTTTAGTCGAACGGTTGCAGACGCGGAAAAGTTCGTTGAGATAGGTTTCTCAACCATTGGCTGATATTGTTCACCAGATTTTCAAGTGTGCATGCAGATTGTCTATTTATTTTCGTCAAAGCTGTGAGTAAGTTCTTCTATCTTCTTCGATTGGGGGCTTTCGGGGGAGATATGCCGCCTCAGCGCGTTCATTCGCTGCGAGGCGGTTTTCATTTGGATCTGTTGAAAGTGCATATCAGCAATGCAAGCTTGTTGATTGAGTAGGCCGGCCGAACGGGTTATTAAAAAAACGTCCGGTTCACTCCTCCTCCCAAGAACCGGACCCAAAGCGCGATACTCCTCCTCCCAATCGCGCTTACAGATTAAGCCCACAACGTTCTCCTCCTCCCAAGCGTTGTGGGCTTTTCTATATTCTACTCACGTAATTTTTCAGGCTGGAACGTATTGTTAGTTCCAGAATCGGAGCTAACGTTCCATTTTCCCTGTGCGTGCACTCCTGAGAGCTCGCCCGCCTCGCGCCCCTAAGCCCCCCGCCCAAACGCGAGGCGGTTCCTTTGAGCGGAACCTTCCAGAAGATTTATATTTCAGTGTTTCCGTCAGGGATTCTTCCCACTGAATAAAGCTGCGTTCGAAGAGGAATGAAAGCGATCAGAAAGATCGCTGTTGCTTCGTTGGGTTATACTCATTTGCTGCGTCGGCTAGGTTGGCTGATAGGGCGTGTGAAGATTCCTCATGGCGCAGGTTGTTCATGGAATTCTTGACGCAGTGTCGACAATACCAGAAACTGATTTAGTTGACCTGCAATTCCGGAACAATTAGAAGAAATATACTTTAAAAAGAATCGGATAAGGTTCGGCGGCTTTCCACTTGCTACAAGTTATTCTGATTTTTGACCAAATAAAAATATATTATAAAATTATAATACATTACGTAGCGTCATATTTGATTGGAAATTAATTTTATATTTTCTGCGCTGTCTTCTGTGGATGGGTGAAGAAACGATGATTATCGATCCTGAAATCCGTTTACAGTCAAGAATAAGCTGAGTCGTTTCCAGGCTGGAGGCGCTTTCGGCTGTTCAGGTGGGCACAATGTTGCGTTCTGTGTCTGGAGGCTAATGCCTCGTCGATAGTTATGCTTTGATCGTCAAAAGGGACCGGCCGCTCCAGCAATGGGGGCGTTCTGGCTTCAGAAATTAACCATCTGTTAACCATTGCACATATAGACCGGATAAACCGTTTTTTAACCAAGATGAATCAAGTGCTAACACAGTCTCGTCCAATCCGTTTGAAAGGGAGATCCTTTCTTGCGCTGGTACTCTCGCCTGAACTGCCGCTCGATGGCTGGCTCGACAAGCTGGACGATCTTGCAGCCCGTTCCGTGGGTTTTTTTCTGAATCGCCCGATCGTTCTCGATCTGGAGAACGTTTCGATCGAGCGTCCGCAATTGGTTCAATTGCTTGAGGATTTGGTTAAACGTGGTGTCTGGATCACGGGCTTTGAAAATGCGCGGCCCTCTCTGCTGGGGCCAGGCATGCCGCCAGCGATGCGTGGCGGACAACCTGCCGCAGATTTCGACCCGGAGATCACAGAACCGAAGTCGCAGGAGCGCACTCCGGTGGCACCCGCATCGGTACAACTCGTCAAGGCCGTTCCGTCCATGGTGGTTACCGAGCCGGTACGGTCTGGTCAGTCGGTCTACTTTCCGGACGGCGATGTAACGATTGTTGGTTCTGTAGCGTCTGGTGCGGAAGTGGTGGCTGGTGGCTCGATCCACGTTTATGGCGCGCTGCGCGGTCGTGCGATGGCTGGGACAGCCGGAAATGCCGATGCGCGCATTTTCTGTCGCAAGATGGAGGCAGAACTCGTTGCAATCGACGGTCTTTACAAGACGGCCGAAGACATGGAGAGCCGATTGCGCGGACAGGCAGTCCAGCTCTGGCTCGACGGCGATTACATGATGGCCGAAACGCTAAACTAGCATGTTTCCCAAACGGCCGAACAGCCTTGGGAAAATGCTGGTCCAGACAAATTGTCAGGGCACTTTTGAGTGCTGAAAAAGAAAAGCAGAGCATTTCATATCCCGGGTAACGAATGCTCTGGAGGCGCGCGGGAGATACAGGAGACAAATATGGCAAAAGTGATTGTTGTAACTTCCGGTAAGGGTGGCGTTGGCAAAACGACATCAACCGCTGCAATCGGCGCTGCGCTGGCGCAACGCGGCGAGAAGACAGTCGTTATCGACTTCGATGTTGGTCTGCGTAACCTTGACCTCGTCATGGGGGCTGAACGTCGCGTCGTGTTCGATCTGGTTAATGTCATTCAGGGTGACGCAAAGCTTCCGCAGGCTTTGATCCGCGACAAGCGCCTTGAGACACTGTATCTGCTGCCTGCCTCCCAGACGCGCGATAAGGATAACCTGACCACTGATGGCGTCGACCGCGTCATGGAAGATCTCAAGAAAGAGTTCGACTGGATCATTTGCGATAGCCCCGCCGGGATCGAACGCGGTGCCACACTCGCCATGCGTCATGCGGATATGGCTGTGGTTGTCACGAATCCTGAAGTGTCATCTGTGCGCGATTCCGACCGTATCATCGGTCTGCTGGATGCCAAGACACTCAAGGCCGAACGTGGCGAACGTGTGGAAAAGCATCTCTTGCTGACCCGTTATGACCCGGTACGTGCCGAGCGCGGCGACATGCTGAAGGTTGATGACGTTCTCGAAATTCTGTCCATTCCGCTTCTGGGTATCATTCCGGAAAGCCAGGACGTTCTGCGGGCATCCAATATTGGTTCCCCAGTAACGCTCGCCGATCAGCGCAGTGCGCCTGCATTGGCTTATCTCGACGCAGCCCGCCGCCTCGCCGGCGAAGAAGTGCCGATGACTGTTCCATCCGAAAAGCGCGGCCTTCTGGGTAAACTTTTCGGAAGGAGAGCGGCATGAGCCTGTTTCGTTTCTTCAGCAAGCCTGCTTCCGCGCCGCAAGCGCGCGAACGGTTGCAGGTTCTGCTCGCCCATGAAAGGGCGTCACACGAACATTCCGATCTTGTTGCGGTATTGCGGGAGGAAATTCTCGCCGTTATCGCCAAGCATATCCAGATTGATCGCGACAAGGTCAGCGTGAAAATGGATCGGGGTGACCAGATGTCGACGCTCGAAGTCGATATCGAGCTTCCGTTGAAAACAAAAGCGAAGGTGCGGGCAGCCTGATTAAAGCACAATCCGACCGGAGTGAAACGAAGGTCGATAAGATTATGCTTACAATAGAAAAGGTTAGAGCGCCGATCTGATTCAATCGGATCGAAATGCATTCTAACACCAGTCTTGCGGATAGCCAGAAAGATGGAGGGAAAACCATGAACCGCGGTGCACTTCTCACCAGATTGAAGGAGCTTCAGGAGCTTCCAAAGTTTCAGAAGCGGGATATCTGTACCATAAGCGCTTTCCTGCAGCTTGAGGCACTGGCTGAACATGTCAGAGTCTGTGAAGAGGCAGCAGGCGTTGCACAAACGGGGCAGGATCATTGATCCTGCCCTTTCCTTGTAGGGTTGAGCTTTCCTGAACACTCATAGCGTGTGTTCTCGGCAGATCAAGATTGTTGCGTGTTTACGGCACGGCAAAAAACATCTGCAAATAGCAGCCGAGAAAGGCAAGGGCGATCAGCGCCACGATGAGGAACAGGAGCTTCATGCAACATGCATCGCTCAATCGCTGTTCACGTTCAAGAAAACAGATGGTGATTGACGGCACTGGTACAGAAAATATTGCTTTATCCCATTGTTTCCATGTGTTTTTCGAATTGGCGGCTTTCCTCATTTGTTTGAGATAGGCGCAAGCTCCTGTCGTGCCGTCGTCAAAACCGTCTGTGTCAGGCTTGCGAGCCTGTCGGCCGCAAGGCGGTTGACCTGCCAGAACAGGGGAATATCCAGCGGCGTATCCGGGATGAGTTCGACCAGTTTGCCCGACTGCAAATAGTCACCGACCAACTGCACCGGATTCATCCCCCATCCCATGCCTGACAGGCTTGCCTCGACAAAAGCCTGTGTTGAGGGAAGCCAATGTGTCGGGCATGCTATGTCGGTTCGGAGGGCAGTGCGCACCCACTGATCCTGCAATCTGTCCTTTTGGTTGAACGTCAGTGCCGGAGCTTTGGCAATAGCATCGTGGGTTATTCCGTCTGGAAAGTGGCGAGCGGCGAATTCCGGTGATGCCGTGGCGCGATATTGAAGGATACCAAGCGGGGTTAGACGACAGCCTTGAACTGGCTTTGATAAAGAAGTCACGGCGGCTACGACACGCCCGCGCTGCAGCCATTCGGCAGTGTGATCCTGATCGTCGACCGCAATGTTGAAAAGATATTCCGCTGTCGTGCTGAAATGCGAGATTGCTTTCAGAAACCACGTGCCCAGACTATCGGCGTTGGTCGCTATATGAAGCGTTACGCGCTGTGCAGTATTCTCGCTTCCGGACAGTCCAGGCAACTCTGCCAGAAGTTCGCGTTCGAGCATGCCTACCTGCTCGATATGCCGGCACAACCAGTCTCCTTTTTCGGTCGCCGTGCAAGGAGAGCCTCGCTCAATGAGTACTGCGCCAAGCCGCTCTTCGAGATGTTTGACGCGTTGTGAGATTGCTGACGGAGTGACGTTCAACGCTCGTGCGGCTTTCTCAAAACTGCCCGTCTGAACCACCATCGCCACTGCTCTCAAGGCGGAATAGTCGATCATTAGAATTCCTAAACTGAAGTTATTAAGTTTAATTATTCTAATCATCTAGCATTTGGTATCCAAGTGCCAACTTACTCCCAGATGGCGACCATTTATGAACACTTCAATCTACGTAACCGGCTTTACCATGGGCCTCACCCTCATTGTCGCGATTGGTGCACAAAACGCTTTCGTTCTGCGGCAGGGTTTACGCGATGAGCATGTGTTCGCCGTCAGCCTCGCTTGTGCCGTATCGGATGCCATCCTGATCCTGATAGGTGTGACAAGCTTCCAGAAGATCGCTGCCATCATGCCTGCGCTCGATCCCATCATGCGATATGGCGGTGCAGCTTTTCTGATCTGGTATGGTGCGCGAAGCCTTTACTCCGCTTTCACCTCGTCAGCGGTTCTGGCCACTGCGAACGGGGCGTCCGTGAGCCTCACCAAGACGCTCGCTACTTGTCTGGCACTGACTTGGCTCAATCCGCATGTCTATCTGGATACTGTCGTGCTGCTCGGAACGATTTCTACGCAGTTTCCCGGTTTGGAAACGTCGTTCGCGGCGGGTGCTATCACTGCATCCTTCGTGTTTTTCTTTTCGCTTGGCTTCGGTGCCCGCTGGCTGCGCCCGATCTTTGCCCGCCCGTCGTCATGGCGCGTTCTTGAAGGCATCATTGCCGTTACGATGTGGTCTATCGCGCTGAAACTCGTGACCGGCGTGTAACGATCTCAGGCTAACCAAACTAAAAAGCCGGATGCATTTACTGCATCCGGCTTTTTAGTTTTTGGAAGAACACACCTAGAGGCCCATAGCCTTCAATTCCTGAAGCGGAGGGATCGTTTCGTACATGATCGGGTCGAGACGGTCCCAGATGATGCCACAGGTTGGCTTGTGCGGATCCTTCACCTCTATTGTGCGGGTGGGCGTGAAAATCACGTCCGCGACGGTGTCATAGACATCCGGCGTGAGCTTTTCGCTCAGAACCTGACAGTCGTGTACGACAGCGGCGGCAGGCGTCGCTGCGGTGATACGGCCCAGACGGTAAAGCATGCCCCATTCGGCATCGAAGAAGCCATGCCCTTTGCCGAAGCGTACGCCCTCGAGATTGATCGCGCCGGTGCCGGTGACCATGTAATCGACGACCGGCATAGCCGAGATATCTTTCAGCGTGACCGGCTGTCCCACACGCTCCATGCCGTCGAGCGTCGAGGCGTAAAGATAATAATCCGGCGAAATCAGCTTCGGATCGAGAACCCAGAAGCCGCGCTTGATGGAATATGTGGTTATCAGAACGGTCTTGCCGTCTTTCAAAGCCTGAAGACGCAGGCGGTCGAGACAATTATCGGGCGTAATGAAGATGAAATCTGCATTCTGATAATAATGATGGCTTGTCAGCCGGGCTACCGCATCCTCTCCACCTTCAAAATCTGCGATGAACTCGCCGAAGTCGAAATGGAAACGGCTATCCGGGACGGCCACCTTGCGCAACTCGCTCCACACACGTTCGCGAACGGAAGCTTTGTGATCGGTGATTTCCATGGGGACTCCTTGCATTCTAGTCTGCCGGGCTCATGCCTCGGCGTGCGAGCACCTGGCGCTCGCAGAGGGCTACGATTTGATAGAAAATGACGGACAGCATCACGGACACCACGGCAACGGCCCAGATCATGCCGTAGTCGAGATAGCCGCGTGACTGGTTGAGAAGGTTTCCGAGCCCCGTACCCGTTGCCAGCCATTCTGCAATCATGACGCCGAGCAAAGCGCGCGGTACGGCAAGGCGGATGGCAGCGAAGAGATAGGGCAGGGAGGCGGGCACGGATACCAGACGGATTTGTGCCCAGATGCTGGCGCCATAGGCGCGGGGCACATCCAGTGCGGCACGAGGAACCAGTGCCATGCCCTGAGCCATAGTCACGAAGGCAGGGAAGAATGTGACTGAGACCGTAATCCAGAGGATGACGGACGGGCCGCGTCCCAATAACAAAACGAGCAGGGGTGTCAGGGCAACGAGTGGCATTGTCTGCGTGACAAGGGCGACAGGCATGAAGCCGCGCACGATGGCAGGCTTGGCGACTGAGGCGATGGCGAGGGCAAAGGCGAAAAGGATGCCTGCTGCCATGCCAAGAAAGGTAAGCGGTAAAGTCTGTGAAAGCGCTGTCAGCAATTTTGCCTGTGCGGGAGCTGCGGACGGAGCGAGGAAAAGATAGTCGAACAGTCCGGCTGGTGTCTTGGCGATCATGGCCGGTGTTCCCATGAAAACGAGCAGCAGCCACCACAAGACGAACGGAAGCGCGATCGAACAAAAGACGAGAATAAAGTTTAGGCCGCGAGAGCCGCGCGGGGCAGTGTTTGGAGCGTTGGCTGGGACGGTGATGGCCTTGGTGCTGCCAGTCAGCATTTTTGCAAGAATGGAAAAGAGCGCATAGGCCAATCCTGCGAGCAAGGTAGCGCACAGACCTATACCCCAGAGCCGGGTCGGTTCTGCTCGCCCGAGAGAACCGATCAGATAGGCGCCGAGACCGAAACGCCCACCGCCGCCAAACTCAGCCAGAATGGAGCCTAGAACCGCATTGGGAGCGGCAATACGCATACCGGCAAGGATTGACGGCAGAGCGGATCGCAATTGGGCCAGACGCAGCACTTTCCATCGGCTGCCACCATAGGCACGAACAATATCCACCATACGGCGGTCCGTCTGGCTGATGCCAGTCATGGTGGCGGCCATGGTGATGAAATAACAACCAAGTGCCGCCAGCGTGATACGCGGCGTCATTCCTGAAAAAGTCAGAACCAGAATAGGCGAGATGGCAATTGGAGGCAGTGCAAAAATCGCGATGTTGACGCCCCGACCCAGTTTTGCGGCAGCTGGAAAGAGGGCGAACAGAATGCCTGCAGCTACGGCAACAAGGTTTCCGATGACAAAGCCAGCACCGGCGCCCTGAAGCGTCGCTAGTATATGAGCTGGATAATCGGCACGGTCGATCCACAGACGGGCCAGGACCGCCGAAGGTGCTGGCAAGGCGCCGTCTGCAATCAGGGAAAAGCGGCCACAAATCTCCCAGACTGCAAGAAGAATAACCCAGTTGCGCAAGGTGGAGAGATGGGTTGATGGCTTCATGTCAGCCATGCAAAGCCTCCGCGACAGCGTCCTCCAGCGCATGGAATTGCGATGTGCTGAATATTTCGGGGCTGCGTGGGCGTTCCAGCGGAATATTGATGATCTTCGCGATGCGTCCGGGGCGACTGTGCATCACCACGATCCGGTCGGCGAGGAAAACCGCTTCGTCTATGCCATGGGTGACAAGCAGGGTGGTGGCCTTGCTTTCAAGCCATATGCGTTGAAGCTCAATGTTCATCTGGCGGCGCAATATCTGGTCGAGTGCGCCGAAAGGCTCGTCAAGAAACAGAACGCGCGGATCGGTGACCAGAGAGCGGGCAATTGCCACACGCTGGCGCATGCCGCCGGAAAGCTCACCCGGAAGTGCTTTTTCGAAGCCTTTGAGGCCAACAAGGGCGATCAATTCGGCAATCCGGTCGGTCTTTGCTGAACGAGACAGGCCAAGCACATCCAACGGCAAGGCAATATTGTCTTCGACATTGCGCCATGGCATGAGCGCTGCATCCTGAAAAGCCACACCGGTCAGTCCGACCGTTGCGGCCTCTACAGGGCTTTTGCCCATGACTGAAATCGAGCCGTTATCAGGCTGATCGAGACCGAGTGCCAACCGCAACATGGTCGACTTGCCACAACCGGACGGTCCTATGAGTGCAGTGAACGAGCCGGTGGGGCATTCGAGCGAGACATCGGATAGTGCAATTACATTCGTGCCGCGCCCCGAAAAGGAGCGCGTCACATTTTCAAGTTTGATCCCGGACATATCAGGCATCAAATCTCTTCAAGAAGCGTTGTGTCGAAATGATCGCGCTTGGCGGCGATGCCAATCGTACCGAGCGCCTTGATCGTGTTCTCGATGGCTTCTTCGCTCATGGAGAATACACCATTCGGCGTCTCGATCAGCGGCTTCTGCGCCGTGTTGAAATAGACTTCGTTTTCGATCGAGCGGCCGGTGCCCTTGAACCAGCTGTCGGCAAATTTTGGTGGGTAGGCTGCCGGGTCCTTGAGGTTTTCATCCCAGCCCTTGCGGCTTGCGCGAAGGAAAGCAACGAGATCCTTGCGCTTTGTCTTGAGTGTTTCTTCCGTAACGACAACCGTATCGTTGAAGATCGTAAAGCCAAAATCATAGAGCAGGAAGGAAACTGCTTCTTCGCCAGCCTGCTTGATGGTGAAAGGAACATTGGTCGTAAAATCGAGTGAAGCGTCGATTTCACCCTTGATGAGCGGCGTCGGATCATAAGCGTAAGGAACGATGTTGACTTGAGAAGGCTCTATGCCCGAAATCTTCAGCATGGCTTCAACCGAGATGACGTTGACCGGCGGTACAGCCAGCGTTTTGCCGATCAGGTCCTTTGGCTCCCTGATCGGGTTCTTGGCCAGCGAAATAATACCGATTGGGTTCTTCTGATACTGGGCGCCGATGATCTTGAAAGGCGCACCCTGTTCGACGATTGCCTTGATCGTCGTGTCGGGGGTGGTGAGGGTCAGATCGGCCTTGCCCGCAATGATCGTGCTTTCCGGAATGACGTCGGGGCCACCGGAGATATAGTTCAGGTCGAGGCCTTCTTCGCGATAGAAACCCTTGTCTACTGCAATGAAATAACCGCTGAATTCCGCGTCATTGATCCAGGAAGCCTGAAAGTTGAATGGTGTATCCGCAGAGGCAAAACGGCTCATGGCTGGCAGAGCGGCTGCGGCGCCCATCAGTCCGAGAAAACGACGGCGATCCAGGGCAATATTCATTGAATTTTCCTTTTGGTGCTGAACTGTCAGGCAATGCCGCGCATGCGCGCAAGCTCACGCAGCGGCGGGATGGACTGGATGTCTTCGGCTGAAACGTCGTTCCAGCGAATACCGCGCGGCCTGCGACGGTTGCGCGTTATCTCGATCAGGCGGCTGGGCGTGGCAATGAAGTCGAGAGCAATATCGTTCTCCGATACGTTGAGGCGCTCTTCCACGATCTGTACGTCATGCACGGCTGCCACAATCAGAGACTGCTCGTCGGCAAGTCCCAGATCGGTGAACATGCCCCATTCCAGATCGAAGAACGCATGGCCTTTGCCAAAACGGACTCCATCGATGGAAACAGCGGATGCGCCAGTCGCAATGACATCAAAACGACCGATATGGGTCAGGTCTTCTAGACTGACCGATCGACCGAAATGTTCCATTCCATCAAGCCAGGCTGCGGCTTTCTCCAACCCCGGGGGAACGGATCCCGGTTCGAGCAGGAGAAAGCCGCGCTGCATGCCGTAGGTCGGCATGATGAATGGTGTACCCGACATGATCAGGCGACGGCGCAACTCGATCATGGAATTATCTGGCGTCACAAAAACCAATTTGGCTTTCGCAATCCCTTCAATCGCCAGCAAGCGATCCGTAGCTGCCTCTACTCCTTCAAAGTCCGGTATGAATTCCGAGAATTTGAAGTGGAAGCGTGCATCAGGGCGCGCGACGTCTTTCAGCCGATCCCAGATGCGCTGCCGTGTATTGCGGGAATACGCCATGGAGAATCCATGAATTTCAATGTTTCACTATCAATGAAACAAATGTTTCAGTATTGCAAGAGGCGATGATAAGCTTTTTTAGTGCACAGAGAGATTCGGAATAAACGCACATGGCTTCACGTCTGGTACTGCGCATACAGGAGCGCTACGCAAAGCTCACGGCAGGCGAGCAGAAAATCGCGCAGCTCGTTCTCGAGCGCGAGGACGACATTCTGATTCATTCCGCTACCGAAATCGCGGAGATGGCCGGCGTATCCAAGGCGACCACAGCTCGCTTCTTTCAACATCTGGGCTATGCCGATTTCAATGAAGTGAAACTTCAGGCGCGTGAGGAGCGTAACCGTACCGAACCTTTTGAATATTCGAGTACGGTTGACGAAGAAGTGCCGCTGGTGCGTACCATCAGCGCACATCTCGATCTGGAGATCGCCAATATTACCCGGACGTTCGAGGCGCTTCGCTCCGACAAGATGCGCGAAGCTGCCGAACTTATTGCAGAAGCACCGCGTGTCTGGGTGATCGGGCTTGGTGACGAGGAAGGGTTTGCGCGCTACGCGCGGCTTCTGTTTTCAAGGCTGCGCCACAGCGTGATGCTCCTGGGCATCAACCAGGGGTCATGGGCTGAGGATCTGGCCATGACTGGTCCGAAGGATGTGTTGCTGCTGATCACATTGCCACCGCATCGGGCATTGCTGAAACAAATTCTGGGTTATGCCGTGACGAGCCGGTTGAATATCGTGACCATTACGGACCGAGGATCTGTTTTTGAGGCACAGCGTTACGCGCGTGTTGTTCTTCCGTGTCATGTAGACAGTATCGGATTGGGCGCATCTTATACCGCCGTCAGCAGCGCCATCCGGCTTCTGGCGTTGACCTATGCTTCATATGCGGGGAAATCGGCGCAACAGCGACTTGAGATCGTCGCCGGTATTCACGACGAACTTGACGATATGGACTGAAACTCAGCCGTTCAGTTGTTCCTGACATGCTCCGGGCGGAAGCCGACACCGATCAACCTGCCCGCAAGATGTGCAAGAATGGGCCAGCGTGCGAGGTGACGCATAAAGGCGGGTGGCTCATCGCGTCTGGTATTGTTCGTTTCACGCTTGCGACGATCACTGCGCATCATCAGTTGCAGTTTCTGCGTTGCCTTTGTGGGAAAGCGACGTCGGGCTTCGACTGCTAGGAGATACGGTTCCAAAGTTTGGTTATCCCTGAGCGGAGCGGCCAGAATATTGGCTGCTGCAACAGCATCCTGAATGGCGAGATTGACCCCAAAGCCACCAATTGGCGACATGGCATGGGCGGCATCGCCGATACACAGAAGCCCCGGTTTCCACCACGTTCTAAGTCGGTCGATGCGTACGCTCAAGAGATGAATGTCATCCCATGTGCCTATTTCGTTCATTCGGTCAGGAGGCAATGGAGAGACTTCTGCAACTGCCTTGCGGAATGCATCGAGTCCTCCCTGCCTGACATCGGCAAAGGTCTGTTTGCGGAGTACATAACCGCATTGCCAGTAGTCACCGCGATCGATCATGACGAAACCCTGTCGAGGGCCGCCATGGCCCATCGTATAGGGTGGGTCATTGGGAGCGTGCGACAGCTTCATCCAGAGAATTTCGCTTGGCGAGCCAAAACTTTCGACCTCCAGACCGGCTTTTGTGCGCACCACGGAGTTTCTTCCGTCCGCACCCACAACAAGTTTGGCATTGATATTTATGGTTTCAGCTGGTGTTGTCGCGACGAGGCCGGTGACACTTCCGTCCTTCTCGGTCAGATTGATCACACTTGCAGGCATAAGGAGCCTGAAGTTTGAATATTTCGCAGCTTCGCGTGCAATGTAATTCAGAAATTCCCATTGCGGCATGAAAGCGATGAAACGACACTGAGCGGGAATTCTCGAAAAATCGGCTATCGTAATGTCCTTGCCGCCAATCTCCGCATGTAGCCGATACGCCTTGGTATGGGGCAAGTCGAGAAGACCGTCCAGCAAGCCGAGTTCATGCATGACTTGAAGCGTGGACGGGTGAATTGTGTCCCCGCGAAAATCACGCAGAAAATCTGGATGCTTTTCGAGAACGGTCACGTTCACACCAGCGCGTGCAAGCAAAAGTCCCAGCATCATTCCTGCTGGCCCACCGCCCGCAATCGCGCAATCGGTTTCGATATAGCTTATTGGCTGCGTCATAACTGTTCCACTCGACCGCGCTTGTTTTGCACAAGACATAAAAAGACCGGCGCTCTCAATAGGTCAAGCGCCGGCTGGAAGTCTACGCGACCAGTAGAGGTCAAAACATGAATTAAATTATCAAGTTTAATTTGTCAAGCCAGTGAGCCCTGTCGTTGGGTCAGTGATTGGAGCCGATTTGATGGAAAGTACTCGAAATCTCTGACTCGTCAGTATATCAGGCATTGAGAATTGAAACCTATCCAAGCGCGGGTGGATTTCTTTTGCCAAGCTGCCGCTCGCGGAAGACCGAGAACAATCCGGCGCTGACGACGATGACCGCACCGGCAATGATGTTCCATGTCAATTGCTCGTGGAACACTGTGACTGCGATACACGCGCCGATAACGAGCTGCAGATAGGTAAGCGGTTGTACTTCTCCTGCCTCCAGAATGTTGTAGGCACGGATGAGGAAATAATGGCTTGCGATACCGCAGGCACAAAGGGCTGCCATCCAGAGCCAGTCGCTTCTGGCAATAGGCATGAGATAGAAACTGCCGACAAATGTGAGGGCAACAGCGCCTGCTATGCCGGTGTAGAAGAAGCTGGTCATGGCATCGTCGCTCTTGCTGACGGCGCGTGTCGCAACCGCGTAAACGGCGAACATGATCATCGCCGCCACGGGCAGAAGCAGGCTTGCGTCGAATGTCGCGTTCACTGGATTGATAATCAGCAGAACACCGATCAACCCGACAATAATTGCAGTCCAACGTCTCCAGCCAACCTTTTCGCCAAGGAAGGGCACGGAGAGCATGGTCACCAATAGCGGTGCGCCCTGAAAGATCGATTGTGCCGTTGCCATGCCCGCGCGACTGAGGGCGAATATGAATGTAACGATTTCAGCAGCAAGCAGGATGCCGCGAAAAACCTGTAAAAAGGGACGTTTCGTTGCTGCGGCCTTGGCAATGCCTCCGGAGCGGATTGCAAGCAGGAGGACGAAGGCTGCAAAGACCCAATAGCGGATCATCGTTATGAGGATCGGCGAATAATGGGTGCCAAGATACTTCGAAATACCATCCTGCGTTGCAAAAATGGTAACCGCGAGAAGTGTGAAGAGATAGCCCTGGCCTTTGCGTGTCATGGCGCACTCATATCGACACAGCTTTGGTGCTGCCACCCATAAAATCCGAAATGCCCACATAGTATGAGCATTCCATCGTTATCGACGGAAGATTTCCAGTCGATGTGCTTTGATGGATTGACACCTCCAAGTTCTCGGTTATTCTTTTATAAAAGCCTATATAACATAATTGTGGAACAAATCAAAAATGGGGGTTCTGCCTTGCGGATCAAATTTGCACTCCTTCTGGCTTCTGCCATGATCTTCAGTCCCGGCGTTTCGCTGGCTCAGGACAAGGGTGGTGTCATCAATGTCGCGACCATTGGCGAGCCGCCGACGCTTGACCCGATGGTATCCACTGCCGATCTTGTGGGTATCGTCACGCAGCATATCTTCGAAACGCTCTATACGTTCGACAAGGAATGGAAGCCGACGCCATTGCTGGCAGAAAGCCTGCCTGAAATCAGCGCGGATGGAAAAACCTATACGATCAAGCTGCGTTCCGGCATCAAGTTCCATGACGGTAGCGACATGACGTCGGAAGACGTGGTTGCGTCGCTGGAGCGCTGGACGAAGCTCGCTTCGCGCGGAAAGCAGGCGTCGGCCTTTATCGATAATATCGCGGCGACCGATCCGGCCACAGTGACGATAACGCTCAAGCAGCCTTATGCGCCATTGACCTCTCTGCTTGCCTTCAACAACTCTGCGGCGATCATCATACCGTCAGAAAAACAGGCTGAGCCGATGAATGAATTTATCGGTACCGGTCCCTATATGCTCAAGGAGCGAAAGGCTGATCAGTATATTCAGCTCGTGCGTTTCGACGGATACAAGTCGCGCGACGGTGAGAGTGATGGTTACGGTGGCGCACGCCATCAATATCTAGACGAAATCCGTTTCGTGTCAGTCCCGGATGCTAACACCCGTGTCGAGGCAGCGGTTTCCGGACAGTATGATTATGTCGATTCCATTCCGGTTGAATCATTTGACAAGATCAAGTCTTCGACAGCTTCCCAGCCATTGCTTCTCAAGCCCTTCGGCTATCCTGTCTTTGTTTTCAACACCAAGGAAGGTGTGGCGTCGAAACTGCCGGTCCGAAAGGCCGTGACACATGCGCTGAGCATGGAAGACATGCTTGCAGCGGCATTTGGCAGCACGGAATTCTATGCATTGGACGGCGCTTTCTATCCGTCCAATTTTGTCTGGAATACAGAAGCTGGCGTCGAAGGGAACTACAATGTGGCCCAGCCGGAAGCTGCAGCGGAAGAATTGAAGGCGGCCGGCTACAACGGCGAGCCGCTGCGTATTCTGACCAGCCGCCAGTACGAGTTCCATTACAAGATGGCGCAGGTGGCTGCCGAATATCTGAAACTTGCCGGTTTTACAGTGGATTTGCAGGTTGTCGATTGGGCGACGCTGACACAGCGCCGCGCAGATCCCAAGCTCTGGGATATCTACATAACGCACAGCCCCTTCCTGCCCGAGCCTGCTTTGATGGGCTCTCTGTCGACCAGTTCGCCGGGTTGGTGGGACACGCCAGCGCGTAAAACCGTCGTCGATGCTTTCACGTCCGAATCCAATCCGGAAAAGCGCGTTGCGCTGTGGGCGGACGTTCAGAAGACCATCTATGACGAACTGCCCCTGATCAAGATCGGCGACTTCAATGCCGTTGCAGCGATGTCCACCAAGCTGGAGGGCGTCGAGCCAGCGCCGTGGCCTTACTTCTGGAATGCTTCGTTGAAGAAGTAACTTCCGGCAAGGCGAATGCCGTCCTTACGGTCGGCATTCGCTGAATGGTTCAACCTGGAGAATCTGATCGCATGGTGCGCTACATCCTTCAGCGGTTTGTCGGCATGGCTGTCGTCATGTTTCTGGTCGTAACGATCGTATTCGTGATCGTTCGTGTGACGCCCGGCGATCCTGCCGCCGTCATGCTTGGGCCGGACGCATCGGCGCAGGACATTGCCGATCTGCGCGCTCGACTCGGACTCGATCAGTCGCTGGTCATCCAATACTTCTACTACATCGGTCAGCTACTGAAGGGCGATCTCGGCCAGTCGATCTTCCTCAACATGCCGGTTGGTGCAGCATTGCTCGACCGGGCTGAGCCGACCTTCTTTCTGACCGTTCTTTCGCTTCTGATTGCCTGCATCATTGCCCTGCCGGTTGGAGTTTATGCAGCTTATCGGCGCGGTTCCTTTGTCGATCAGGCGGCGACAACGGTTGCTATGCTTGCAGCGAGCATACCGAGCTTCTGGCTCGGTCTCATCCTCATGCAGTTTTTTGCCGTCCGGCTGAACCTGTTTCCGGTATCCGGCTATGGCGGGCCGGGTTCGAGCTTCATCGATCGAATGTACCATCTGATCCTGCCAGCCATCGCGCTGGGGCTGGTTTCCTCCGCTCTGATCCTGCGTTTCACGCGCGCCTCAATGCTTGATGTTCTTGGTGACGATTACATCCGCACGGCGCGCGCAAAGGGGTTGATCGAGCGGCGCGTGATCATGAAGCACGCATTGAAGAATGCGCTTATCCCTATCCTCACAGTCGTCGGTCTCACCGCAGCCGTTCTGATCTCCGGCGCTGTGGTGACGGAGACTGTGTTCGGCCTGCCGGGGGTTGGCAATCTTGTCGTGTCTGCGGTCCTTCGACGGGATTACCCGGTAATTCAGGGCGCGCTGCTCGTCATCGCGGGGCTCTATGTCCTGATCAATTTCATCATCGACATGCTCTATCTGTTCGTAGATCCGAGGGTTCGCTACTGATGGCCGATCTTGTTACGACCACGCAAAAAGCCCCTTCGGAACGCGCTTTGTTCATCCGTCGGCTGTTCAAACGCAAGACGGTGGCGGCAGGCATCATTGTGCTTGCCGTCTTCGCTATCCTCGCGCTGCTGGCACCCTGGATCGCGCCTTATTCACCGTCGAAGCTTTCTATCGTCAACCGGCTCAAGCCACCGAGCGAGATGTTCTGGTTCGGTACGGACGAGTTCGGGCGCGATGTCTTTTCACGCACGATCTATGCCGGACGGCTGTCACTTATGGTGGGCGCGGCGGTCGTTGTCCTGTCGGCGATCATAGGGGTTACGCTCGGATTGCTTGCAGGCTTCTTTCAGCGTCTGGATACGCCGATCGCTCGCCTGATCGACGCGATGATGGCATTCCCCGATATTCTGCTGGCCATTGCGCTGGTCGCGGCGCTCGGTCCGTCGCTGGCGACGGTCATCGTTGCGCTGTCTGTTGTTTACGCACCGAGGCTGGCGCGCATTGTGCGCGCCTCAACGCTGGTGATCCGTGAGCTGCCCTATGTCGAAGCGGCCCAATCGCTTGGAATTTCGACATTCCACATCATGACGCGGCACGTGCTGAGAAATCTGATCTCACCCATCATCGTGCAGTGCACTTTCCTTTTTGCGAGCGCAATGCTCGCCGAAGCGGGGCTCTCTTTCCTTGGTCTCGGCGTAAGCCCCGAGATTCCAACCTGGGGAACCATGATTGCGGCAGGACGCCAATATATCGGTCAGGCCGACTGGATGACCTACTTCCCCGGCTTCGCCATCATTCTTTCTGTTCTCTCGCTCCAGATGGTGGGGGATGGACTACGCGACATGCTCGATCCAAGACTGCGAAGGGATTTGTAATATGATTTCCGGTGAACAGGCGAAGCCGCTTCTTATCACCAATGTCAAACCGGTAGCCTTCGGGGTGGAACACTCCGACGCGATGACCGATATTCTGGTCGGAAAAGACGGTAGTATCAGCGCCATCGGCAAGTCGTTGAACGCACCAGCCGATGTGGAGCGTGTCGATGGCAAAGGAGCCTGGATTTCGCCGGGTTGGGTCGACCTGCATGTCCATATCTGGCATGGCGGTACGGATATTTCCATACGCCCTTCAGAGTGCGGCGCTGAACGAGGAGTGACGACGCTCGTCGATGCCGGTTCGGCAGGAGAGGCCAATTTCCATGGCTTCCGGGAATATATCATCGAGCCGTCCAAGGAACGGATCAAAGCCTTCCTCAACCTCGGCTCAATCGGCCTTGTTGCCTGCAACCGGGTTCCGGAACTGCGAGACATCAAGGACATTGATCTCGACCGTATTCTCGAATGCTACGCAGCCAACAGCGAGCATATTGTTGGGATCAAGGTCAGGGCCAGTCACGTCATAACCGGGTCATGGGGCGTTACGCCGGTCAAGCTTGGCAAGAAGATCGCCAAGATACTCAAAGTGCCCATGATGGTGCATGTGGGCGAACCGCCGGCGCTCTACGACGAAGTTCTGGAAATCCTTGGGCCAGGCGATGTGGTCACACATTGCTTCAACGGAAAATCCGGCTCCAGCATCATGGAAGACGAAGACCTCTTCAACCTCGCGGAACGCTGCGCAGGCGAGGGCATCCGGCTGGATATAGGCCATGGTGGGGCATCCTTCTCGTTCAAGGTCGCCGAAGCGGCAATTGAACGCGGTCTCCTTCCATTTTCGATCTCGACGGACTTGCATGGCCATTCGATGAACTTCCCTGTTTGGGATCTGGCGACAACCATGTCCAAACTGCTGTCGGTCAACATGCCGTTTGAAAATGTCATCGAAGCCGTCACACATAATCCGGCGTCGGTGATTAAGCTCTCGATGGAAAACCGGCTGTCGGTTGGGCAACGTGCTGATTTCACGATCTTTGATCTGGTTGACGCCGACTTGGAAGCGACGGATTCCAATGGCGATGTGTCTCGCCTGAACAGGCTATTTGAACCCCGCTACGCCGTCATCGGTGCCGAGGCCATTACGGCCAGCCGCTATATACCGCGTGCGCGCAAACTCGTTCGCCATAGCCATGGCTATTCGTGGCGCTGAAACTGTCGGCGCAGCATTGAATTTGCGGGAACGTCCCGTGACGAAATGATGAGGAAAATTCGTGTCTCATTCTCCCCAAACGACCGAAGTACAGCATTCTCCCTACGACCGGCTGGCTTCACTTGGCATAACTTTGCCGCCACCGCCGCCGCCTATCGCGAATTTTGTCACGCATGTTCGGGAAGGCAATATCCTCTATCTTTCGGGGCAAGGACCGCGGGAAGAGAGCGGCCATTTGCGCGCGGGTAAAGTCGGTGGCGACATCGGCGTGGATCAGGCTTATCAGGATGCCCGTCTGACGGGTATCAATCTGCTGGCTGTCATGCACGAGGCGCTTGGTGACCTTTCCCGTGTCAAGCGGGTCGTGAAGCTATTGGGTATGGTCAATGCCGTGCCAGATTTCGAACTGCACCCCAATGTCATCAATGGCTGCTCCGATCTTTTCATCGAAGTATTTGGCGCTGCCGGCCAACATGCGCGTTCAGCCGTCGGCTTCGGTTCCTTGCCGGGCAATATCACGGTGGAAATCGAAGCGATTGTCGCCCTGAACGATTAGGACAGCGTCAATGATTGCGCCAGCCCATCAGCTTTTCGATCTTCGCTGCCGAAGCACGCACCTGACTGGTGTAGCGGCTTTCGTCGGAAAGCACCTTCTGTTCGGGAAGCACGATGGAAATGGTCGCAACGCATTGTCCATCGCGGTCGCAGATCGGGGAAGCAATACAGGCCACCGCATAGTCGGATTCCGCAATCTGGATCGAGAGCCGCTCATCGAAGGCTTTCGCTGCAGCCTCCGAGAGACTTGTGGCGTCGATTTCGGCCCGACCGGTTGGAGAAGTCCGGGCGCAGCGTTTGAAAAGCTCGATCCGTTCATTCGCAACCAAATGACCGACCAGAAGGCGACCCGACGCGGTCCAGTTCAAAGGCACTCTTGTGCCGACTCGCGAGGCAACCTGAAACGGGCTTGGTCCATCCGCCATGGCCAGAACAAGCATATGATCGCCATCCCGGCCGCAAAGCTGCACCGCTTCGTTTGCTTCGCGGCAGAGATCATGCATCTCGTGCGTAGCGACGCTCATGAAATCAAGCGATCGCGCATAGGCAAGACCATAGTGGTAGAGCCGCGCGCCGAGCCAGATTGCACCATCCACGTTGCGGGCAAGCATGTTCTTTTCAACCAGATCGTCGATGGTCACATAGACTGTCGACAAAGGCGCCCTGATCGCTTTTGCAATCGCATAGGGACCAGCCGGAGCGCCGGTTTCATAAAGATAATCAATCACCTGCAGTGCGCGGTCTATGCCGCTCACACGCGAGCGGCGTGTCGACTTGTTTTCAAGGTCGTCCGCAGGGGACGTTTCGGCGGGGACGGTGGGTGATGATGCGCTCACTCAAGTGCTCCATGTGAAACTCAAGAAGTTATTACATTATTATGGCATATTCGTCTATGCCCGAGACAGTGAAAGAAATGGGAGAAATGAAATGACCGATGATATTCGCCGCAAGATCGGGCTTCGACCGGTCATCAATGTTTCCGGTACGATGACATCACTTGGTGCATCCATCGTTGTGCCCGAGGCAGTCGAGGCGATGGCGGCCATCCTGCCACAATTCGTCGAGGTCAATGATCTGCAGCGTAAGGCGAGCGAAGTGATCGCACGATTGACAGGTGGCGAAGCTGGCTTCGTCACTGCGTCCTGCTCATCAGGCATTACGCTTGCCGTTGCCGGAGCTATGACAGGCAACAACCTCCTAGCGATTGAACGATTGCCGGATATCACGTCGGAAAAGAACGAAGTTCTGGTGCAGACCGGTCACGTGGTCAGCTACGGCGCGCCGGTCGATCAGGCAATCCGGCTCGCGGGAGGCAAAGTCGTCCTGATCGGACAGGCAACATCGACCCACCGTTATCACATGGAAAATGCGATTACCGAGAAGACGGCTGCGGCGGTTTATGTCGTATCGCATCATGTCGTGGACTACGGCCTTCTCCATCTCAGCGAGTTTGTCGAGATCGCGCATGCCAAGGGCGTGCCCGTGATCGTGGATGCTGCATCTGAATATGACCTGAAGCTGTTTCTGGAAAAGGGCGCAGATATCGCAATCTATTCGGGACACAAGTTTCTGGGCGGCCCGACCTCTGGCATCGTTGCAGGCAGGAAGGAACTTGTCCGTAATGCTTTCCTGCAGAATCTTGGCATCGGGCGAGGCATGAAAGTCGGCAAAGAGAGCATTTACGGCGTCATGGCAGCGCTGGAAGCGTGGGAAAAGCGTGACCATGCTGGAATTCGCGAGAGGGAAACCGGATATCTGGAACTGTGGAAGAAGACGCTGGATGGTCGCCCCGGTATCACGGCTCTGATCGAACCAGATCCGACCAACAACCCGCTCGACCGCCTGCGAGTAATTGTATCAGCTACTGATGCCCACATCACGGCCTGGGATTTGGTAACCGCTCTTGCGCGAGGGAACCCACCGATCATCACACGTGACCATGAGGTAGAGCACAACTATTTCTATCTCGATCCCTGTAATCTTCATCCCGGTCAGGAAACCGTTGTTGCGCAGCGTCTTGGTGAGGAGCTCGATAAAGCCCGGGCGTCTAATGAGATTATCGCCACTCCTTTTGAGGACCGAAGCAGACATCGTTTCGACGGTTTGCTGCGTTGGCCGGATTGATAATCGGAAGAGTCTGAGTAAAGCGGAGGAACATCATGACGTCTGAGAAAATAGCGACGGTTGGAAAACACGAACCTGTTCTATCCGTTCAAGGACTGACCACTTCTTTTCTGGTCGATGGTGTCTGGAAGCCTGTTGTCGATGACGTTTCCTTCGATGTCCACCCCGGAGAAACCGTGGCAATCGTCGGGGAATCCGGCTCGGGCAAGAGCGTAACCTCGCTGTCGATCATGCGGCTTCTGCAGAAGGATACGAGCCGCACCGAAGGCAGTATCAGGTTGGGAGATCTGGAGCTTCTGACGCTCCCGGAAGAGGAAATGCGCCGGATACGCGGCAATGAAATCTCCATGATCTTTCAAGAGCCGATGACCAGCCTCAACCCGCTCTTCACAATCGGAGACCAGATCTCGGAAGCATTGCTCTGCCATTCGCAAATGTCGAAGGCAGATGCGCGTGTTGAAACGATCCGCTTGCTTGAAAAGGTCCGTATCCCGTCGGCTGCTTCCCGCTTCGATGAATATCCGCATCGCTTTTCAGGCGGTATGCGTCAGCGTGTCATGATCGCGATGGCTCTGGCGTCGAGACCCAAACTGCTGATCGCCGACGAACCGACAACGGCATTGGATGTAACCATTCAGGGGCAGATACTCGATCTTATCAAGACATTGCAGGAAGAAGAGGGCACGTCCGTTCTTTTCATCACGCATGACATGGGCGTGGTGGCCGAAATATCGGATCGTACGGTCGTCATGTTTCGGGGAAAGCAGGTCGAGACAGGGCAGACTGCCGATATTTTCCGGCAGAGCCAGCATCCTTATACGCGAGCACTTTTGTCGGCGGTTCCTGTACTGGGTTCAATGCAGGGCTATCAACGTCCTCTGCGGTTTCCGATAGTAGACAATGCGACTGGCCTTTCGGAAACGCCAGTCGAGGTGGCGGATACGGTCGACAAGATCGATGTACCCGTGTTGGAAGTAAAAGGCCTTACAAAGCGCTTCGAGATTTATTCGGGCTTTATGTCTCGCCTGAGCGGGCGTGTTCATGCCGTGGAAAACGTGTCCTTCGATCTTCGCAAGGGCGAAACCCTTTCGCTGGTTGGCGAGAGTGGGTGTGGGAAATCGACGACCGGCCGTGCCATCATGCGGCTGAGCGAACCGGATTCCGGTGAAGTTCTGGTTGAAGGCCGAAACATTCTGTCCCTCGACAAACAGGCTATGCGCGAGATGCGACGGTCGGTTCAGATGATCTTTCAGGATCCCTATGCATCGTTGAACCCGCGCATGACAGTGGGTACCGCGATCGCGGAACCCTACATTGAACACCGGCTGGGGAGTGTGCGGGACGCGAAGGATGTTGTTGCAGACATGCTGGAGAAAGTTGGCCTCACGCCTGATATGGCAAAGCGCTATCCGCATGAATTCTCTGGCGGGCAAAGGCAGCGTATCTGTATCGCCCGCGCGCTTGCCTTGAAACCTAAAGTCATCGTGGCAGATGAGAGTGTGTCGGCGCTCGACGTCTCGATCAAGGCGCAGGTCATCAATCTCATGCTCGATCTTCAACAAAGTCTCGATCTGGCGTTTCTGTTCATCTCACACGATATGGCCGTCGTTGAGCGTGTAAGCCATCGTGTGGCCGTCATGTATCTGGGCGAGATCGTAGAAATCGGACCGAGATCGGCGGTATTTGAGAACCCTCAACATGATTACACACGCAAGCTGATGGCGGCTGTTCCGGTTCCTGATCCTGACCGACGCCGGGTGAAGCTTTCAAGCGAAACGGGAGAACTCAAAAGCCCAATCCGTCCCGCGGATTTCGTTGTGCCTTTGCGCGAATATCGAGAGGTATCGCCGCAGCACTTCGTGGCGTTGTAGAGCATGCAATTCATTATGGTGCGCCGAGACGATCCAGTGCAGTGCGAAGCGGAGTTTCGGAAATGTGGATCAGTCCGGCATAGGGGCTCGCCATATCCGAAATCACGAAAATCGCGCCGGCAACGGACAATGAGCATACGATTATTATCAGTATGACAGTGCTGTTTAGCGGGGCCTGTAGGCCAAAAGTTGCGAATAAAAGCGCCAGCCATGAAATCAGCACGATGAGAAATGGGACAGGCAGCCCTTCATCTGTCGTTTCCACCAATTGCCAGTGACCTTCTGCAATCATGCTGCTGACTTCAAGCGCGCGTGTTTGGAGAGAGCCTTGCGCGGTGTCCTTCGGGTTCAAAGCGCGCAGACTGTCCTGAATATCCTCAATATCCTTGAACTCCGGCAAAGCTCCATTGGACAGCTCATCGGCTCGCTCAGCATTCCATGCCCGATCGAGACGTTTCTGGATTATTTGCTTGAGTACGGCACGTGGATGCTCCGTTTCAGGACCATAGCGGGCCATGATCCGGTCCAGGAGAACAATGCGGGCTGCCGATGTCTTCATCTCGGCTTGCGCATTGTCGTAATCGGATTTTGCCGAAGCAATCAGAAGTCCGAGAGCGAGAGCGGAAAGTGTTCCGACAACAGCGGTGGCAAGGCGTATGACATCCTTGGACTCAGAGTTAAGATGATGCTCGGGCAAACGCGATCGAGCGAACATGCCAAGCATAGTCGCCAATATCAGGATGAAGAATACCAGTGCGCCAAGCAATAAGGAGTTCAACTTCGCCTTCCGCGACTTGCTCTCGAATGATCGCCCATTGAAGCTTAGTATATCATCTGTGAGTTGAGATGCAGCTTCACCAAAAGGGTGGTGTTTTAGGCTCGATATGGCCCGGTATGCGAAGAAAGTGCATTCAATAAATTACACCGCGATCAGATGAAAAAGGTCGGCACATATGGCCGACCCTTTGTTATCAAAACTGCTTTCAATCAGTTCTCTGTATGTTGCTGCTTGGCGAGGTCCTCGACGCTCATGTCCGGTTCGTTACGGGTTTTATACAGCGAATAAAGCACGCCGCTTGCGAGGATAGCCAGCGTTACGACAAGCGACAGCAGCGTGTTGATGTGAACGCCCAGCGGTACGAGGAAAATCTTGATGCCGATCAGCACGAGAATGATAGCAAGCGAAACCTGTAGATAGCGGAACCGGTTCATCGCCGCAGCCAGCGCGAAATAGAGCGCGCGCAAGCCCAGAACGGCAAAGATGTTCGAAGTGTAGACGATAAACGTGTCCTGAGTGACTGCGAAGACGGCGGGGACAGAGTCGACTGCAAAGATCAGATCGACAGTTTCCACCATGATGAGCGCGACCGCCAAAGGGGTCAACCAGGTGACCATCTTGCCGGTTTTAGGGTGTGGCTGTTTAACCGTGAAGTTGCGACCATGCAATTCGCGGGTGATATTGAACCGGCGACGAAGGAACTTGAAGACAGCGTTCTGCTCGATGTCGGGCGTCTCGTCCTGATGGCCGAACATCTTGAAGCCGGTGAAAACGAGAAACGCGCCAAAGAGGAACAGAATCCAGTTGAACTCGTGCACAAGGGCTGCACCAAGTCCGATCAGGATTGCCCGGAAGGCGATAACGCCGAGAATACCCCAGAACAAAACACGATGCTGGTAAAGACGAGGGATGCCAAGAAAGCCGAAGATCGTTGCGATAACAAACATGTTGTCCATCGCAAGACTCTGTTCGATCAGATAGCCGGTATAAAATTCCAGGCCGGATTCCGCTCCGCGCTGCCACCACACCCAGCCACCGAAGGCGAGTGCGATCAGAACATAAAAGCCATAAAGCAGGAGGCTTTCCTTGGCTTCGATCTCGTGTTCGTCACGATGGAGAATGCCGAGGTCGAAGACAAGCAAGCCAACGACGACGACGATAAACGCCGCCCAGAAATATACAGGTGTGCCAAGAAAATCGCCCGAAAGGGCTACAATAAGCGAATCCATCGCCGGACCATCTCCATTTGAACAAGTGGAGCAGCCCCGACATCGCCATAGCGGTAGCCATGACCAGAGGGGCCCGGCGCTGCATTTCTTCAAATGTGTATGGTTTTGCCAAGTTCAAGAGTGGAGCCTGAATTTTTTGTAATGTTCGATCCGGTACGTGTCCCGTTCTGAGAACTTTCGATGCGAGTTACGATATCTAAGCCAAGTACTGGAAGCTGATTGCCGCTAAACGCGACATGAAAAAAGCCAGGAAGTGTCCCAGCTTGCTGTCTATAACATTGATTTTATTGAAGAAAGTATTGGCTGGGGAACCTGGATTCGAACCAAGACTAGCGGAGTCAGAGTCCGCTGTTCTACCCTTAAACTATTCCCCAGCAGGAATATGCAAATGCCTTCGATCTGGAGGCCTGCAAGCGCGGTAAAGCATCAGCTCATCCGCGACGGCTTCCATCTAGCGAACTCAAACACCGAACGCAATACTTTTCTTCGAAAAAAATCAAAGCGATTTAAGTTATCCAGCAATTGCTGATTTCATGCGATAGGGTCGCTGCAAATTGATGCGCTGAGGAATGGTTTCTGGAAGCCGGCGCATAAAAAAAGCCCGGCCAGCGGAGGAGCGGCCGGGCAAGAGGCAGGCTGACCGGGAGGGGACCCGGTATGTGAAGGTGGCGCCTGCCAGATGATTTGTCTGCGGGCTTAAAAAGGCTGCGCCTTACTTACCCGAAGAGATGTTGGTTCAGCAGATCAGGCGTGTAGCCTTGATCTGCAACCGAGCGTCTGCCAGCTCACTCAGAACCCGCGTAGGGTCTTCCGTGCCGCGATAATGAGCTGCCGTGTAAATATCCTCACGGCGAAGTCCGATATCGCGCAGCATGTGGTCGTCAAAGCTGCTCAGGTTCAGCACTTGCCGTCGACCATTGGAAAACGTCCAGCGACGCATGATCGACGTAAATACGGTCTTTACCATCTGCACGAACGTGGAGGTTTGTCCGCTTATTGCAGGTAAATGCGTTGTCGTTATCTTGCTTGTCGCTGTCATGTCCGCTCTCCTTTGATCTGGCGGGGCTAAGTGATCCTTATCGTCAGGGTCATTCGCTTTCGCGGCTCCTTTTCCTTTACGATGGCGGCTTTATCCAACAATCGAATTGATTGTTCCAACGAATGTTTTTAATGTAATTCTTCAATAATAATGATGGATGACGCCGATGAGCACGCCTCTGGATCTCGATCAGTTGCAAACCTTCATAGCCATAGCGGATGCGGGCAGTTTTACGCGGGCAGCCGATGCTGTTTTCAAGACGCAATCCGCTGTTTCCATGCAGATGCGCCGGCTGGAAGAGCGTATTGGTAAACCGTTATTTGAACGTGATGGACGGATCAATCGTCTTACTGAAGAGGGCGAGCGGCTTCTGCTTTATGCACGCCGCATGATGCAGCTCAATGGTGAAACCATCGCTGCGTTTGATGACACTCAACTGGAAGGCCACGTGCGTATCGGTACGCCGGACGATTATGCCGATCGGTTTTTGCCGGAAATCATGGCGCGTTTTGCGCGATCAAACCCGCGCGTCGAATTGTCGGTTGTGTGCGAACCGACCGTCAATCTGGACGAGATGATCCGCCGCGGAACACTGGATATTGCTCTTGTCACCCAGTGCGATGACAAACGTCGCTCGGAAGTTGTTCGAACGGAGCCATTGCTTTGGGTGACTTCTGCCAATCATGCGGTGCATGAAGAGGCTGTCCTGCCGCTTGCTGTCGGGCGCCCGACCTGTATCTGGCGACATGCAGCCATTGATGTACTGGAAGCGGCCAGACGCGATTATCGTATCATCATTACCAGCTGGTCAGCGACCGTTCTGGCGGCGGCAGTTCTCTCCGGCCTTGCGGTCTCAGTTCTTCCGGAATGTGCACTGCGTCCCGGTATGCGGGTCCTTGGTGAAGCAGACGGGTTTGGAATGCTGCCGGAGTTCGGTATTGGCATCATGCGCGGCCATACAAAACAGAATGCCGTCGTCGACGCACTTGCGCAGCATATTATTGAAAGTCTAGACAATATATCGTCACCGCAGCCCGGCGCGATGGCTTCGGCGGAAATTTCACCGTTTCCGGCGGTTCGTACGAGGAGGGTGCGAGCCAACGAATTGCTGCCAGGCTGGTGACGACATCGTAAATCGCTGCATGGCTTCTTGACCAGCCATGCCACCTGGTTGCCTATGATGGGATGAGCATGGGTTCCGATTCGAGTTTTACCGGCGCATCGTCTAATGTTGCCGAGTATAGCGTTTCCGAGATTTCCGGCGCGTTAAAGCGCACGGTTGAGGATACGTTCGGGCATGTGCGCGTGCGCGGCGAAATTTCCGGCTATAGAGGTCCGCATTCGTCGGGGCATGCCTATTTCGCATTGAAAGATGATCGCGCGCGTCTTGAAGCCGTCATCTGGCGCGGTTCGATGAGCCGCCTCCGCTTCCGTCCCGAAGAGGGGATGGAAGTCATTGCTACAGGCAAACTCACGACCTATCCGGGCTCGTCGAAATACCAGATTGTCATCGAACAGATGGAGCCTGCCGGGGCTGGCGCCTTGATGGCGCTTCTGGAAGAACGCAAGCGACGGCTTGCTACTGAAGGGTTGTTTGATCCAGCAGTAAAGCAGCTTCTACCCTTTATGCCGCGTGTGATCGGGGTGGTGACATCTCCAACCGGAGCGGTCATTCGTGATATCATCCACCGCATTGCTGATCGTTATCCGCTGCATGTCATTGTCTGGCCTGTGCGTGTGCAGGGCGAGACAAGTGGACCTGAAGTGGCCGCCGCGGTGGACGGTTTCAACGCTTTGCCCGACGAAGGGAATATTCCGAGGCCGGATGTGCTGATCGTTGCGCGGGGTGGCGGCAGTCTGGAAGACCTTTGGGGCTTCAATGACGAAATCGTCGTTCGTGCCGTTGCTGCATCGCATATACCGGTAATTTCTGCGGTCGGCCACGAAACCGACTGGACTTTGATTGATCTTGCAGCCGACATTCGTGCTCCCACGCCAACAGGCGCGGCGGAAATGGCGGTGCCTGTAAAGGAAGATCTTCTGGCAGCGCTGGCGGGGCAATCCGCGCGACTTTCGTCGGCCATGTCACGCTTTATCGATCTGAAACGACAAGCACATCGTTCGGCAGCGCGTGCTCTTCCGTCGGCTGACCAGTTGCTGGCTTTACCGCGTCGGCGTTTCGATGAAGCCGCTGCGCGCCTCACGCGGGCTCTGTTCGTTAATACGCAAAAGAAGCGGGTCCACTTTGACGGTCATGCGCGACAGTTATCGCCGCGTCTCCTTCAACGCCGGTTTACGGAACTGCAGCGCGATGTTTCCGCTCTTGGACAAAGACTGCCTCGTGCGCTCGAGGCATTCCTGCGCGAACGAAGAACAGCTTTCATTCATCGGGCAAATCGCCTTTCGGCGGAGCCGATACTGCGGCGAACAAAACTTACGAGCGTTGCAATAGAACAGCTGGATCGTCGTCGCGATCAAGCCGTCCGTCTTCTCATTGAACGAGCTAAACGGCGCGGGCAGGAACTGGAGCGTCTTATGCGCACGCTTTCTTATGAAAGCATTCTAGAGCGCGGTTTTGCGGTTGTCTTCGATGAAGAAGGGAAACCGGTGAAGCAGGCTGGATCCGTATCGGCTGGCGATGCATTGTCTATTCGGTTTCGCGATGGTGACGTTGCAGTCGTTGCGGGTGATGAGGACGAGAGCGAGCCCGCAAAGCTTGTACAAACAAAAAAGGTTCAGTCTCCCGGCTCTGGCAATCAGGGATCGTTATTTTAGCAACAGTCAGTCGCTGTGTTTTCCGTTTTCTGCTGAGATTGTTTGGCCTTAAGGCTGGCTTAAGCTTGGACGTCTTTTTCTCGCGCATCTGTCATTGTTAGAGATTTAGGATGTCGCGTAAAAAATCCCAGGACGACCTCACAAATGGCTTTGCGAAGGCTGCTTTCAGCCGTCGCGGCTTTCTTATAGGTGTAAGCGCGGTTGCGTTGTCGGGCTGTGTTTCCACGACGCAACAGCCACCTCAACCGGTGAAAAAACTGCCTGAACCTGCACCGTCGCGACCTGTGCCGCTGATGTACCAGGCGCTGCCGGAAGAACAGTTCCCGATCCCGGCTGTCGATACGAGCAAGGTTGATCCAAAATTCTGGCGGCAGGAAGTGGATTATCCAACGGACGAAGTCAGAGGCACTGTTATCGTCGATACGCCGAACAAGTATCTCTACCATGTACTGGGCAATGGGCGGGCCATGCGCTACGGTATCGGTGTCGGGCGCGATGGTTTTGCATGGGCCGGACGCGCCAAGATCGCTTATAAGCGCCAATGGCCGCGCTGGACGCCGCCGGATGAGATGGTTGCACGTCAACCTGCGCTGGAGCCTTACAGCATCGCCAATGGCGGGATGCCCCCTGGTATCAAGAATCCGCTGGGTGCGCGAGCGATGTACATTCACAAGGATGGGCGCGATACGCTCTATCGCATTCACGGATCGCCGGAAGCATGGAGCATCGGTAAAGCCGTGTCGTCGGGGTGCATTCGCATGCTCAATCAAGATGTGATTGATCTTTACAATAATGTACGCGATGGCAGCACGATTGTCGTGATACCCGATCCGAGCAAAGGCCAGCAGGTCACAAGCTGACTAAAACAAAAAGGGCGCGGTATCCGCGCCCTTTTTGTTGGATGTGTTTTGCGGCTCAATGCTCAATAGGCATATTCGAGAAAGATTGGATCGACCGACCCTGCCCATACGCTGTTATATGCCTTCAGCATGCGCTCGGCATCCGTGACGCCTGCTGCTACGATTTCTTCAAGCGGTGCAAGGAAATGCGTTTCGTCATGGCCTTCGCTGTTGAGCTTGTTGCGGTTCAAAAGACCGAGCCGGGAGATTTTCAAAGTCTCACGAGCGACCTGTTCCAGCGGCTTGCCCCGGAATGTCGTGTTCAAAGCTTTAGCGGGAACCTCGTTACGAAGGGCAAGGACCTCTTCGTAAGTCCAATCCTTGGTGAGAAGCTCGGCAGCAGTCAGAGCCTCTTCATCATAAAGCAGGCCGACCCAGTAGGCTGGAAGCGCACAGATACGGCGCCACGGACCTCCATCGGCTCCCCGCATCTCAAGGAAGCGTTTCAGACGGACTTCGGGGAAAAGCGTGGAAAGGTGATTGGTCCAGTCGCCCATATTGGGAACCGGGTCGCTCACTTCACCGTTCAGCGCACCATTCATGAACTGACGGAACGTGACATGCGTACAGTCGTGATAATGGCCGTCGCGCAGGATGAAGTACATCGGTATATCAAGCGCCCATTCGACATAATCGGCGAAACCGAAGTTCTCCGAGAAGACGAACGGCAGCACGCCCGAACGCTGGTTATCGGTATCGCGCCAGATATTCGAGCGCCACGACAAAAGGTGGTTTGGCTTGCCTTCGGTGAATGGGGAGCTGGCGAAAAGTGCGGTGGCCACAGATTGCAGCTTCATCGAAACCTGCATCTTGCGGCGCATGTCGCGTTCCGAGCTGAAGTCGAGATTAACCTGAATGGTCGACGTGCGGTACATCATGTCCAGACCTTCATGCCCGACTTTTGGCATATAGTTGGTCATGATCTTGTAGCGTGATTTCGGCATGACAGGTGTTTCAGCCAAGGTCCATTTTGGACTGCCACCAACACCTAAAAATTGGATGCCCAGAGGCTCGGCAATTTCGCGGACCTGGGACAGATGCGCATTCACTTCACGACACGTCTGGTGAATGGTTGAAAGCGGTGCCCCGGAAAGCTCAAACTGGCCTCCGGGTTCCAGCGAAATGGCGCCCTGTCCGGTTGGCTCTACCAAGCCGATGATATTGCCTTCATCGATAATAGGCTCCCAACCAAGCGTGGCCTGCATGCCTTCGAGTATGGCTTTGATACCGCGCGGCCCCTCATAGGGAACAGGACTGTTATCGGTTGTGTAAAATGGAAATTTCTCATGCTCGGTGCCGATACGCCAGGCATCCTTGGGCTTGCATCCGCCAGCCAGATAGTTCGCCAGTTGTTCAACGCCCGTCAGTGCCGTTTCGTCAGTTGTATCGCGCGCCATGCAGTCTATCCCTAGCCTATTTTTCGCTTTTCAGCGTGATTGGACAAATTTGTCAAATCACGCAAGTCAATTCCATTGAACGTCAGATTTCGAGAACGTCATCCTGCATTCCGCCAGTCTCCGAGCACAGATTGTACCAGAGCCATCGCAGCGACAGCAGCTGTGTCGGCACGCAGGATTCGAGGGCCGAGCGGAATAGCTGTCACGAAGGGGAGATTTCGGAGCGTTTGACGTTCGTCTTCTGAGAAGCCACCTTCGGGACCAATCAACAACGCGACAGGGCCGGGCGCCATTTTCTGCAAGATGGTCAACGGATCGTCCGATTCGTACCCTTCATCGCAGAAGATCAAATGTCGGGATTTGTCCCACTGCTCAATGAAGCGGTCAAAGCAAATGGCCTCACAACATTCCGGTATGGAAAGTACGCCGCACTGTTCCGCAGCTTCTATCGCATTGGCCTTGATGCGATCGGCCCCCAGCTTTGGTACCTGCGTGTGCTGTGTGATGACAGGTTGCAGTATACCTGCGCCCATCTCGACAGCTTTCTGGACCATATAGTCCAGCCGCCCCTGTTTCAGAGGGGCGAAGCAATAAACAAGATCACTCGCTAAAGGCTGCGGGCGCGTCTGTTCGAAGGGCATGAGGAACAGACGCTTTTTACCCTCCGGCTTCAGCCGTGATTTCCATTCGCCGTGGCGTCCATTGAAGGCGAGAATTTCATCGCCATCCTTCAAGCGAAGGACGTGGGTGAGATAATGTGCGGCCTGCGGGGCGACCTCAATCTGGTCGCCGTCGTCGAGGTCGTTTTCAACGTATAGTCTCTGCATTTTGTAGTTTGCGCGCATGACAGCATCGATGGCAGAGGGCAGGGGCGGCGGTCAAGCGCTTTGGTAATGCATCAAGAGACAATTAATTAGCATTCCTACACAAACAATTGATGGGAAACATCATGGCAGTTGCATTTAATTAGATTGTATCCATATAGGTATGAAGCTATCTATTTGAATGGAATTGATGTGATGAAACAAACTTGGGTCGAATTCGCACCGCTTCTTGCAAGCACCGCCAGAGGATGGCGGAAAGCTTTCGATGCAGCGATGGCGGAACATGGTCTTTCCGACGCGAAAGCCATACCGCTGATGATCCTGTTGCGGCACGGAGATCGTATTCCCCAAGGTGTGCTGGCCGAACGGGTCGGTATCGAGGGAGCAACGATTGTCCGGGTTGTCGACGAGTTGGAGAAGGATGGCCTGATCCAGCGGGTTGCCGACGATGCTGATCGTCGCGTCAAGCTCATTCAACTGACAGAGGACGGTCGCGCCCTTGCCGCCAAGGTGGAAAAGTCTGCTGCCCGTCTTCGCGCCATTTTCCTTGGTGATTTCGATTCCGATGCGGTCGACATTGCCATGGAAGTGCTGCGCAAGCTGAATGAGAAGTTTCAAACACAATCTTTCTGATCGGTCGCGCGACCGGAAAGATGCGATGCATTCAACCGGTGCCCTCACAGCCATGACGAAGCCAGTCGAAACAACTCCGAAGTTCTGGGACGTGGTCTTTTCACTGAAGACTTTCGCTGCAGCCATGCTTGCGCTGTGGATCGGCCTGATGGCCAATTTGCCCAATCCTTACTGGTCCATTGCGGCTGTCTATATTGTTGCGCATCCGCTCTCAGGTGCGACGACATCAAAGGGTTTTTACCGTCTGATCGGTACGATTATCGGCGGAGCAGTGACCATTCTGTTCGTGCCGCATCTGGTCAATTCTCCTGAAATACTGACGCTGGCGATCGGTCTTTGGATGGGCCTCTGCCTTGCGATCAGCCTGCTCGATGGTACGCCGCGCAGTTATTTGTTCATGCTGGCTGGCTATACGGTGGCTATCGCGAGTTTTGCCGTTGTTTCCGTGCCTGAAACGACTTTCGACTATGCCGTGGGTCGTGTGGAAGAGATCGCAATCGGGATCATTTGCGCTGCTGTCGTCAATCGACTTGTTTTTCCACGTCACAGCGGCCCGGTGCTCGTCAGTCGTATCGATAATTGGCTGCGTGACGGTTCAAAGCTGGCGCTGGCAAGCATGCGGGGGGAAGGTGCTACACCTGAATTTCTTCGGGATCGCCAGCGTCTTGCAGCCGATGCGCTCGAGCTGCGCAATCTGACGACGCATGTTGCCTATGACACTTCATCAATCAGAAATGTCGGAACGCAGCTTCACGTTTTGCAGCAGCGTATGGTGGCTGTTCTTCCGATCATATCAAGCTTGCACGATGTGCTGGCTATGAAGCCTGGTGAAAATGAAAAGTCCTGGCATCCAGCGGTGCAGAAACTGTTGGACGAGGCCTGTGACTGGATCGAGAGCGGCGAAAACCTGACAGAGGAACGCCGTGCTGTTTTCTTGCAGTTGATCGACGAAATCGACCGGCATGGGAAGGATGCGACAAGTTGGGGTGAATTGCTGCCGTTCAATGTGGCTGCGCGCGTTCGCGATCTGGTGCAGATATGGAGCGATTGCATCACACTGCGTCAGGACATTGTTTCCGGTTCCCGACATTCGCTGCGCTGGCGTCGCTACGACGCACATTTGAAGGCCCGCCCTATGCATCGGGACTACGGCATGGCCTTCCTGTCTGGCTTTTCCGCCTTTCTGGCAACTTGTGTAGCGACTGCATTCTGGATTGCGAGCGGCTGGTCTCAAGGCAGTGCTGCAGCCATGATGGCCGGTATTTTCTGCTGCATCTTCGCAACCATGGATGATCCGGTGCCGGTCATGCGCAAGTTCAACTGGCTGCTTTTGATTGTCATCGTTGCCGCCTTCATTTTTGAGTTTGCGTTGCTGCCACTTGTGGATGGGTTCTTCCCGCTGGTTCTGGTGCTGGGACTGTTCCTCATCCCGGCAGGCTTGCTGCTTGCCATTCCTTCGCAATTTTTGCTCGGCATGGTGCTCTGCGTGAACTTGCCGAACATGCTCATGCTACAGGGCCATCTGACCCACGATTTTGTCAGTTTTGCCAATGCCAATCTGGCCACCGTAGTGGGGATCGTAATCGCTGCCGTAGTGACTTCAATTGTCCGGTCCGTCGGTGCTGAATGGAGCGTGCGCCGCCTGATCAAGGCGGGTTGGAACGATATTGCACTTGCTGCTGAACGGCGCCCCGGACGTCATCGTCGCCAGCGCATGAATCGCCTTTTGCTCCGGATGATCGACCGTATCGGCATGATGACCCCGCGTCTCGCGCTGGTCCCGGCGGCAGATGTCGCGAAGGTCGATCTGTTGCGCGATCTGCGAAACGGCATGAACACGATCGATCTCCAGCAATACCGCTCCAAACTGCCCGAAAACTGTCGGCCAGCTGTCGATGAAGTGCTGGATGGTGTTGGCGCGCATTACCGAGCCTTGGCCAACAAGCCACAGGAGGCAGGTGAAATCGACAGAAACCTGCTCGCCTCCATTGATGCGGCAATCACTACCATTATCGAGAGCGGATCGCCAGCAATAGCCAAACGTACGCGAATGGCGCTGGTCGCCCTTCGCTTCAATCTGTTTCCGAAAGCGCCACCTTTTGCCTTGCCGCCGCGTCCACTCATGGAACTCCCGCAAGCAGCCTAAGACAACGATGTGATTTGTGATGCAACCTGAACTCGATATCTACGGAATTTACATTCCGACCCTCGGCGTGCTGGCGCTTGGCGCTTATTTTGCAAATACGGTCATGCAACGCCTTTTGGCGCGGGCACGCCTTTATCGTTTCGTCTGGCATCGGCCTTTGTTCGATGCTGCGATGTATTTTTGTATTCTCGGTGTTGCCGCCGTCATTCTCAATGGAATACCGCTATGAAAAAGCTCTTTGCACATTCAGGTCGTGTCTTTGTAACCGTCGTCATGGTCACGATGGCAGGGCTCTTCGGTTGGCATTTGTGGGATTACTACATGAACGCGCCATGGACACGCGATGGCAAAATTCGTGCCGATGTCGTGCGTGTTGCGCCGGATGTCTCGGGCCTTGTTGGCGAAGTGCTCGTCCACGACAATGCGACTGTTCATCAGGGCGACGTTATCTTTCGCATCGATCAGGCCCGTTACAAGCTCGCCCTGCAAACAACGGAAGCAAAGGTTGATAGCAGCAAGGCGGCACTTGATATGGCAAACCGCGATCTGGTCCGCTATCGCCAGCTTAACGACACGACCGTGACACGCCAGAAACTGGAGCAGATTGAAACGACGGCCCAGCAAGCGGAAGCTTCCTATCGGCAGGCGCAACTGGATCGCGATCTTGCAGCACTCAATCTCGATAGATCGTCGGTAAAAGCGCCCGTCAACGGTGTGATTACCAACTTCTCGCTTCAGCCGGGTGATTACGTCTCCGCAGGCTCAGCAGTGACTGCCTTGGTGGATACGGACTCGTTCTACGTTTCTGGCTATTTTGAAGAGAACAAACTCGAGCGTATCCAGATTGGTGACCCGGTAGTGGTCGATATCATGGGCAGCAAAGTGCAACTCAAAGGAAAGGTTGAAGGCATCGCTGGAGGTATTGAAGATCGTGAGCGTAGCGATTCTTCCAGCTTGCTTGCGAATGTTTCGCCGACCTTCAACTGGGTGCGTCTGGCACAACGTGTGCCAGTGCGTGTGAAACTTGAAGAGGTGCCGGACAGTGTCCATCTCGTTGCTGGCCGAACGGTCAGCGTTTCGGTGGTGAACTGATTTAAAGGCCCGGCTGTCGTCCGGGCTTTTTCCATGTTAGCAAAGACAAAAGCGGTTGGGGATTTCTCATGGGTGTGCTGGTTGTCCAGAACTACGATGGGTCCGGATTGGGACAGATCGAGCCAATACTGGTGAATGCTGGGCATTCGATTGATCTGCGTCATCCCTACAACGGCGATTCATTACCCTCCGATGACAATGGCTATCAAGCCTTGATCGTTCTTGGCGGCGAGCAGAATGCGCTTGCCGACGCCGAATGTCCTTACTTCCCCCATTTGCTCGAGCTTATACGCCGGTTTGGCGATCATGATAAGGCCGTTCTCGGCATTTGTCTGGGCAGCCAGCTCGTGGCTCGTGCTTATGGTGGGGAGAATATTCTGGATCGCCCGATGGAGTTCGGCTGGCAAGAAATTCGGCTTACCGAGGAGGGTAAAAGCGATCCGGTCTTGTCTGCCGCGGGTGACATCTTTCCAATCTTTCATTGGCATCGCGATACGTTTTCGCTTCCGAAGCAAGCTTTGCATATGGCGATAAGCGATATGACACCTCATCAGGCTTATCGCATTGGACGTGCAGTCTATGGCACGCAATTCCATTTCGAGGCGAACACGCAGCTTGTGGCCGAGTGGAATGACCAGCTAAGCGAACTGATCGCGGGTTTCGCGCCGGATTGGGCGTTACAATATCCAGAGCTTGCAAAGAAGTTCGGAGCACAGGCGGATGCCGCAGGTGCTGCATTAGCCAAGGCGTGGGTAAACCAAATCTAGAGGCCTCGTAACTGCGTCTTAACCTTAAGTCGAAGTATCGCGTTGCCGCTTTGCCACAGCGTTCAACCAATTCGGTTTTTCAAGAGAAAAGCGGTGGCTTGGCTGGAACCGTTCAGTTGCGGGTAACTTTTTTCGGGTGTAACTGAACGCCGTCTCCCCGGGCAGCAACCGAATGAGCAAGGCTGATCGCCATGCTCTCAAGTGGCGGCTCGTCTACCGAACTTTATCCGGCCACCGTCGAAAGAGTTTCCGAATATGACCGCCAAGCATGCCGCTCTTCTCACCGTCCTGATGGTTTCCGCGATTGTATTCATGGCGGTCGGCATATTTACCGTCGATGCGGGCAACAACGCGATGTCTACTGACGGTTATGGCATTTCCAGCGCTCATTGAGCGTACTAGCTCGTTGCAATAAAACGCTTTTCAGAGCCGTTGATCACGATGGCTGAAAGCTGCCCACTTCTCCATGCATATGTATCGAGATTGACCCTGTTCGGTTGAATATCGATAGCGCTTTGCGGTGTATGCCCGTGGATGATGACCTTTTCGAAGGGCTCAGTCCATTTGAGGAAAGCTGTGCGAATCCAGATCAATTCTTCCGGGTCTTGTGCATCCAGCGGCACAGCAGGGTTTATGCCTGCATGACAGAAGAAGAATTCGCCAAAAGCGACTGAGCGCGGCATGGCGCGAATGAAGTCGATATGGGTTTGGGGAACGGCCTTGACGAGCGCGGCATGACCTAGGCGCGCTGAATCTGCATCAGTAAAATCAACTTCCACATTGTAGGAGCGGGCGGTATCAATGCCACCGTGGAGTGCGAATATCCCGGCAACGTCTCCCGTTGCTAGATAGGTAAGAAAACCGTCGTCGTGATTGCCCAACAGCGAAATGACGCGCTTATCCCGACGTGACACATCAATCAGAAAATCCAGCACTTCTTTCGAGCGCGGACCACGATCGATATAATCACCAAGATGAATGATACGCCAGTCGTGAGCGGGGCGGTGGTCAAGGTCGGCACGGATCAGCCCGTGCATATCCTGCAACAAGTCGAGACGGCCATGTACGTCGCCGATGGCATAAAGGCGGATACCGTCGGGTCCTTTGGCATCTTTGAAAACTACGCCGTTCATTCGCTGTCATTTTCCTTCGTGTCCTTGCCTGACTTCGCACCCGCCCGCTGCCGATAGCGCAGGCGCGAGACACGTTCGCGTTCTTCGTGAAGCTCGCGATCATGCGTGGCCTGTTCCACGAAACGAATGTGTTTTCGCACCGCTTCGCGTGCCGCTTGCGGATTACCGGCCATGACGGCATCGTAAATGGCGCGGTGCTGCGAAAGAAACATGTCGGCGACGCCAGGATAGCTGTAAATTAGGCTGCGATTGTAAAAAACGCCATCCTTCAGAAGTTGATAGCAAGACCGCAGGGTGTGCAGCAGAACGATGTTGTGTGCTGCTTCACCAATGGCATTGTGCAATTCCACATCGAGGCGTGCCTCCGTGTCGAAGTCGCTGACGCCATGAGCCTTTTCCATGGCCTCCATGATCTCGGTCAAAAGCGCTTTGTCAGCTGGTGTAGCTCGAAGTGCTGCATATTCTGCGGCAATGCTTTCGATTTCCCGGCGATATTCGAGATAGTCTGCGGTCGCCTTGCGATGATCGGCAAAAAGCTTGACCACAGGGGCGCTGAATACCTGTCCGATCACGTCTGCAACGAATGTGCCTCCACCATGACGAGAGATGAGGAGTTCGGCAGTCTCAAGCCTTTTTAGAGCATCGCGCAATATCGGGCGAGATATATCGAACTGGCGCGCCAGTTCACGCTCGCCGGGAAGCCGGTCGCCACCGCGCAGAACGCCTTCGAGAATGAGCGTTTCGATCTGATGCACAACGTCGTCTGCCGTGCGGCTTGCCTGTATGCGTGAAAAAATTGTTTCGGCCATGCCGTCTGAAGCCCTCTCCATAACGGCGGCAAATTAGCCTTTAGGTCGATGTCCGGCAACGGAATATATTGAAAAGGAAAGTCCGATCGATGATGCGACCGGGCTTTCGGAATACATGATCAAAAAATGATCAGGCTTTTTTGCGCTTGCGTGTCGCGACGAGTACGAAAAGACCTGCGACAAAGCCGTACATAGCCCATTTAAACGGGAGTGCGTCAGCGGTTTCGCTGCGGATCGGAAGTACGGTCACAGTGCCGGGGCGGCTTTCTACGCCCGATTTGCCTTCGGCTTTAGCTTGTTCGATCTGTTGTGGAGAAACGACCCACTCGGCGCCACGTGATTTGTCATAGAACATGAAACCACAGCCGACGATAACGGCGACGATGATCGCTAGAATAAAACGTAAAGGTGTGTTCATCATTTTTCCCAGAAAATCAGGACAATGGGAGAAAATCATCCGATTCGCTTGAATAACGGATTGCGGGATATTTAAGCCTTTTAGAATCAAAAGCTTAGTTAGCTTTATATGCTGGCACACTAATATAGCGCGCGCGACTTATTAACCGACGAACGAAAGCCAGTCTATTTCTTTGCTACTTCGTGCGGAGATGCGCCGCTTTCCCAGTAAGGAACAGGGCCATAAAGATCTGCCAGATAGTCGATGAACAGTCTGACCTTTGCCGGGAGGAACTGTTTCGATGGATAGACGGCATGAATTGCAACGTTGCGAGACGCGGCATAGTCGGGCAGAACTTGTACCAACTTGCCTGCTGCAAGTTCCGGGCCGATATCCCAGGTCGAGCGTTGCGCTATGCCGAGGCCTGCCAGGACTGCCTCGCGTACCATTTCGCTGGAATTGGTTTGCAGTGGCCCCACTGGGCGAATGACGATGGGGCCTTTGGGGCCTTCCAGTCGCCAGGGGTCGTTGTTGTGAGGTGCCAGACAGATATGGTCCTGCAAGTCCTCAATCGTCTGTGGTGTACCCCGTTCCGCGATATAGCCGGGTGAAGCGACGAGAATACGACGCACGGGTGCGAGACGGCGTGCGACGAGGGTTGAATCGGAAAGTTCGGCGATCCGAATGGCAAGATCGTATCCATCGCCTACAATGTCGACCATCTCGTCGGTGAGCTGCATATTGACGGTAAGGTCTGCGTTGGCGCGCATGAACGGCACGAGATAGGGCGCAATGTGCATGCGACCGAAAGTCGTAGGGGCTGAAATTTTCAATGTACCGCGCGCATCGGCAGAACGGCGGGCAACAAAGGCTTCCGCTTCTTCGATGTTGGAGAGAATGGCCAGAACCCGCTCATGATAACCCTGACCGGCCTCAGTCAACGCGATCTGGCGTGTCGTTCGTTGAAGCAGTCGGGTTCCGAGGCGCTCTTCCAGCCGTCCCAGACGTTTTGAGACGACCGCTGGCGAGAGGCCCAGATCGCGAGCGGCTGCTGACATGCTGCCCGTTGCCACGACGCGGGCAAAGATTTCCATATCCGCCAGACTGCTCATCATGTTCTGCTATCCCACTCATTGCCGTGCTTTGCTAAAGCTTTGGGTTTAAAGCATCTAGCCGAGCGCTAGGAAACTAGGCAAGCAATTATGCCGCAGTGTGAAAACTGTTTAGCCGCTGACTAAAGTGGTAAAAATGATTTACCACTTGACGAGAATGGTGCGGAGTGCACTTTGACCACATAAGTGGTGGAGGAGAATATGAGCGGACTCATCATGCCGGAGCTGGACGCGTTCGTCATGCAGCGGCGCGAGCAGATCGTTGCAGACTTGCGCGACATCGTGCCGGGCGAAGGCGTTGTGGATGCTATCAATGCGATGCGCGTGTTCGAGAGCGATGGCCTGACCGCGCACCGTTCGTTGCCGTTGGTCGTTGTGCTGCCAGAAACGGTTGATCAGGTTTCGCAGGTTCTGCGCTATTGTCACGATAACAACGTTCGTGTCGTGCCACGGGGAGCGGGTACATCACTGTCCGGCGGTTCCATGCCGCTGCAGGATGCGGTTTTGCTTGGCATGTCGCGCTTCAATCGCATTCTTGAAATCGATTATCCGAACCGCGTCGCTGTGGTGCAGCCAGGCGTGACCAATCTCGGCATTACCAAGGCTGTTGAACACGAGGGGTTTTATTATGCGCCTGATCCCTCGTCACAGATTGCCTGTTCCATCGGTGGCAACGTCGCGGAAAATGCGGGTGGTGTGCATTGCCTTAAATACGGTCTGACCGCCAATAATGTGCTCGGCATCGAAATGGTGCTTATCACCGGAGAAGTTATCCGGCTTGGCGGTAAGCATCTCGACAGTGAGGGCTACGATCTTCTCGGTCTGATGACCGGCTCAGAAGGACTGCTCGGTGTCGTGACAGAGATTACGGTCCGTATCCTGCAAAAACCGGAAACGGCGCGTGCAGTCATGGTCGGCTTTCCCTCCAGCGAGCAAGCCGGTCAGTGTGTCGCTGACATCATCGGCGCAGGTATCATACCAGGCGGCATGGAGATGATGGACAGGCCAGCCATCAAGGCCGCCGAAGATTTCGTGCGGGTCGGTTATCCGCTCGATGTTGAAGCGCTGCTGATCGTCGAACTGGATGGGCCGCCCGTCGAAGTGGACTATCTGATAGGTCGGGTCGAAGCACTGGCGCTTACAAACGGTTCCACAACCTGCATTCTGTCGCAATCGGAAGAACAGCGTCTGGCTTTCTGGGCAGGCCGGAAGGCGGCATTCCCGGCAGTGGGACGCATCTCGCCGGACTATCTGTGCATGGATGGCACCATTCCGCGCAAAGAGCTGCCGCGTGTTCTGTCCGGGATGCGCGAACTTTCCGAGAAATACGGATTGCGGGTGGCCAATGTGTTCCACGCGGGCGACGGCAACCTGCATCCGCTTATCCTCTATGATGCGAATATTCCTGGCGAACTGGAAGCTGCGGAAGATTTTGGCGCGGACATTTTGCGCCTTTGCGTGAAGGTCGGCGGTGTTCTCACCGGCGAACACGGCGTCGGAATTGAAAAGCGCGATCTGATGCCGGAAATGTTCAACGACATCGATCTTGACCAGCAGATGCGTGTCAAATGTGCTTTCGATGCCAAGCACCTTCTTAACCCCGGTAAGGTTTTTCCGCAATTACGCCGCTGCGCCGAGCTTGGTCGTATGCATGTGCATCGTGGCGAGCTGGCCTTCCCGGATATTCCCCGATTCTGAGTTGTGGTTTGATCATGAGCGATGCAAATATTCTAAAGCCGCAAGATGAGGCTGGTGTTCTGGATGCCGTGCAGGATGCACTGGCCAGTTCCACGCCGCTGGAAATTATCGGCCATGGCTCCAAGCGTGGCATCGGACGCAGGGTTGATGCCGGTCGCGTGCTCGACGTGTCGCGGCTTACGGGCGTGACCTTGTATGAGCCGGACGAACTGGTGCTCTCGGCAAAGGCCGGAACGCCGATGGTCGAGATCGAAAAGCTTCTGGCCGACAACAATCAGTGCTTTCACTTCGAGCCGATGGATTACGGCCCGTTGCTGTCGGGCGAGGGTGGGCGCGGCACGATTGGTGGCGCGCTTGCCGCCAATCTGTCCGGTCCGCGCCGTCTCAAGGCAGGTGCTGCCCGCGATCATGTGCTTGGGGTGCGCGTCGTGTCCGGGCGTGGCGAATTGTTCAAATCTGGTGGTCGCGTGGTCAAGAACGTGACCGGCTATGATTTGTCCAAAGGCATGGCTAATTCCTGGGGCACACTGGGCGTTGCCACCGAGGTGACGTTCAAGGTTCTGCCGAAGCCGGAAACGGCGGCAACGCTTGCCGTGCGCGGTCTGACCGACGAACAGGCGGCGCGCGTCATGGCCATGGCTATGGGATCGCGAGAGGAAGTCGCTTCCGCCGCGCATCTGCCGCCGACTGTTGCCAATCGCTTCCTTGACGGTAAGCTCGGCTGGGATGCGGCGACCGTTCTACGGCTCGAAGGCTTTGCACCTTCGGTCGAGCACCGTAGTCGGCAATTGCAGGCGCTGCTCCGCCAATCCGGCACGGTGGAAGTGTTGAACGGGGGGCAATCGCAGCAGCTCTGGCGTGAAGTGCGCGATGTCCTGCCTTATGCCAATGCAGGCGACAATCGCGCTGTCTGGCGCGTTTCGATGACGCCGATGCAAGGCTGGCAGATGGTGGACGAGTTCCGCCGTCATGCGGGCGTCGATGCCTATTACGACTGGCAGGGTGGGCTGATCTGGATGCGGATGGAAGCGGACCCGGAAGCGCAAACTTTGCGCAAGCTGATTACCAAATATGGCGGTGGCCATGCGACGCTCGTGCGCGCATCGGAACATATTCGCGCAAGCAATGCAGTGTTCGAGCCGCAACCGGCAGCACTTGCAGCGCTTTCTCAGCGGTTGAAGCAACAATTCGATCCCGAAAATATCCTCAATCCGGGGCGTATGCATCCCCGTCAGGCTGGAGCTTGAAGCCATGCAGACCCATTTCAGCCCCGATCAGTTACGCGATCCTGGTGTCAGCGAAGCCGAGAAAATTCTGCGTAAATGCGTGCACTGCGGCTTCTGTACCGCAACATGCCCGACCTATGTGACGCTCGGCAACGAACTCGACAGCCCGCGTGGCCGCATCTACCTCATCAAGGATATGCTGGAAAACGGTCGCCCGGCGGATGAGGAAATCGTTCGCCATGTTGACCGTTGCCTGTCCTGCCTTTCCTGCATGACGACATGTCCTTCCGGGGTCAACTATATGCATTTGGTCGATCATGCACGGGCGCATATCGAAAAAACCTATAAGCGCCCATTTATGAACCGCTTCCTGCGTGGGGTTTTGGCACAGGTGCTGCCCTATCCGGGCCGTTTCCGCGCTGCGCTAAAACTGGCAAAACTTGGAAAGCCGTTTGCGCCGCTCCTGCGCAAAAGCCAATCCCTACGACCGATGGCGGCCATGCTCGACCTAGCGCCGCAAAGTCTGCCAGCGGCTGCCAATATCGAAACAGTTAGTGCTGCCAAAGGTGAGAAGCGTGGTCGCGTGGCGATCCTCAATGGCTGCGCGCAGCCAGTGCTCAATCCGGGCATAAATGCCGCCACCTTGCGGCTTTTGAACCGCTTCGGCATCGAAGTGGTGACACCGAAGGGCGAAGGCTGCTGCGGTTCGCTGGTCCATCATATGGGCCGCGAGGAGCAGGCGCTTGAACAGGCACGGCACAATGTCGATGTCTGGACGCGTGAGATCGAAGCGGGTGGTCTTGATGCCATTATTGTCACTGCATCGGGCTGCGGCACGACCATCAAAGACTACGGCTACATGCTGCGTCTCGATCCATTCTACAAGGACAAGGCAGCACACGTATCAGCGTTGGCCAAGGACATCACCGAATATCTCACCGGCATCGATCTGCCGGAACCCGATGCGCCGCAGACGCTGACAGTCGCCTATCACTCGGCCTGCTCGATGCAGCACGGGCAGAAAATTGTGCGGCAGCCGAAAGACCTGCTGTCAAAAGCGGGCTTCACGGTGAAGGAACCGCTGGAAGGGCATCTGTGCTGCGGATCGGCTGGCACCTATAACATCATGCAGCCGGAGATTGCCGCCAAGCTGCGTGACCGCAAGGTAAAGAACATTGAGGCGACAGGCGCCGATCTGATCGCTACCGGTAATATCGGCTGCATGACCCAGATCGCCACCGGCAGCAAGCTACCCATCGTGCACACGGTGGAACTGATCGACTGGGCCTATGGTGGGCCGAAGCCTCAGGGATTGTCACAAATAGCTGCATAAAAAAACCGGGCAATTGCCCGGTTTTGTCTTCGATGTCTGCTCAGCCAGCCGAAAAGGTACTCGGATTCGGGCCGATCCGGCCGTCTGCCTTGTCCAGTTTCGTAATCGCATCGTGATCGGTTCCGTTGAGACGGAAATCGAAAATATCGAAATTTTCTTTGATACGGGCGGGCGTAACGGACTTGGGAATGACGATATTGCCCGTTTCGATGTGCCAGCGCAGGATGATTTGTGCGACCGACTTGCCATGCTTTTCCGCGATGGCCTTCAGCGTGGCATCCTCCAGAATTTTACCCTGACCAAGTGGGCTCCACGCTTCCGTCGCGATGTCGTGTTTGCTGTGGAACAGACGCAACTCGTCCTGCTGGAACTGTGGGTGCAGCTCAATCTGATTGAGAACCGGCGTTACGCCGCTTTCCGTGATGATGCGTTCGAGATCGGCTGTACGGAAGTTGGATACACCAATGGATTTGGCTCGACCCTCTTCTTTCAATTTGAGAAAAGCGCGCCATGTTTCCATGAAAAGATCTTTCGATGGCATCGGCCAGTGGATGAGATAGAGATCCACATAATCCGTGCCAAGCTTTTTCAAGCTGGCGTCGAATGCTTTCAGCGTCGATTCATAGCCTTGTTCACCGTTCCACAGTTTCGTGGTGAGGTAAATGTCGCCGCGCTCGATTCCGGAACTCTTGATCGCCTTGCCGACGCCTTCTTCATTGCCGTAAATGGCAGCGGTGTCGATGTGACGATATCCTGCTTTCAACGCTTCGCTGACAGCGGCCACTGCTTCGTCATTACCTACTTGCCAGACACCGTAACCGAGCTGCGGAATGTGATTGCCGTCGTTCAGTTTAACCGTCGGTACGGTCATGATTTATCCTTTCCCTCCGAAGCATTCAGCGCAAAGGTGGATCCTTTGATGCGCATGAATGCTATTGACCTGCATGCCGGTTCTTTCTCCAGCACGAACTGCCATTTGGCAGCCATTTTCATATCTCTTTGGACTTTGCCACTGTCAGCATATGGGTGTTCGGGGGAAAAGGAAAAGCCCTTTCAATCATGTTTCCAAGTCTGCAATCATTCTTTCTGTGCAGAAATTTTGATCTTTTCAGATTTATGAAAACAATACGACCGCCTCCGAGAGAAGGCGGTTGTAAATGGCAGAAAAAAGATGGTTCGATTAGCGGACAACCACCTTTGCGCCGACCGGGACACGTTCATAAAGATCGGTGACGTCTTCATTGCGCATGCGAATGCAGCCGGACGACATTGCCTTGCCGATAGTCCAAGGCTGGTTAGTCCCGTGGATACGATAGAGTGTTGAACCGAGATAAAGCGCGCGCGCGCCAAGCGGGTTATTTATCCCCCCTTCCATACGCGCCGGGAGGATACGCCCCTTCTTGCGCTCGCGGGCGATCATTTCCTTCGGCGGTGTCCAGGTTGGCCATTCAGCCTTGCGGCTGATGCGCTGCGAACCCTTCCAGCTGAAACCTTGTTTCCCGACGCCGACGCCATATCGCATCGCTTTACCGCCGGATTGAACGAGATAAAGGAAGCGCTTGCCTGTATCGATGACGATTGTGCCCGGTTTTTCGTTGCCGGAATAGGAAACCGTCTGCGGCAGGTAAGCGGGATCGATCTGGTGCTTTCGTACTGTGGTTGCCGGATTCGCAGCCGGGCGTTGATACGAAACCTGACGATAGCTGGATTTGACTTTCTGCTTCTGTCTGGCGGCAACACGTGGCGCTGGCTGCAAAGATTGCGGTACGGCCTTTATGCGGGCAGGCTGTCCATGCAATTGAGCTACCCATGGCGCGGAAAGATCAGGACTCACACGTACCGGCGGCAGTGTTGCATAGCGGTCATTGGCAAAGGCCATGCCCGTGCTGACGATGGAAACGGCAATCGCCGCAAGCGACCCAATTAAAAGAAGATGCCGTGGTTTCATAATTCAGATCCGTATCTTTGCGCCTGAAAATCTTTGTGACGCAGTTGCCCGTTGCAGCTCCTGACATCTGCTGTCAGGAGAGCGACCCTCATGCTCGTGTGGGGATTGTGTGCCGGAATGGAATCGTAAAGGTAAATTTTGGTCGCGTGTTTTGCCTGACGGCCCTTCCAATTAAAGTTGTGGTTAGTGTCAGGTTGCGCGACATAATTAATTATGGATGAAACTTGAGAGGCGGAACAATGAGCGATGTCGCTGAGGCAAAAACCGGTCTGATCGTTGGCGCCGATGGAATGACGCGTTGCTTCTGGCCGGGCGAGTTACCCGATTATCTTGCTTATCATGACAAGGAATGGGGTGTTCCTGTCTCTGACGATTTCCGGCTTTTCGAAAAAATCTGCCTTGAGGGTTTCCAGTCAGGCCTGTCGTGGCTCACGATCTTGCGCAAGCGTGAGAACTTTCGGGCCGCTTTCGATGGCTTCGATTTCCATCGTGTTGCGCAGTACAATCAAGAAGATGTGGCGCGCCTGCTGGCCGATAAGGGTATCGTGCGCCATCGCGGCAAGATCGAATCCACGATCAACAACGCCAAGCGCGCAATTGAGCTGGTTGCCGAAAAGGGTTCACTTGCGGCCTATTTCTGGTCATTCGAACCGGGCGTAAAAGATCGCCCTACCGTGGTGGACTATCCAACTCTTGTTGCCAATCCGAAGACTGAAACATCAATTCGCATCTCCAAAGATTTGAAGAAGCGCGGCTGGTCATTCGTTGGTCCAACGACTGTATATGCTTTCATGCAAGCAATGGGGCTGGTGAACGACCACATCGAAGGTTGTCACTGTCGGACACACATTGAAAAATTGCGACAGAGTTTCAAACGACCCAGCTAGAGCAACGATTGCTAAGCCGCATCATTTCTGCGAGAAACATCCATCTTTGAGTATGGGAGACGATCATGGATTTGGTGTCGTTGTTGGCATTTGCCGGTATTCTGGTTGTGGCGGCGGGTACGCCGGGGCCGAATGTCGGCGCGCTGGTGGCACGCGTCATCAGCCGCGGCCACAAGGGCGTCTTTCCATTCATGTTCGGTCTGTGGCTTGGTGATGCTATCTGGCTTTCACTCGCAGTCTGGGGACTGGCTGCGCTGGCCAACACATTTCACACTGCGTTTCTCATCCTCAAATATGTGGGCGTAGCCTATCTGATCTATCTTTCGTGGAAGATGTGGATCGCACCGGTAGATGAAGTTGCGGATGAAAATGCCATTCCGCGTCAGGGTGAGGCTGGGAAGCTCTTCCTTAGCGCGCTGGCGATTACACTTGGTAATCCGAAAATCATGGTTTTCTACCTCGCCATTCTGCCGACGGTGGTTGATATCACCCATGTTTCGCTGGTTGGTTGGGCTGAATTGCTGGTGGTCATGTTTACTGTTCTCGCTGCAGTTGATACGGCGTGGGTGGTGCTTGCCGCGCAGGCAAGACGGTTTCTGCGCAGTCCTCGCATGATGCGGATCGCTAACAGAACCAGCGCTGGCATGATGGCAGGCGCGGCCGTCGCCATTGCGACACGCTGAACACGCTTCCTGCACTTGCCGCAACGGACTTGATCGGTTAGGAAACCGGCAACAGAATTGATGCCGGTTCCAATCGGCATGTGTGTATAAATCAGCGATCAGGCAGGAAAAATGGCCGATAAAGCGGACAAGATGAAGGCGCGGTTGCCGCGCGGGTTTGTCGATCGGGTGCCGGATGATTTGCGCGCCGCTGAAAAGATGATGGCGACAATCCGTGAAGTTTACGACCTATATGGCTTCGAGCCGGTGGAAACTCCGCTCGTGGAATATACGGATGCACTCGGCAAGTTTCTGCCGGATCAGGACCGCCCGAACGAAGGCGTGTTCTCGTTTCAGGACGACGATGAACAATGGCTGTCGCTGCGCTACGATCTGACTGCGCCGCTGGCACGTTACGTCGCTGAAAACTACGAGTCGTTGCCAAAGCCTTATCGCAGTTATCGTAATGGTTGGGTGTTCCGCAATGAAAAGCCGGGACCGGGTCGTTTCCGTCAATTCATGCAGTTCGACGCTGACACGGTCGGTGCGCCGAATGTCTCGGCCGATGCCGAAATGTGCATGATGATGGCCGACACGATGGAGCGCCTAGGCATCAGTCGTGGCGATTATGCGATCCGCGTCAATAACCGCAAGGTTCTTGACGGTGTGTTGGATGCTATCGATCTTGAAGGTGAGGGCAATGCTGTCAAGCGCCTCAATGTACTGCGTGCCATCGACAAGCTCGACAAGTTTGGACCTGAAGGCGTTCGCCTTCTGCTCGGCAAGGGCCGTCTTGATGAAAGCGGCGATTTCACCAAGGGCGCTGAACTTACTGATGATGCAATCGAGAAAGTTTTGGCTTTCACTGCGGCGGGCGGGGCGACAGGCGTCGAAACGATCGCCAATCTCCGTGCAGTTGTGGCTGGCAACGCCAAGGGTGAGGAAGGTGTAACCGAACTTGCCGACATGCAGGTGCTGTTCTCGGCGGGTGGCTACGATGGTCGTGTGAAGATTGACCCGTCCGTTGTGCGTGGTCTTGAATATTATACGGGGCCGGTTTTCGAAGCGGAACTGCAATTCGACGTTACCAATGAAGACGGTCAGAAGGTCGTGTTTGGTTCTGTGGGCGGTGGTGGCCGGTATGATGGTCTCGTGTCACGCTTCCGCGGCGAGCCAGTACCAGCGACGGGCATTTCTATTGGTGTTTCGCGCTTGATGACGGCTTTGAAGAACCTCGGCAAACTTGATGTTTCCGATGTTGTCGGCCCGGTAGTGGTTCTGGTTATGGACAGGGATACAGAAAGCCTTGGCCGTTATCAGAAGATGGTCTCCGACCTGCGCCAGGCCGGTATTCGCGCTGAAATGTATGTCGGCGGGTCCGGCATGAAGGCGCAGATGAAATATGCTGATCGTCGTGAAGCGCCTTGCGTCATCATTCAGGGCTCGCAGGAGCGTGAGGCCGGTGAGGTGCAGATCAAGGATCTGGTCGAGGGCAAGCGCCTTTCTGCGGAGATCGAGGACAATGTAACCTGGCGCGAAAGCCGCCCGGCTCAGATCACGGCCAAGGAAAATGGCCTCATCGATGCCGTCCGTGAAATCCTTGCCAGCCAGGCGCGAGATCGCGCAGAACAGTCGAAGTGACGGAAACCATGGCTGGATCGAGCTCGTCTGGTGTTTTCAATTCTCTTCGTGCGACGCTTGGTGCGCGCGAAGCCGAACTTGTCGAAATTCCGCTGATTCAGCCGGCTGATCCATTTCTGGATATGGCGGGCGAGGATTTACGCCGTCGTATTTTTCTCACTGAAAACGAGAACGGCGATAGTTTGTGCTTGCGGCCGGAATTTACCATTCCCGTCTGCCGCAACCACATCGCCCTGAATGCTGCCACGCCGAAGCGCTATGCCTATCTGGGCGAAGTGTTCCGTCAGCATCGTGACGGTGCGGCTGAATTCCTTCAGGCCGGTATCGAAGACTTGGGTGCTTCCGACGAAGCCGCATCGGATGCGCGCTCGATTGCTGATGCGCTTTCCTGTGTTCGCGCGGCGGCTCCTGAAGCAGAGCTTGAGATTGTTCTGGGAGACCAGTCGGTTTTTGCGGGTATGCTGAAGGCGCTGGGCCTGCCACAAGGTTGGCGCAAGAAGCTTCTGCGTTCTTTCGGCGATGCGAATTCCATGGAACAGGTACTTGCTGAACTGACTGGCGCACAACGGCGTGATCCGTTGCCGGAAACGCTTGCCGGGCTGGTGGCAGAGGGCGATGAATCCGGGCTTGCACGCATGCTGGAAGCGGAAATGCTCGAAGCTGGCATTTCGCCCAGTGCAGGACGTTCGCCGGCCGAGATTGCACGCCGGTTGATCGAGAAGGAAGATCTTGCGGTTACGCGCTTTCCTGCATCCGCGCTTGATCTTCTGAAACAGTTTCTTGAAACGCGCGTCTCGCTTGATTCCGCAGCCGTTACCTTGCGGGCATTTGCTTCGGAACACGCCCTTGATCTTGCTGCAGTCTTGCAGAAGTTTGAGGCGCGCAGTGAAGCTATTGTGAATGCGGGCATCGCCACAAAAGATATTATCTACGATGCCTCCTTCGGGCGTCCGCTCGATTACTATACCGGTCTCGTTTATGAAATCCGGGCTCCGGGTGTTGAAAAGGAAGGCGTTCTCGCTGGCGGCGGTCGCTATGACCGGCTTCTGACCATGCTTGGCGCTTCGGAAAACATTCCCGGCGTCGGCTTTTCCATCTGGCTCGACCGACTGCAAATGCTGGCGGGAGAGAAAAAATGAGTGTGACTCTGGCATTGCCGTCCAAAGGGCGCTTGAAGGAACAGACGCTCGCAGTACTAGACAAGGCAGGTTACAAAGTGATCCTGCCGGATGACTCGCGTAATTACCGGGCTCGTGTTGAGGGCGAAACTGATCTCGACATTCTGTTCCTTTCGGCTTCCGAAATCGCCCGTGAACTGGGATACGGCAGTGTTGATCTGGGCGTTACAGGCGAAGATCTTGTTCGCGAAACATTGGCGCATTCGGAAGAACGCGTGGCCATCGAAGCGGAACTGGGGTTCGGTCATGCTGACGTTGTGGTGGCAGTTCCGGAAGTCTGGCGTGATGTGACCAGCATGGCTGACTTGGACGATGTGGCGGCTGATTTCCGCCAGCGTCATGGTCGCCGTCTGCGCATCGCCACCAAATACTGGCGACTGACACAGCAATTCTTTTCGCAGAAGCATGGCATTCAGGTTTACCGCATCGTTGAAAGCTTGGGGGCTACTGAAGGCGCTCCGGCTGCAGGTTCTGCAGACATGATCGTCGATATTACATCGACGGGTTCAACACTGCGGGCTAACCGCCTAAAGGTTCTGGAAGACGGCGTTATTCTGCGCTCGCAGGCTTGCCTTGTTTCAGCGCGCCGCAGTCGCGAGAATGCACGTGTCACAGAAGTTGCGACCCGTATTCGTAAAGGACTGGGCGGGTAGATAACTTCAAGTTTGTCTTTTATGTTGCGAGTTGCCATTTCACAATTGGAACTCGGAACAGTTCAGATGAATAGTGTGCGGAAATTGATTGGACGTTGTACCTGCGAAGCAGTCCGTTTCACAGTGACGGATGAATTCGAATATGCCCTGAACTGCCATTGCTCATTATGTCGTCGTGCCACTGGCAGTGCATTCAAGGCTTTCGGTGGAATAAAAACCCACGCACTCGAAGAGACAAATAGTAAATCGTCGCTCATGCTTGTCGGCAACGAGATCGATCACGATGTGCGATGCGCTTCTTGTGGTTCTTTTCTATATTCCATCGTTCGCGGGGGCGAATATGTTCACGTCAATTATGGTGTGTTGGCTGAGGAGCCAAAGCTGAAGCCGTCTGCTCATATTTTCGTCGGCTCGAAAGCTCCATGGTATGACATTCTGGATGACTTACCTCAATTCGAGGAGAATCCTCCTTTTTAACCATTGGCAGCAAGACGCTGGAAATTAAAAAACCGCGCCATCTGAATAGCGCGGTTTCTTTATGTTGTGTTGCTGATTTCTGATCAGCCGCGCTTGGCGTCAATCGAAAGCGAACCTGCACCATGCAGGGCGAGGATAAAGAGACCACCCGCAATTGCGAGGTTTTTCTGCGCCATCATGGCGTTCATGCCTTGCGAGAAGTCCATGTGGGCAACAAGCGTCGCGCCGATGGTGAACAGACCGACAATGGCTGCCGCGATGCGGGTCTGAAAGCCGACGAGAATTGCGAGGCCGCCGACAAATTCCACCAGACCGACAATGACAGCCGTAACGGTTGGAACCGGAAGGCCGAGACCAGCGAAGTAACCTGCAGTGCCCGAGATGGCGGTCAGCTTGCCGTAGCCGGCAAGAATGAAGAGGATCGAAAGAAAGATGCGGGCGATGAGCGTTACAGCGCCATTGGACTGTGGAGTGATAGAGGACATGCGGGGCTATCTCCTGTTGAACTGAGGCATCAATTAACGACTGCAGACTGTCAAGGAAAGCCGTCTAATCCTCGACAGTTTGTTTACAGTATGAATACCAATTCACTCTGGTGCAATCATTCTCTCTGCCCGCACCAGCCGCTCGTAGTCTTCTGCCGACACCAATCCGCTCGCCAATGCTTCTTCACGTAAGGTCGTTCCATTCTTGTGCGCAGTCTTGGCGATCTTGGCTGCATTGTCATAACCGATCGCCGGAGCCAGCGCGGTCACAAGCATCAGCGAGCGGTCCAGCAGTTCCTTGATACGGTTCAGGTTCGGTTCGATTCCCTCCACACAATGATCGGCAAACGACACCATGGCGTCACTGAGAATGCGGATCGATTGCAGGACGTTATATGCGATTACCGGTTTGAACACGTTAAGCTCGAAGTGACCCTGGCTTGCGGCGACCGTAATTGTGGTCTGGTTGCCAAACACCTGTGTTGTGACCATAGTCAAAGCTTCTGCCTGGGTCGGATTGACCTTGCCCGGCATGATTGAGGAGCCGGGTTCGTTTTCCGGCAGTGACAGTTCACCAAGCCCGGAACGCGGACCCGAACCGAGGAAACGAATGTCATTCGCGATCTTGAAAAGATCCGCCGCCAAAGCATTCAGGCTGCCATGGAAATTGAGGATAGCGCCGTGGCTGGCAAGAGCCTCAAATTTGTTGGGCGCAGTCTTGAAAGGGAGGCCGGTAATTTCGCTCACGGCTTCAGCAAAGCCCGTGTCGAAACCGATTGGCGCGTTCAGGCCCGTGCCGACTGCAGTCCCGCCTTGTGCGAGCAGAAAGACGTCTGCGAGCGATTGCTCGATGCGATGGCGCGCATATTCCAACGCGGCGCGATACCCGGAGAATTCCTGTCCCAGTGTAACCGGCGTTGCATCCTGCGTATGGGTACGACCGATCTTGATGATATCCTTGAAGGACTCTTCCTTGGCCTGGAGCGCCTTGGTCAGATGTTCAACCGCCGGATAAAGCCGATTGACGGCCTCGACTGCCGTGGCAACATGGATTGCCGTTGGGAAGCTATCATTGGACGACTGGCTCATATTCACGTGGTCATTGGGATGGACCGGCTTCTTGGACCCCATTTCACCACCGAGAAGTTCGATAGCCCGGTTTGAAATGACCTCGTTGGCATTCATGTTCGATTGCGTTCCCGAACCAGTCTGCCAGACGACCAGCGGGAAGTGCTCGTCGAGCTTACCCTCGATGACTTCGGACGCCGCCACTGCAATTACCTGGCCGAGAACCGGATCGAGTTTGCCAAGCGCAATATTGGTTTCCGCTGCCGCGCGCTTGACGACACCCAGTGCGTGGACCAACGGAAGCGGCATGCGCTCCCCGCCGATCTTGAAGTTTTGCAACGAGCGTTGCGTCTGAGCGCCCCAGTAGCGGTCTGCAGGAACATCAATCGGTCCGAACGTATCTGTTTCGGTACGCGTAGCGGTCATTTCAGGTCTCCGGGTAATTGGACTCGAAACCGAGCCATCCAAAGCAAATATAGCACCGCCAGGTGCTTGGCGGGCTAATGTTTCTTCGTGAAACTTTTATAACGCAATCATTTGATAAAGCATGACTATAAAAGTCAATTTTTGTTGACCGGCACTTCCACGGTCAAGCGTCGTCCTCTTCGTCACCGTTATCCGTTTCGGAAATCCAGGCGGTCGGTTCGATCTTGCGCTGGGTTTTGCTATCGGTGAACGTCCACCAGCCAGTATCTGTCTCATCCCACTGACCGCCACCGGCCTGCAATTGGGCTAGCGTTCGATACTGTGCAATTGACTCATTGCGCTGGTCATCTTCATCGGTCCAGACGACTGTAATCTTACGGCCGTCTTTCGGAGCTGTGGCGATAGGAAGTTCTTTACGCATATGATCATCCATTACATTGTGACAGCGGATAATCATAGGGCATACAATGCTAGCGGCAAGCCGGAACTCTAACGTTCCGGCTTGCCGTCTTATTCAGACGGCACGCGCCGACTTAAGTGCCTTGCCCCACCAAACCAACTGATCCAGCATGTTTTTGGCTGCTTCTGCCAGATGAGGGAAGTCGTCCAGCTTATTCTCGCCTTTGACGACGGCGAGATAATCAGGGAAAAGTATATGAACGCCGGTCTTGACTGACATAGAAGACATTTCGACTGCAATCATCCGCAGTTGTTCGACAGCGCGAGCACCACCGACGCCACCATAGCCGACAAATCCCATTGGCTTCTGAATCCAGTCACCATAGTCGATGGCGTTTTTCAGAACAGCAGTAGGAGCGTGATTGTATTCAGCCGCAGTCAGGATGTAGGCATCGAACTCGCGCAGCTTGTTTTTCCATTTGTCAGCAGTTTCTGCTTGTGCGGTCGTGGTGGAAGTGTCGCCATAGAAGCCCATCGGATAATCGGCGACATCGAGAATTTCCACGTCCAGTTCCGGGCGTTCTGCTACGAGTTTCGCAATCCACTGAGCAGGGACTGGAGCAAAACGCTGTTCACGTGTACTGCCGACGATGACGGCGACTTTGAGCTTAGACATAGATAGCACCTTTATTTAGAGTGGTAACCGTTAGAAACTGACGCTATATAAGTGACTTACCTAGCGCACAAGGAGGCACTTTTATGAAACCCGGTGACTTCAAGGAAACCAGTGCATGCAGGACCGTTGCGGATATTCTGTCTCGCGTGGGCGATAAATGGACGGTGCTTGTGGTGAGCTATCTCGGTAATCATCCAATGCGTTTCAACGAGTTGCGTCGAAGCGTAGATGGTATTTCTCAGAAAATGCTGACGACGACGTTACGCAATCTGGAGCGAGATGGTTTCGTCACGCGTACGATCTTTCCGACAATTCCGCCCAAGGTCGAATATGAACTGACTGAAATGGGGAGCGATCTCTTGCGGCCTGTGCGCGCATTGGGTGAGTGGGCGATAGCCAATGAAGCAAAGGTAATGATGGCTCGTGCGCGTTATGACGCCTCGATATCAGGAAAGGCGCAGATTGACGCCGCAGAATAGAAGCTGAGTTTTTTGGAAGTGCAAGTGGAAAGACAGGCCGAAGCCTGCCTTTCCTGTTGCCTGAGACAGGACTTCCAAAGTGCGGGGGCAAACAGGAAGTCCATCTCTGTGTCATTCGGGATTGACCATGATTGGTGGTTATGAGTCAATCAGAAGTTTCTAAAATAACGACTTCGGTGCAGCAAAGCGCGAGCAGAGTAAATTTTTCATAAATCACAAACGGTTATGCAACGTAAAAAGAAAGGCGGCCCAAGGCCACCTTTCTCGCATTTTCATCAAAGTAAGCTTGACGGACTTCTTGGAAGTCCATGCCGCCACCCGCACCGCCTTGCGGTGCGAGCTTATTACCTGATGGGCGTGCTTTATAGACTTCTTAGAAGTCCATGCCGCCCATGCCGCCCATGCCGCCAGGCATGCCAGCCGGAGCTGCATCCTTCTTCGGCAGTTCAGCGATCATGGCTTCCGTCGTGATCAGGAGGCCGGCAACCGAAGCAGCATTCTGCAGGGCGGTACGGACAACCTTAACCGGATCGACAACGCCAGCCTTGATCAGGTCGCCGAATTCACCATTGGCAGTGTTGTAGCCGTAGGTTTCAGAGGCATTCTCAAGGATCTTGCCAACGATAACCGAAGCTTCTTCACCGGCATTGGTCGTGATCTGACGAGCTGGAGCCTGCAGAGCGCGACGAACGATGTTGATACCAGCTTCCTGGTCGGCGTTGATGCCCTTGGCGGAGATCTTGGCCGAAGCGCGGAGGAGGGCGGTGCCGCCACCAGCAACGATGCCTTCTTCAACCGCAGCGCGGGTTGCGTTCAGGGCGTCGTCAACGCGGTCCTTCTTTTCCTTCACTTCAACTTCCGTTGCACCGCCGACGCGGATCACGGCAACGCCACCAGCAAGCTTGGCAAGACGTTCCTGAAGCTTTTCACGGTCGTAGTCCGAAGAGGTTTCTTCGATCTGCTGTTTGATCTGGCTAACGCGAGCGTCGATTTCAGCCTTCTGGCCTGCACCGTCAACGATCGTGGTGTTTTCCTTCGAGATCGAAACCTTCTTTGCACGGCCGAGCATGTCGAGCGTAACGGTTTCGAGCTTGATGCCGAGGTCTTCGGAGATAACCTGACCGCCGGTGAGGATCGCGATGTCTTCGAGCATGGCTTTGCGGCGATCGCCGAAGCCAGGAGCCTTGACAGCAGCGATCTTCAGGCCGCCGCGCAGCTTGTTGACGACGAGCGTTGCAAGAGCTTCGCCTTCGACGTCTTCAGCGATGATGACGAGCGGCTTGGAGGTCTGAACGACAGCTTCCAGAACCGGCAGAAGAGCCTGGAGGTTCGAGAGCTTCTTTTCGTGCAGAAGGATGTAGGCGTCTTCGAGGTCAGCAACCATCTTTTCAGGGTTGGTGACGAAGTAAGGCGACAGGTAGCCGCGGTCGAACTGCATGCCTTCGACGACTTCGAGTTCGGTTTCAGCGGTCTTGGCTTCTTCAACCGTGATCACGCCTTCATTGCCGACCTTCTGCATCGCATCAGCAATCATCTTGCCAATTTCGGCTTCGCCGTTAGCGGAGATGGTGCCAACCTGAGCAACTTCTTCCGACGTGTTGATCTTCTTGGCCTTGCCGAGAAGTTCAGCAACAACTTCGGTTACTGCGAGGTCGATACCGCGCTTCAGGTCCATCGGGTTCATGCCGGCAGCAACAGCCTTTGCGCCTTCCTGAACAATTGCCTGACCGAGAACTGTAGCGGTCGTCGTGCCGTCACCGGCAGTGTCGTTGGTCTTCGAAGCCACTTCGCGCAGCATCTGTGCGCCCATGTTTTCGAACTTGTCTTCCAGTTCGATTTCCTTGGCGACCGATACGCCGTCCTTGGTGATGCGCGGAGCGCCAAAGGACTTGTCGATGACAACGTTACGACCCTTCGGGCCGAGCGTTACCTTTACAGCGTCAGCAAGGATATCGACGCCGCGCAGCATCTTTTCGCGCGCAGAGCGACCGAATTTTACGTCTTTTGCAGCCATTTTACTCTCCTGGGAATTGTCCCGGTCAGATTATGGTGAATTGGTTTGTGGTATATGATCGACCCGTATGTAGGCCATATTAGCCGACGATACCGAGTCGGAGGCGTTAGCCGACAATACCCAAAATGTCGGATTCCTTCATGATCAGCAGGTCTTCGCCGCCGATCTTGACTTCGGTTCCCGACCACTTGCCGAACAGAACTTTGTCGCCAGCCTTGACTTCCAGAGCGATCAGCTTGCCAGCTTCGTCACGGGCACCTGCGCCAACAGCGACGATTTCGCCTTCCTGCGGCTTTTCCTTGGCGGTGTCAGGGATGATGATGCCGCCAGCGGTCTTGGCTTCCGATTCAACGCGACGAACGACGACGCGGTCATGAAGCGGGCGGAACTTGATATCAGCCATGGTATAACCCTTGGTGTTATAGACGTTGAACCCTGTTAACGGATCGAGCCGATCCGCGCTTGTTAGCACTCATCATGCGAGAGTGCTAACGTGGCTCTGAGATAGAAGCCGGACCTTATCTTGTCAAGATTGCCTGAGAAATTTGACAGATGAATGATGGTTAATTTGCACCATCCTTAACGCGGAACGGCCACGGGTTGACTATGTCCGATCCGGCATATGGTGATGTCGTTGGCAATATCAATCCACAATGCGCAAATTGGAGAGTTCATCGCCGATCTGCCTGAATGTTTCGCTTAGTTCACCGCCGGTTGAGTTCCAGAAAAGCTTGGCTGGCCTGCCACTCTCCATGCGAACGCGCGAGTTTGAAGAGCAGGATCTCAACAGATCTATTTGTGCTTTCTCGGTGCTGTTCGTCTCGCTGAGGTCCAATGCGACTGTCATAACGATGATACTGGCTGACTTGGCATTGTCGCAGAGCTTTGCGAAACGCGCATTCATAGCCTTCGTATATGTACTGTTATTTTGCGAAACCGAAACGCCGCTTTCCTGAAATAAACGTGCCTGGCTGTAGTGTTTGGTTATGCGAGCAGTGTAGCCGTGCGCTGAATAGTAGGAAAAGTTTGCAGCTCTGTCGGGACCCGAGCCAGCCAGTCCGTCATATTTATAATAGGTGTTGGCGCCGTCGGTCAGCACGATCACAACTTTATCATTGCCGCGTTCGGTCGAAGGCCGGGCTTCTGTAAACGGTGCTCCTCGGACGATCGTTCGCCAGCCCCAGGCCATAGCCTCGGGAACATTCGTACCGCCGCTTGGTACCATCGCCTTGATTGCGGTTTGAATTGTTTTCATCCCCTCTTCGGTAGTGACGTCCGTCAATGGGGTGAGAGGTGATGATGTGCAGCTATAGTTGGGGCCGCCGCCATTCGATCTACCGCCTCGGTAAATCTTGTCGAGGGAATCGCGCAGATAGTATTTCTTGAGGTCGCTTTGCCGGGGCGAGTAAGCCAAGGATGTGTCGTCTTGCCACCAGCTGTTCAAAACGGTGGAAGTGACGTTTCCCCTGCTATCGGTATTGTAATACTCAGCCGGGCCGAACATGGGGACAAATAATGTGTCTGGGTTGTTGTCAGAAGGAGGCGTTACATCCAGCGCATAGGTGCCCGGACGAGATTCGACACAACCCTGCCAAGGGAGCCAAGTCTCTTTCGATCGCAGGGAAAGGTCGGCATAAAGTTCTGCACGCGAATAAGGTTTGTTATTGCGTTCCCCCCAGCCGGTTCCAGATTTGTAATATCGCCCGCTGCCTACCGGCTTTTCTTCTATCTTGCGTGTACTGTCGATGGTGACAGGCAGCGTAAAGTTTTCGAGATTGACGGGAGACCTGCCTTCCGGATCCATCCAGGCTGCGTTCAAATATTGCGGGCCGACATTTACTGAACCAGCAAAGGGAACGAGTGAAAATTGCACAGGGTTTTCAACGTGCGTTATGAGCGTGGATTGCGCGGCCATTGTCTCCACGAGCTGTGAGGCGGCTTCTTTCAGAAGGTCGATGCGCTTTTTTGTCGACCCGCTTCTAGTTTCATCCATGGAGCGGGAATTGTCGAGAACGAGAGCGACTTCAATCGTGTTCTTAAGCCTGACCGAAGAGCTGAGCGTATATTGGTTTTGATCCCAATCATCTCCTGTAAGGCGTGAAGCAATGACACCAAACAGGGACTTATAAGTGAATCCAGCGGTCGCCTGTATCTGTTGATCAGTTGTTTTATCTTTTGGAAAAGCGACGTCGAAATTGACCGCATCTGCGCTCAGTGCGGTAAGGTTGGCGGTAAAAACTTGCGCACCGTAGATCTGCACGACAGTTTGACTTTCGCCAGTGGAAAATCTCCTACCCACAGCAAGTGCCGCAGCATCGAGCGAAGCCTGCACATTGTTGCGCACGCGCATGAGATTGGCGGAGTCGACTGCAACCATGCCGGCAAGCAACAGGGGCACCAGCACCAAAGCCATTATCATCGCAAAATTACCGCGCTCGTCTTTGGCAAAGCGCAGGCTCATGGGTTGAGTCAAATGGCGAAAACTACGCAGCGCAAGCCTGCTGGTTTGAGTGATCCAGTTTTTCAATGTAGCCCCCGCCGACGGTTGTGTCTGCGACACATGAAATGAAAGGTTGTATCCGCTCCTACCAGCATCTTTCTAACAGTCAGTCACGAAGCACGGTAAATGATCGGTGAAATCACCTATGGGATAATTGGACGCGCTTTGCCGGTCGGATATCCAGGCCAAAGACCGTGACAGATGTGATTGGCTGCGTTAGATGGAGCGCTGGCTGCCTTCTCGGCAGTCTTAAAGACACCCTATAGCGGTTCTCGCCTTACCGATGGATTATCAAGAGGAAACCATGAAGCAGCTCGAACGCCTCGACGATCTGACCGACCAGTACGATGTGCTCTTCTGTGATGTATGGGGCGTGGTGCATAACGGTGAAGCCGCGTATCCGGCTGCAATCGAGGCGCTAAAGCGCGCGCGCGCCAAGGGTGTTACGGTCATTCTGGTGACGAATTCTCCAAGGCCTCATCCTGATGTCGAAAAGCAGATGTTGGGTCTTGGCGTTCCCGCCGATGCCTATGATCGTGTGGTCACGTCCGGCGATGTAACCCGTGATCTGATCGCCGAAGGTCCGCGCAAGGTGTTTCACATCGGCTGTGAGCGCGAGTTGACCATCTATGACGGTCTCGATGTTGAATTGGTCGAAGAATTCGAAGCTTCGGGGGTCGTCTGTACCGGACTTTATGATGATGAAAGTGAAACACCGGACGATTATAAGGAATTGCTGGTCCGGCTGCGTTCGCGCAATCTTCCGTTCATCTGTGCCAATCCGGACATTATGGTTGAGCGCGGTACGCGGCTGATCTGGTGCGCAGGTGCCCTTGCACGCGAATATGGCCAGCTCGGCGGACGCACCCTTATAGCAGGAAAGCCGCATCGCCCGATTTACGAGGCAGCACTGAGGTTCGCTGAAGAGATCCGCGGTGAGACAGTCGAGAAAAGCCGGATTCTCGGTATCGGAGACGGTGTCTTGACCGATGTGAAGGGAGCTGCCGATTTCGGACTGGATGTGCTCTACATCTCCGGCGGAGTTCATGCTGCGGACTATACGACCGATGGTACTGTTGACATCGCCCGAATGGAAGCGTTTCTCCAGAAGCATGGCAATCGTCCGGTTGCTGCGCTTAATGCTCTTGTTTGAGGGCGAGCAATCTCGTTACGACCAACGAAGTTCGGATCACAATGACCCCATCCAGCTTTCAGCGCCTTTCTGGAACGGATTCTTTGCCGGAACGCCTGCAGAATTGTGTCGTGGCAATCGGTAATTTCGATGGTGTCCATCGCGGCCATCAGGCTGTGCTGGAGCGCGCGCTGGAGATTGCTGAAAAAAGCGGTCTGCCAGCAGTAGTCCTGACTTTTGAACCGCACCCGCGTAGCTTCTTCAAGCCAGATGCGCCGATCGATCGTTTGACCGCAGCAGCAAAGAAGGCTGAGATTCTGCGTCTGATGGGTTTTGATGCGGTCGTTGAGCAACCATTTACCGGTGAGTTCTCGTCTCGCTCTGCGGAGGACTTCGTTGAACACATTCTGGTTGAAAGATTGCACGCAAGCTGTGTGGTCACCGGTTATGATTTTCATTTCGGCAAGGGCCGGCGCGGAACACCGGAATTTCTTCAGAAAGCTGGAGAAAAAGCCGGTTTCACGGTTACACTTGTTGACGCCTTTTCAGACGAAGGCGATAACCTCGTCTCATCGACCCGCATAAGAAATCTGCTTTGCGAAGGGGACGTCGTTCAAGCAGCGGGACTTCTTGGTTATCGCTATATGGCTTGCGGTAAAGTTATTCACGGCAAGAAGCTCGGACGTACGCTTGGATTTCCGACCGCGAACATGCAAATCGACGCGCAGGCGGGCTTAAAGCACGGAATCTATGCTGTCAGGTTCCGGCGCGAGAACGGTGACCTTAATGACGGGGTTGCAAGTTTCGGTCGTCGGCCAACCGTCGACAGTGACGGTACGCCCCTTCTTGAAACATTTCTTTTTGACTTTTCGGGCGACCTTTATGGTGAGATCGCTTGTGTATCCTTCTTTGGCTTTCTGCGCGGGGAAATCAAGTTTGATGGCCTTGATCCGCTTATCGATCAGATGAAGCGCGATGACGCAGAGGCACGAGCCCTGCTTGCAAGTGCGAAGCCACTGTCAGAACTGGATCGCTTGCTTTCTTTTGAGTGAGGTGAAGTCTTGGTTTCGTTTTCCACTTAAGATTTAAATCAAATTTTACTTATTCTCGACAAAAAGTGATAAATGCCTCAAAACTTGTTGGGGCGCTTTTTGTTGGAGTTTAATGTGGCACATATTGTTCCTTTGGCGCTCGTTGCAGGTGCCGCATTCCTAACGAGTAGTTCGCTCGCTTTCTCCGCCGATGTACAGCAAACCGATATTTATGCGGCGGAAACCGTTCAGCCCGCTCGCAAGCATTTCTGGTCCGGCGATTGGTATCTCAAGGTCGGCGCGGCAGGTCTCGTCGCTCCAAAGTTCGAAGGCTCGAACAAATATCGCTTTTCTGCCCAGCCGCTGATCTCGCTTGGCCGACAGGGGCAGGCGACGCGCTTCTCATCGCGAAATGACAACGTGTCCTTCGCATTGATCGACAATGACCGCTTCCGTGTGGGTCTCGCTGGCAAACTTCTTTTTGAGCGGGATGACGACATTCATGGCCTGAAAGACACAAAGTTTGGCGGTGAAGCGGGCGCTTTTGTCGACGTCTACCCCACCGACTGGATGCGTGTGCGTGGCGAAGTGCGTCACGGTATCCGTGCGCATAATGGCGTCGTAGCCGATATTGCTGCCGATGCATTCTATGATGTTACGCCGACTGTTCGTGTGTCGGGTGGTCCGCGTGCGACTTTCGCCTCAAAGGATTACTTCAAAACCTATTTCGGCGTCGATGCCGAGGAAGCGGTTACGTCGGGACTTTCAGAATATAGTCCGGGCGGTGGCTTCAAGTCAGCTGGTGTTGGTGGCGCAATTACCTGGAAGGCAACCGACAAGATCGATACGAGCCTGTTTGGTGAGTACAGTCGTCTGCAAGGTTCGGCAAAGGATTCAAGCATCGTGAAGGAACGCGGCTCCCCGGACCAGTTCATGGTCGGCGTTTCTGCGACTTACCGTTTCGATTTCTCGCTGGACTGACCTCAACGGTATCAATGTGAACACTTTCAGGGGGCAGGGATGCAGTTTTATTGCGTCTTTGCCCCTCTGGCCTCTTTATTCCTGCGAAGCTCATTGCTAAAAGCGTGCCCATGATGACGGATTTTCGGCTTATCATGACGGCCATACGAATTATTGGCCCGGCCTCCCGCTTTGCCTGAATGGCTGCTTTGCCAGGCAATATCTGGCGCGGAGGTCCGGGACCGACCGGCTGTGCTCTACAGCCCCCTGTTTTCTTTGATCCACTTGCCCGCCATCTCCGGCCGGGGCTTCACAGGCGAATACCCTCATGACTGAGACGACCAAAATCGATTATTCCAAAACCCTTTATCTGCCGCAGACAGAATTTCCGATGCGCGCGGGCCTGCCGCAGCGCGAACCGCTGTTCGTCGAGCGCTGGGAGGGGATGAACCTTTACAAGAAGCTGCGCGAACAGGCCAAGGATCGCCCGCTCTATGTGCTGCACGACGGTCCGCCCTACGCCAACGGCAATATCCATATCGGCCACGCACTGAACAAGATTCTCAAGGATGTTATCACGCGCTCTTTCCAGATGCGCGGATACAACTCGAATTACGTTCCGGGTTGGGATTGTCACGGTCTGCCGATCGAGTGGAAGATCGAGGAAAAGTATCGCGCCGAAGGCAAGAACAAGGACGAAGTTCCGATCAATGAATTCCGCAGGGAATGCCGCGAATTCGCGACCAACTGGATCAAGGTCCAGACGGAAGAGTTCAAGCGTCTCGCAATTCTTGGCGACTTTGAAAATCCTTACACGACAATGAACTTTCATGCGGAATCGCGTATCGCTGGCGAACTTCTTAAGTTTGCGGCCTCCGGTCAGCTATATCGCGGCTCCAAGCCGGTGATGTGGTCGGTCGTGGAACGTACTGCGCTTGCGGAAGCCGAAGTCGAATATCACGATGTCGAGTCGGATATGATCTGGGTCAAGTTTCCGGTTGCTGGCCAGAACGATCTTTCCGACAGCGCCGTTGTGATCTGGACGACAACGCCTTGGACCATCCCCGGAAACCGTGCGGTGTCGTATTCTTCGCGTATCGAGTACGGGCTTTATGAAGTTACGGAAGCTGAGAACGATTTCGGTCCGCGTCCTGGTGAAAAGCTTATCTTCGCCGACAAGCTCGCCGAAGAAAGCTTTGCCAAGGCGAAGCTTCAATTCAAGCGTTTGCGTGGTATCTCGGCTGATGAACTGGGTAAAATCGTTCTCGATCATCCGTTGAAGGGCTTTGGCGGTGGTTATGAATTCATCGTGCCAATGCTTGATGGCGACCATGTTACCGATGATGCAGGTACGGGCTTTGTGCATACTGCTCCAAGTCACGGCCGCGAAGACTTTGAGGCATGGATGAACAATGCCCGCGAACTGGAAGCACGCGGTATAGATCCGAGCATCCCGTTCCCGGTTGGTGATGACGGCTTTTATACCAAGGATGCGCCGGGCTTCGGTCCTGACCGTGAGGGTGGTCCCGCGCGGGTTATCGACGATAACGGCAAAAAGGGCGATGCCAACAAGTCTGTCATGGATCAGTTGATCGCGCGCGACAAGCTTTTCGCACGTGGTCGCCTGAAGCATTCTTATCCGCATTCGTGGCGTTCCAAGAAGCAGGTCATCTTCCGCAATACGCCGCAGTGGTTCGTCTATATGGACAAGAACCTCGGTGACGGTACGACCTTGCGTTCACGCGCTTTGAAGGCAATCGACGACACGCGTTTCGTACCGGCAGCCGGACAGACACGCCTGCGCTCGATGATCGAAGGCCGCCCGGACTGGGTGCTTTCGCGTCAGCGTGCATGGGGCGTGCCGATCTGCGTTTTTGTGGATGAAGAAGGCAACATCCTTCAGGACGATGCGGTCAACAAGCGTGTTCTCGATGCTTTTGAAGCCGAAGGCGCTGATGCATGGTTCGCCGAAGGCGCGCGCGAGCGCTTTCTCGGAAGCCGTGCCAATGAAGGCTGGACGCAGGTGCGCGACATCCTTGACGTTTGGTTCGATTCCGGTTCGACGCACACGTTCACGCTGGAAGACCGTCCGGATATGAAGTGGCCAGCTGATGTCTATCTGGAGGGCTCTGACCAGCATCGCGGTTGGTTCCATTCGTCGCTGCTGGAAAGCTGCGGTACGCGTGGCCGGGCGCCATATAATGCCGTCGTGACCCATGGTTTCACCATGGATGCGCACGGCAAGAAGATGTCGAAGTCGCTCGGTAATACAGTCACGCCACAGGACGTCATCAAGGAATCCGGTGCGGATATTCTGCGTCTCTGGGTCATGACGACCGATTATTGGGAAGATCAGCGCCTCGGCAAGAGCATCATCCAGACTAACATTGATGCCTATCGCAAGTTGCGGAACACGATCCGCTGGATGCTGGGCACGCTCGCCCACGATGAAGGCGAAAATCTTCCTCACGCTGATCTGCCGGAACTTGAACGCCTGATGCTGCACCGGTTGACTGAATTGGATGAAGTTGTTCGCTCTGGATATGATGCTTTCGACTTCAAGCGAATCGCTCGCACGCTTATCGACTTCATGAATGTTGAGCTTTCGGCCTTCTATTTCGATATCCGCAAGGACGCGCTTTACTGCGATGCGCCGTCGAGCGTTCGCCGTAAGGCTGCGCTACTGACCGTGCGTGAAATCTTTGATCACTTGACGACCTGGCTGGCGCCAATGCTGCCTTTCACCATGGAAGAAGCTTGGCTCGACCGCTATCCGCAATCGGTTTCGGTTCATGCCGAGCAGTTCCGGCCGACACCTGCCGAATGGCGGGATGATGTGCTGGCGGAAAAGTGGCGCAAGGTTCGTGCGGTGCGTCGTGTCGTTACTGGCGCTCTGGAACTGGAGCGTGCGGATAAGCGCATTGGATCGTCGCTCGAAGCTGCTCCGCTCGTCTACATTTCCGACAAGAGCTTGACCGATTCGCTCGAAGGTCTTGATTTTGCGGAAATCTGCATCACCAGTGGTATTTCATTGAGCGATGCGGCTGTACCGGAAGACGCGTTCACGCTTTCTGATGTGAAAGGCGTTGCTGTTGTGCCTGCACGCGCCGAAGGTGAAAAGTGCGCCCGTTCGTGGCGTTATACGACGGATGTTGGTTCCGATCCCGAGTTTCCCGAAGTCTCGGCGCGCGACGCTGCTGCTCTCCGGGAACTCAAGGCACTCGGCAAGCTTGAAGCTTGATGGAGTTCTGAAAATTTTACCCTCGGCGTTTCATATGTTGGGGGTATTTTCAGAAGGAAACGGCTTGCAATCCTTTCTTCGGACATGGTGAAATACCGATTAACATCGGATTGCCGCATGGGTTGCACTCATGTACAAGGCATTCCTCGGATAATTTCAAGATCTGCCTTGGAGTTGCCGGTTTCTTCAGTCAAGGCTTGCTTGAGCAAATTTTGGTGAAGATAAAATCGGCAAGCGTAAAAGAAGTGGCGCTAATGAAGATTGAAGGACGAGTTCTGGTGCTTATGACAGCGATAGCGGGCGTTTCGCTATCCGGCTGCGTTTCTTCGCCAACCTATGGAACCGACAAGACCGCAGGAGCACAGCTCTTTGACGATGTGTCGAATATGGCGAGCTTCGGACAGGGTAAGAACAATAAAGAACGGATTGACTACAAGCCTCGCCCCGACCTGGTTCGTCCGGCTCCGGGGGATAAAGGTCAGTTGCCCGCTCCGCAACAAAGCGTTGTTAGCGCCAACGATCCGAATTGGCCAGAATCGCCGGAACAACGTCGCAAGCGTTTGCGTGACGAGATCACGGCAAACCGCGATGATCCGAATTTCGTGTCGCCGGTCGTTCAGGATGGTCCGGTAGCGTCCAACATTCAGGCAGCATTGCCGCGTGGTAACAGCCGCCGCGAAGATTATGAGTCCCGTACGCCGACATTCGACCCGGCAAAGGTTGCTGCCTACAAGGCTGCACGCCAGCAGCAGGTTCAGGGTTCCTCGACGACACGCCGTTATTTGAGCGAACCGCCGCTTACTTATCGTGAGCCTGCGTCTACTGCAGCTGTCGGCGAATTGGGTACGGACGAGGCGCAGAAGGAACGTGAGCGCAAGAAGGCATCCGGCAAATCCAAGGGCTGGCGCGACTATCTGCCTTGGAACTAATTGCTCGCTGAATTTATTTTCTTGATAATAAGCCGCAGTAAATTCTATTTACTGCGGCTTATTATTTCAGTAGTTTTAGTGAATGTTTAATCTGTTTTCTTGCAGGAAAGATTATTAAATATTTTTAATGTCGGCAATTCTGACGTATATTTGATTTCAATCAAAGATTTCTTTCATGCAAATCGTATCATGCCAACTTGGGATGTAAGGTATGATTTGATGAACGATACGAACACTATCTGGGATACGCCGTCGGGATATGGTCTGATCAGTCGATCTCTTCATTGGCTGATGGCCCTCCTGTTTCTTTGGCAGTTTGCGTCAGCAATTCTACGCGTCGTGGCTAAAGATACGATGATCTACAATATCTTCTGGTCGGCTCATTACCAACTTGGTTTCGCGCTTCTGGTGCTTGTACTATTACGTGGGGTCTGGGGATTGTTGAACTCAGGTCGTCGTCCGCATAAGTCGGGCCATGTCGGCAAACTGGCTAAACTCGGGCACCTCGTTATCTACGGCCTGATGTTCGCAGTTCCTGCATTGGCTCTGCTGCGCACATATGGCGGCGGGCGAGGCTTCTCTTTTCTTGGCATCCGGATTTTCGAGCAGACCGGTGTGAAAAACGCCGCGCTGACCGCTCCGGGCAGTGCATTGCATGGTTTGCTGGGTTGGGGCCTACTTGTGATAATTGCGGGACACGTTCTGATGGCTCTTATTCATCATTTCATGCTGCGGGATAATACGCTGCGCTACATGGCCGGACACAAGGCTCTGAGCAGAAGCTAGCGCTTGTCGCGGAAGAAATCCCGCAGGATTTTCTGTGAATCCCCCTCGGAGAAACCCGCATAAATCTCCGGTACATGGTGGCAGGTGGGCTGCGTATAAAACCGTGGCCCATGTTCCACACCGCCACCTTTCGGGTCGGAGGCACCGTAATAGAGGCGACGTATACGGGCAAAAGAAATGGCGGTTGCGCACATCGCGCATGGTTCCAGCGTCACATAAAGATCGCAGTCGACCAGACGTTCGGATTGTAGGGTTTTTCCAGCCTCACGAATTGCAAGCACTTCGGCATGGGCTGTTACGTCATTGAACTCACGTGTACGATTGCCTGCTCGTGCAATGATCGTGCCGTGATGCACAATGACTGCGCCAATCGGAACCTCTCCACGTGAACCTGCAGCGCGCGCTTCTGCAAGTGCTATCTCCATGGGGGTGGCCATATTTGGGTCCGGGACTTTGGCACTCTTATTCATGGCTGTTCCATTTCGTGCATTCTTTCGGAAATTTCGCTCGCAAGCCATGAAGCGATTTGTTACTGCATAATTCCCGAAATCGAAACCGATTTGCGAACGGATTTATACAGCGTTCCTGTTTCCGGCTGTCCCTTGCCTGTCATTAAAGGTGTAAGGTGACACGGCAGCGCTGCTGAAAGGCCAATACCAGATGACTAAAGATGATGACAACAAGGATGGCAAGCGTCCGCATGGCCGTGGAGGGCGCTCCGATCGTCCCGGTCGGCCAGATCGTGACACTCGTCCGCGCCGCGATGACGGCGGACGTGACAAGCCACGTAAATTCGCACCGCGCGACGCCGAGGGGCAAGAGGACACGGGCGAACGTATTGCCAAGCGTCTGGCACGCGCAGGCATAGCTTCACGCCGTGAAGCGGAAACGATGATCGCTGCTGGCCGTATTGCCGTGAATGGCAAGGTGCTTGAGAGCCCCGCGGTCAATGTCAAGCGCACGGATATTATTACGGTCGACGGCAAGCCATTGAAGCAGACCGAGCGTACCCGTCTCTGGCTTTATCACAAGCCTGCGGGTCTTGTGACGACCAATCGCGATCCTGAAGGTCGCCCAACGGTTTTCGAGGCGCTGCCTGCCGAGATGCCACGCGTACTTTCAGTTGGTCGTCTCGACATCAATACCGAAGGTCTGTTGCTGCTCACCAATGATGGTGGGCTTTCACGCGTTCTGGAGCTGCCTTCCACCGGCTGGCTGCGCCGCTATCGCGTTCGCGCCCACGGCAAGGTCACACAGGTGCAGCTTGATGAGCTGAAGAACGGCATTGCCGTCGATGGCGTCTTCTACGGCAGTATTGAAGCAACGCTTGAGCGGGAGCAGGGTGCCAATGTCTGGATCTCTATCGGATTGCGCGAAGGCAAAAACCGTGAAGTAAAGAATATTCTGGGCGCTCTTGGTCTGACTGTTGGACGTCTTATCCGCGTTTCATTCGGTCCTTTCCAGCTCGGCGATCTTGAAGAAGGTGCCGTACGCGAAATCAAGGGACGTATCCTGCGAGATCAGCTTGGTGACAAGTTGATTGAGGATTCAGGCGCAGATTTCGATGCGCCTGTTCTGAACGAGTTTTCCAATGCTGCTGTTCAGGGACGGACTCGTCGCGACGTGGAAGATGAGGGCGAGGAAGGCGAACGCCGGCGTGGCCCGCGCGAACGTGAATGGATTTCCAGCAGTCCTCAGCGTCGTCGCGGTCGCGACGACAAGGGAGCCGAAAAGGTTGAACCGCGTCGTCGCGGAAACGCTAATGTCTGGATGGCTCCAGGTGCGCGCCCCAAGGGCGAAAATGCGGCTGCCAAGCCCGCCCGTGTCGAACGTCAAGTTCCGCATCGTTCAGCGAAATTCAGTGGCGATCTGCAGATGCGCCCGCGTCGAGCTGGTGATGAGGAGCAGGGACGCGACGAAGGTGGTGAACGCCGCTATAACAAGCGACCGGAAGGCCGCTTTGATAAGGACGCTCGTCCACAGCGTCCGCGTCCGGAAGGAAACCGCTCGGAAGAGGGACGTCCAGAGCGCCGTGAGCAGCGTGAGGATGGACGCAAGGAGCGTCGTCCCGGCAAACGCGAGCGTGCAGAATTGCGCGACGCGGAAGGCCGGACTGTAGAGCACGGTAAGGGTGGCTTCGAGGGCCGCAAGACGGGAAAGCCGGGCGGACCGCGTGGTGAAGGTCGTTTTGGTGCATCCGATCGCGATACGCGCTCAGGCCCGCGCAGCAGCGGACCGGGTAATAAACCTCGTCGTTTTGATGATGGTCCGAAGGATGGACCGCGTCGTGGACCGGGAAACAAGCCGGGTGGTAAACCAGGTGGAAAGCCGGGTGGCGGCAAGTCAGGCGGTGGCAGAACTGGAGGCGGTGGTGCGGATCGTCGGCGGTAGATTCCGCGGGCGCGCGCTCGTAACACCTTCGACCAACGCCATTCGTCCCACCACCGATCGCACACGCGAGAGCCTGTTCAACATCCTCGCGCATAATTTCCCCGACAAGGTAGAGGGCGCACGCGTCCTCGACCTGTTTGCAGGGACAGGCGCGCTTGGTCTTGAGGCCCTATCGCGCGGTGCGCGCTACGCGACCTTCGTGGAAGAATCTGCGGAGGGGCGGGGATTGTTGCGTCAGAATATCGAGGCTTTCAGTCTGCAGGGGCACACCAAGATTTTGCGGCGCGACGCCTGTCAGTTGGGTATCGTCGGTACGATGGAGCCGTTCGACTTGGTTTTTGCCGATCCGCCTTATGGGCGGCGTATGGGGGAAAAGGCATTTTTGTCTGCACTTCAAGGTGGTTGGCTTAATCCTGACGCACTTTTGGTGCTTGAAGAAGATGCGGAGGCGGCGCTCGAACTTGATGAACGATTCGTCGTGCTGGAAGAGCGCAACTACGGGGGCACGATTATTCGGCTGATCCAGTTGAAAGCCGCCGAATGAATTAGCGGACGATTCCGTTCGCATAAAATATAACATGTCGCCCGGAAAAACGGGCGGGAATGAAACCGATTGGAGATGTCGCTTGGTGAATAACCCCTCACTCCGGCGCTTGCTGTTGTCCACCGCCTTGGGTTTCGTGCTGGCTTTACCGGTGGCAAGCGGTGCAGTCCGGGCAGAAAGCCAACCTGCCGCTGCCGCCGAAACGCAACCAGCGCCCGTGTCGCCCCCAGTCGCTGAACAAACAGCGCTTCCAGAAATCATCCAGTCGGATGGGGTCAGTCATTTCACATTGCCAAATGGTCTGGAAGTGGTTGTCATCCCCGATCATCGCGCTCCAGTCGTGACCCAGATGATCTGGTACCATGTAGGGTCGGCCGATGAAGCGCCCGGCGTTTCAGGTATCGCGCATTTCCTCGAACATCTGATGTTCAAGGGTACGAAGAACCACCCAGCTGGCGAGTTTTCGGCGAAAGTCGCCTCCATCGGCGGGCAAGAAAACGCCTTCACCTCCTATGATTATACGGCCTATTTCCAGCGGGTATCTCCCGAAGCGCTGGAAATGGTAATGCAGTTCGAGTCGGACCGGATGGAAAATCTGGTGCTCAATGAAGAAGCCGTGAAAACCGAACGGGATGTCATTCTGGAAGAACGCCGGATGCGAGTTGATTCCAATCCGGCTTCCATGCTGATGGAGAATACCGACGCTGTTCTTTTCTATAACCATCCTTATCGCAAGCCTGTAATTGGCTGGCAGCAGGAAATGGAAAAGCTAAGCCTCAAGAACGCCATCGACTTTTATCAGCAATATTACACACCGAATAACGCAACGCTCATCATCGCTGGAGACGTTTCACCGGAACGCGTACGCGAGCTGACGTTGCAGACATGGGCAAAGGTGCCGAAACGCGCGGAAGTTCTGCCGCGTGAGCGTCCGCAGGAGCCCGCGAAGCACGCCGCCCGCGTCGTGACGTTGCACGATGAGCGTGTAAGCACCCCCTCATTCCGTGTGTCGTGGCTTGTTCCTTCCTATGCGAACGAAAAACGGTTTCCGAATGTAAAACCAGGGGATGCCCCCGCCCTCGATCTACTGAGCGAAATTCTCGGCGGTTCGTTGCGTTCACGCCTTTATCAGGAATTGATTGTCAAGCAGGGTATCGCTGCCAATACGGGCGCGAGCTATGGTGGCGATGCGCTTGATGACGGCACGTTTTCTGTATATGGCGCGCCGCGCAATGGCGCGACGCTTGGCGATGTCGAAAAAGCCGTTGAAGCCGAAGTGGCACGGATCATCAAAGACGGCGTAAGCCAGACCGAGCTCGATCAAGCTCGCAATCGTTTCCTGAAAGCGGTTATCTTTGCACGCGACAGCCAGACAGGTATGTCCCGGATTTATGGCTCGTCACTGTCTGTTGGGCAAACGGTTGACGATATCCAGAAATGGCCGGAGGTCATCAAGGGTGTCACAGTCGATCAGATCAAGGATGTGGCGACGCGTTATCTCGTTAAAGACCAATCGGTAACGAGTTACCTGCTTCCTCCGGACGCCGAGCCGGAGAGCGCTCGCGAGAACCCGGATGCGTCAGCGGGAAGCGCCGGGGCCAATGGTGCGGGAGGAGCGATCCAGTGAAGAACATTCTTACGTTGAACTTCAGACGTGTTTTCGACTTTCGCTATGCCGGGTCGGCTGTGGGTGTTCTTGCCGCATCCGTGACATTGCTGATCGTGTGCGCCTTGCCGGCGCGCGCAATCGAAATTCAGGAAGTTGTTTCGCCAAAAGGTATTCATGCCTGGCTGGTAGAAGACGATTCAGTCCCGCTTATTTCCATGCGGTTCTCATTCAAGGGTGGCACATCGCAGGACCCTTCCGGGAAGGAAGGGTTGGCTAACCTGATGACAGGGCTGTTCGACGAGGGCGCGGGTGATCTGAAATCGGATGCGTTTCAGGAGAAGATAGACAATCTGGGCGCGGAAATGAGCTTTTCTGCAACACAGGATTCCGTTTCGGGTGGTATTCGCATGCTCGCGGAAAATCGCGACGCAGTCACAAACTTGCTTGCTCTTTCTGTCAACAAGCCTCGCTTCGACCAGGATGCAATTGATCGTATTCGACAGCAGGTGGTTGCGAGTATCGAATCCTCACAACGCAACCCTTCGACGATTGCATCGCGTAAGTTCTCCGAAGTTCTCTACGGGAACCATCCTTATGCGCGTCCCGACGATGGCACGGTGAAATCACTGCAGTCGATCACGCGTGACGATCTGGTGAACTTTCACCGCAAGAACTTTGCGCGTGACCGTCTGACTATCGGCGTTGTGGGTTCGATCAATGCGAAGGATTTGGGGGCGTTGCTGGATAAGGTGTTCGGCGATCTCCCCGCGATGGCCGAACTGGTTCCTGTACCCGATGCCAAACTGGCACTTGGCACGACGACCAGTCTCAATTTCGATATGCCGCAGACCTCGATCAGCTTTGTCTATCCGGCTATTCCGCGCAAGGATCCCGAATTCTTTGCAGCCTATCTGATGAACCATATTCTGGGTGGTGGCTTTACATCGCGTCTTTATGCCGAAGTGCGTGAAAAGCGTGGCCTTGCCTATTCGGTATCGTCATCCATGGTCATGCGCGATCACGTTTCGGCATTGATGATTTCGACTGCGACCCGTCCTGACAAAGCGCAGGAATCCCTGAAGATTATCCGCGAGCAGGTTGCTGCTATGGCCGCGGACGGGCCCACGGAAGAAGAACTCGCTGCTGCCAAAAACTTCCTCAAGGGATCTTACGCCGTCAACAATCTGGATTCATCCGCCGCTATTGCTGAAACTCTCGTTAGCTTGCAGGAAGCAGAACTTCCGCGTGATTATATCGACAAGCGTTCGGGGTTGATTGATGCTGTAACGTTGGATCAGGTCAAGGCTATTGCCAAGAAACTGCTTGAAGCGGAACCGGCAATATTGATTTTCGGCCCGGCCCAAAGCTAAAAGGTGCCAAATTGGAAAAGGCAGTGCCGTCATCGCCCCGAATTGCCGTCGCTTTCGGCGGAGGTGGGGCACGCGGCATTGCCCACATCCATATTGTCGAGGTGCTCGATGAACTTGGTATCAAACCGGTTGCAATTGCAGGCTCGTCGATAGGTTCGATCGTTGGCGCCGGAATGGCGAGCGGCATGACGGGCAAGGAAATTCATGAATATATGGCGGCGATTTTCAATCGCCGCTCCGAAGTCGCAAAGCGTATGTGGCAAACCCGCCCTGCGCGCTGGGTAGAATTGCTGAAAGGTGGCTTGCGCGTCAGCCAGTTCAATATCGAAAAGGTGCTGGACGTCTTTTTGCCTGCAAGCCTGCCGATGAATGTAGAAGAGCTGAAAATCCCGATGACTATCACAGCGGCGGACTTTCACGCCGCTCGGGAAATCCATATTCGCGATGGCGATCTGCATTCGGCCATCGCGGCATCCTGTGCCATACCACCAGTTTTCGCACCAGTACGCCGGGATGGCCGCATTCTGGTCGATGGCGGTTTGTTCAACCCCGTGCCCTTTGATCTGCTGTTTGATGAGGCTGATATTGTCATCGGTATCGACGTTGTCGGCACGCCGGTCGGACCAGATGACTATATGCCTACCACGTTCGAGGCAGTGATCGGAGCGAACCAGCTGACCATGTGCTCCATCATCGAAAACAAATTTCGAATTCGCCCCCCGCACATTTTCATTCGCCCTAATGTCGAGCGGATCGGTCTTCTGGATTTCCTGAAGTTCGAACAGATATTGTCACAGAGCGCCAGTGTTCGCGACGAACTGAAACGTGCTCTCGAACTGACAGTCGAGGGAAAAGTGGTGCCGATAAATTCAACGCTTGCAACCTGAATCTACCGGCTTCCTATACGTTTGCTATTCCGCCGGAACGGGTGATCCGACTGTGTCACTTGACGACGAGGCGGATACGATATCATCCGCGCCTTTGTCGATGCGCTGACCTTCGCGGGCAGGTTTGACCAGAGGCTCTGGTGTGACCGGTTTGTTAAAGAGCAGATGGCGACCAGCCATGATTCCTTCCGAAGCCTGCACGTGGAGACGATCTTCGTCGCGCTGGCGAACGTCTTCACGAATTTCGTAGGCTTGGGTTTCGGCTATGCCGAGCCCTTCGAGTGTACGCTGACCAAACAGCAAACCGGATTCGAACGTTTCGCGCAGTTCATACTCGACACCTTGAGCGCGCAGTTGCAGCGTATGTTCCCGATCATATGAACGAACGAACAGCCGCACATCCGGGTATTCGGATTGTATAAGGTTGATGATGTGGTTGGTCGTTTCCTTCTTGTGGGTACAGATGGCAACGATCTTCGCTTTTCTTATACCTGCCGCTTCCAGCACGTCTTTACGAGTACCGTCGCCAAAATAAATACGGAAGCCAAATTTTCCGGCAGCACGCACGCGATTGGGCGAACTGTCAATCACGGTTACGTCGATACCGCCAGCGAGCAGGATTTGCGATGCAATCTGACCGTATCGCGAGAAGCCGATCATCAATACGTCAGAACCGGCACCTTCGAAGTTTTCCTCAATTTCATCGACAGTCTTGTCCTTGATAAGCAGCTTTGAGCCAATCAAAACGGAAAGCGGTGTTAGCGCCATGGATACGGTGACGGCGGCTACAAGCTCTGAACCGAGTGCGCTTGAGATTATGGACGCGGCAGAAGCTGCCGAGAAAAGAACAAAGGCAAATTCGCCGCCTTGCGGCAGAAGAAACGCAATTCGCACAGCATCGTTATGGTTGGACCGGAAGACACGGCACAGCAGATAGATGATCGCGATCTTGGTTGCCATGAAAATGGGAACAGCAAGAAGGATAACCTTCCAATACTGTACGATCACAGTGAGGTTCAGCGAAAGACCAACCGCCACGAAAAACAATCCGAGAAAGATTCCGCGAAATGGTTCGATATCCGCTTCAAGTTCGTGTCGGTAGGATGATTCCGCCAGCAAAACACCAGCGATAAATGCACCCATGGCCATCGAAAGGCCAGCCGCCTGAAGCAGGCTGGCTGATCCGAGCACCACAAAAAGCGCTGCTGCGATCATCACTTCGCGAGCGCCGGTATTGGCGATAATGCGGAACATCGGATTGATGAGATAACGTCCGGCGACCACCAGTGCCGCGATGGCCGCAATTGCTGTGGCAAGATGGAAACCCGCGCTCGCCTGCGACGGTTCGGTCGGCGAAAGTGCCGGAATAATTGCAAGGATCGGCACGATGGCGAGGTCCTGGAACAGCAGGATCGAAAAAGCACGTTGACCGTGTTTCTGGTTCGTTTCGGCCCGGTCCTCCAAAACCTGCATGGCAAATGCCGTAGACGAAAGTGCGAGACCGAAACCGATGATGATCCCTGCTTCGGGGCTGAGGCCCGCAAAGTAGATGCCAAGAGCAGTCAGGGCTGCTCCACAAAGCAGAACCTGCGCGGTACCAAGACCGAAGATTGATTGGCGCAACGCCCAAAGTCTTGAGGGTTTCAGCTCAAGTCCGATGATGAAGAGAAGGAAGACAACACCAAGCTCGGAGAAGTGCAGGAAATCTTCGCCGTCTGCAATGAGGCGAGCTACGGGTCCGATCGTGATGCCTGCCGCAAGATAGCCGAGGACTGTACCAAGCCCTAATCGCTTGAACAGCGGCGCAGCGATAATCGCACCGCCCAAAATCATCAGACACTGCAGGTAGAGACTTCCGCCAGTTGCAACCATGCCAAGCTCTTGGAATTTGGAGAAATGTAGGAGGGCTTGCCTTGAAGCCCTAGGATTTCGGCAATATAGAAACAAGATATGGCTGTAATCAGCCCGATGTCGAACAATTTGACGATATTTTTTAGCAAGTCCCGGTTTCGGTCCCGCTGCAAATTGTATTGCGAGGTTGAACCGTGATGAACTTGGGAAACTCGGATTATATAATGATTTCAGATAATTCGGCGGAGAAACTTGTCGATCGCGCAGCCGTTCTCGTGGCTGCAGCCAAACGGGCGGGAGCTGATCAGGCTGACGCAGTCGTGATGCGAGCACGGTCAGTTAGCGTATCAGTGAGGTTGGGCAAGGTTGAGGGAACCGAATCGTCGGAAAGTGACGATTTCGCTCTGCGCGTTTTTGTGGGCCGTCGCATTGCGAGCGTTTCGGCCAATGCGAGCGCCGATCCCGACCGTCTCGCCGAGCGTGCTGTTGCTATGGCACGCGTTGCGCCGGAGGATCCCTATGAGCAACTCGCAGACCCATCGCTGCTTGTTGTTTCGCCTCGTGATCTTGATCTCTACGATTCAACGGAAATCGATTCCGACCGTTTGACGCAGGACGCACTTGCGACGGAAGCAGCTGCACTCGCAGTCAGCGGCGTGACGAATTCAGGCGGAGCTGGTGCCTCGCGCAGCCTGGGTGGTCTGGTGCTGGTCACATCGACAGGCTTTTCGGGGCATTATGCTGCTACACGCTTTGGACGATCGGTCTCGGCCATTGCGGGCGAGGGCACGAAAATGGAGCGCGATTATGATTTCAGTTCGCGCCTGCATTTTTCTGATCTTGATACGCCTGATGATATCGGTCGTCGCGCTGGTGAACGCGCTGTGCGGCGGTTGGGTGCACGTCAGGCGAAGACGGGGCCTGTCACCGTTATCTACGATCCTCGCCTTGCGCGCGGTATTGCGGGACATCTTGCAAGCGCGATTAATGGCGCTTCTGTTGCACGCAAGACGAGCTTTCTTCGTGACAGTCTCGGTAAACAGGTTCTCAAGAACGGCATAAATGTTACTGACAATCCGCTGCGTGTGCGCGGTTCGTCTTCGCGCCCGTTCGACGGCGAAGGGATTGAGGGGCAATCTTTGACGATGGTGGAGGATGGCGTTCTCAAACACTGGCTGCTTTCTGGATCGAGCGCCCGGGAACTGGGCCTGCAAGGCAATGGTCGTGGTGTTCGTTCGGGCTCTGGCGTTTCGCCTGCTTCAACCAATTTTGCCATCGAGCCCGGTTCGCAGTCGCCGGAGGAATTGATCCGTGCAATAGGCACAGGTTTTTATGTGACAGAGGTATTCGGGCAGGGCGTTGACATGATCACGGGCCAATATAGCCGCGGCGCGTCGGGGTTTTGGATCGAAAATGGCGAACTTGCCTACCCGATCAGTGAAGTGACGATTGCTTCGAACCTCAAGGACATGTTCCTCAATATGACACCCGCCTCCGATATTGACCGAAACTTCGGGATGACGGCACCGACACTCGTAATTGAAGGCATGACTCTTGCCGGAAACTGACAGGCACAACGAAATTGTCAGTGAACTGACGCTTCTGCGTGATGCTGCGCGTGAAGCCGGACGTATCGCGATGCGCTACTTCGGTCGTTCTCCGGAAGTCTGGCTGAAGGATGGTTCATCGCCGGTCAGTGAAGCTGATCTGGCTGTTGACCGCTATCTAAAGGATGTTCTTTTGAAAGCGCGGCCAGATTATGGCTGGATATCGGAAGAGACCGTCGATGAACGGGCGGCTGAAAAACGCAGCCGCGCCTTCGTTGTCGATCCGATTGACGGCACCCGTGCATACATCGCTGGACAGGATCAATGGTGTATTAGCATAGCCGTTGTGGAAAATGGCCGCCCGTTGGCTGGCGTTCTGGAATGTCCGGCGCGCAACGAACTCATCGAAGCAGGGAAAGGCGTTGGGGCTTCACAAAACGGTGCTGTGATACGTGTCAGATTACCATCGCCCGGTGAACAGGTGACAATAGCATCAGCCCGCAATATGGTGACGGCACTCCCGGAAAGCTGGCGGGATCGTGTAAAGATTCATCCCTATGTTCCCTCGCTGGCCTACCGTATCGCTATGGTGGCGCGTGGAGATATAGCGGGCACCTTCATTCGGCCAAATTCACATGATTGGGATTTGGCAGCAGCTGATCTGATCCTGAGTGAGTCGGGCGGGGCAATCCTGACAAGCGATGCCCTACCGATCCAGTATGGTGGTCCGACGTTGAGCCATGGCGCTCTCGTTGCCGCCAGCGGAGACCTTCTGCAAAAAATGTTGAGTGTTGTCGCGGACTGACCCTTGGGTTAATCATGCCGCGAACCAATTTTGTTCAGGGATAATTGTCATGAGCGTCGAAGGCGACAAAAAGCAGCTTCTTCATCTGGTGTTCGGCGGTGAGCTGAAAAAGCTCGGTACCGTTGAGTTCCGCGATCTTGAAAACGTCGATATCGTTGGCATCTACCCGGATTACGAGTCGGCCAAGACCGCATGGAAGTCGAAGGCACAGCAAACAGTAGACAATGCTCATATGCGCTATTTCATCGTGCACCTGCATCGGTTGCTCGATCCAGAAGGCGTGACGCTGAAGGCGGATTGAGCAGTTTGACTGCTCCCGGCCAATATCGGATGCAAAGCGGAGATAGCCCGGGTCAGACCACCGGGCATAAGAAGCAAGGATTCGCGAAGCGCCTCTGGCGACGTATTCGCGGGCCACTGGCGCAGTCTGCCGTGGTTAAAGCCATGCTGGTCTGGCTGATCACCTCCTACTTCAAGCTTGTCTATTTCACAAATTCTCGCTTGAAAGAATCAGCAGACCCACAGGCGCTGGTGGGTAAAGACGATCCTTTCATCGTGACTTTCTGGCATGGGCAACATCTCATGGGACCGTTCATCTGCCCCAAGGGAATTGAACTTGTCGCCATGTTTTCGCGCAGTGCAGATGCGGAACTGAACGCTCGTGTTGCGGAAAAACTTGGATTGTTGACAGTGCGTGGCTCTGGTGGACGAGGTTCGCGCTCCAAGCCTGAAAAGGGAGGCGCGCGCGCGCTTCTGACGTTGAAGAATGCTCTCAAAAACGGGCAGTCGGCATCAATTATAGCGGACATCGCTCACGGCAAAGCGCGTGAGGCCGGAGAAGGCATCATTTTATTGGCGAAATTGTCCGGTCGTCCGATAATACCGGTTGCTTATGCTTTCTCACGGAACCATGTTCTGGAAAAGTCCTGGGATAAAACGACGATTCCGCTGCCCTTTGGGCGTTCGATTATCGTGCGCGGCGACAATGTATGGGTCGACGCGGATGCCGATGAAACGCAATTGGAAGAAAAACGCATGGAGCTAACGCGCCAACTCAACGACGCGACCGTCAAGGCCTATGCTGCGTTGGAGAAAGCGAAATGAGCGAACGCTGGGCGCGCAATATGTTGTCTGCCTACCGTGCACTCGGTTCCGCGGCCTATCCATTTATGGGGCCTTACATCGCCTATCGTGCGTCTCGCGGCAAGGAAGAGCGCATGCGCCGCGGCGAGCGCTACGGCAAATCCGCCATAGCACGTCCGCAAGGGCCGGTTATCTGGGCCCACGCGGCAAGCGTTGGTGAAACCGTCGCGATCACGCCATTGATTGAGCGGATCGCTGCGACTGGTATCCATATCGTGCTGACGACAGGTACTGTGACGTCGGCAAAAGTTGTCGCAGATCAGTTAGGTAGTAAGGTCATTCACCAATACGCGCCGCTGGATTTGCAACCGGCGGTTAACAGGTTTCTCAACCACTGGAAACCTGATCTTGCCATCGGTTGTGAATCTGAAGTCTGGCCTGCTACTGTGCTTTCACTTGGCAGTCGCCACACGCCGCAGGTTCTGGTCAATGGGCGCATGTCTGACCGCTCTTTTGCTGCCTGGCAGAAAAGACCGGCTCTGGCCGAAGCGCTCTTTGAAAATTTTGCCTATGTGGTCGCACAGTCGGAACTAGATGCAGATCGCTTTCGTACGCTGGGAGCGCGGCCTGTCAGTGTTTCAGGTAATCTCAAGGTCGATACGAATCCGCCGCCGGCTGATCCACAGGCTCTGGCCGCATTGCAACGCCAGATCGGTGGACGGAGAACGTGGGCCGCAATTTCGACCCATGACGGCGAAGAAGCGATCACAGCAGAAGTTCATCAGATGCTGAAAGTACGCTATCCGCATCTTGTCACGATCATCGTGCCGCGTCATCCAGATCGTGCTGCGGCCATTCAGGCTATGCTGGCTGAAAAGGGGCTCAAGGTTGCGCGTCGCAGCGCCAATGAGCCGATTGAAGCCGACACAGATATCCTGCTCGGAGATACCATTGGGGAGATGGGACTTTATCTTCAGCTCACCGAAATAGCATTTATTGGCAATTCGCTGACCAAGGAAGGTGGACACAACCCTCTGGAACCGGCGATGATGGGAACTGCTGTGTTAACAGGACGAAATGTCCAGAATTTCCGTGAATCCTTCCAACGCCTCATCAAGAATGGGGGCGCACGCATTGTGAAGGATCGCAATATGCTCGCAGGAGCGATCAATTTCCTGTTCAACAACCCTCAGCATCTCCGTGCCATGATCAATGCCGGGGTGAGCACGGTCAGGGATATGCGCGGCGCACTGGATCGTACGCTTGTCGCACTCGAGCCGTTTATCCAGCCATTGATCCTGCAGGCACAGTTACCCGGCAATCGCAATGAGGCTGCCTATCAGACAGGCGGTCACTGAGCATGGTGAGTGAAGCGCCGCCTTTCTGGTGGGATAAACCTGATTGGCGCGCTTTGTCTTTGGCGCCTGCTGCCTGGCTCTACGGAGCCGTGGCGGGCCGTCGGCTTTTGAAAGCGGAACCACCAAAAATTTCTCTGCCGGTTCTTTGCGTGGGCAATTTTACCGTAGGTGGGGCCGGAAAAACACCGACTGCAATTGCTTTTTCTGCTGGTGCAAAAGCACGAGGTCTAAACCCCGGAATTGTCTCACGCGGATATGGCGGCGCTTACAAGGGACTACACGTTGTTGATCCCGCGCATGACAGTGCGCGTTACGTCGGAGATGAGCCACTCCTGCTGGCACGTCATGCTTCGGTGGCTCTCTGTCCTGATAGGCTAAAGGCGGCTCGATATTTACAGGCGCTCGGTTGCGATTTTATCATCATGGATGACGGTTTCCAGAGCGCACGACTTTTTGCCGATTTTTCGTTGCTGGTTGTGGATGCTGCCCGTGGTATTGGCAATGGTAAGGTCATACCGGCAGGCCCCCTGCGGGCTCCACTGACAGATCAAATGCGTAAGACCGACGCTTTGCTGCGTATCGGCAAAGGTGATGGTGCTGATTTCGTTATCCGTCAGGCAGCACGAGCAGGTAGACCGATATATGAAGCTCAGCTTAAGCCGTCGTCTACCGTACCGGTAGCGGGCAATCGTTGGCTTGCATTTGCGGGCATAGGTAATCCTGAAAAATTCTATGCAAGTGTTGCTGAAGCAGGCGGTGAGATTGTGGAAACACGTTCGTTCCCCGATCATCACAGCTTTGCACCAGACGATATTCGCAATCTGACAGACACAGCCCGTCGTCAGGGATTGGGATTGATCACTACTGCGAAGGATCAGGTGCGTCTGGCAACGATGATTGGAGTTCCTGCCGGTTTTCTGACGAAACTCGCTGTCCTTAACGTTGATCTCAAATTTGATCGCAACGATGCGCTTGACCACATTCTGGATACGGTCATCGAGCGCTTCAAAAGCCGTGTTACAAGCTGATTTTAAGCCTTCTTTCGGCTACGCATTTCAGGATTGACTTCCAACTCACGTTCAAAAGAAATCAGGCCTGTTGCGTAGGGTTCCTGCCGCGAAACACTCCAATATTTGAGTTCATCGAGCGGGATATGGGCGCCTGTCACCGCGCACGCGACATAGGCTCCATGCCTGACGATTTCATAATCACCGTCGAGATAGCGCAGAACAGCTTCAGAAGAACGGGGGGATTCAAATTTATTCATGTGTGTAAAACCTTTGTAGCCGACTCTAGCAAGCGTCGTGCGTTGCGTCCAGCAGTACAACATCATACGTCGTTGTAATTCTATCAGCGCCTGCCAAATAGCCGTTCGATATCTATCAGTTTCAGTTCGATGTAGGTTGGGCGACCGTGATTGCAGGTGCCTGAGCCGGGGGTGGCTTCCATTTCACGCAGGAGCGCATTCATTTCTTCAGGCTTCAACCGTCGCCCCGAGCGAACGGAACCATGACAGGCCATTGTTGCGGCCACATGGTTCAACATGGCCTTCAATCCTTCAGATGTGTCGTGTTCCGCAATCTCATCCGAAAGATCGCGGATCAGCTGCTGCACGTTCATTTCTCCGAGCATTGCGGGCGTTTCACGCACTGCGATGGCACCGGGTCCGAATTGCTCGATGCCAAGGCCAAAGCGGGCAAGTGTTTCCGCGTGGGTTGCCAGTCGCTCGGCGTCTTCTTCTGGCAGATCCACAATTTCAGGAATAAGCAGCATCTGTCCCGGTATGGGGCGGGAATGCAGGGCGTTTTTCAACGCCTCGTAAACAAGACGTTCGTGAGCCGCATGCTGATCTACAATGACGAGACTGTCTTCGGTTTGGGAGACAATATAGTTCGCGTGGATTTGCGCGCGGGCTGCCCCGAGTGGCTTTTGCTGGAGTTCCACTGGTGCTTCGTCACGCGTCGCTCGGACATCTGCCGCCAGCACGTTAACGGTGGCGAGCGTCGCCTGGTCACTTTCCTGAAAGGAGCGTGCCGCTCCCAAGTCCAGCGGCCGATGCGCCGGATGTGCGGTCTGCGGTGACCATTCGGTTCTCGGCGAGAAAACTGCGGGGTGCCAGCTCCCCGATGCATAACCAGCCGAAGAAGGCCGCGATGTGAATGATGGTGAGGGCGGCTGGAATCCTTCTGCACGGAACGCTTGCAGCATGGCATCGGCACCGCTGGTCGCAGGCCGAATACCTGACTGCGCCAGTGCTTGTTTGATCGCCCCGACGATCAGTCCGCGCACGAGACCCGGATCACGGAAACGGACGTCAGCCTTGGCAGGATGCACATTAACGTCGACTAGTGCCGGGTCCAGCGTCAGAAACAGTACGGCAACCGGATGACGATCGCGTGCCATGACATCCGCATAGGCTCCACGCAATGCGCCGAAAAGCTGTTTGTCCCGCACCGGGCGCCCATTCACATAGGCGAACTGATGCAGGGCGTTGCCACGATTATGGGAGGGGATGCCGACAAACCCGGCCAGACGCACGCCGTCGCGTTCCGCGTCAATGGCAAGCGCATTTTCGCCGAATTCTTTTCCGAGCACCTGATTGATGCGCTCAAGCGTTGCTTCTGCGCCGCTGCCGGTTGCGGCCAGTTCCAGCGGTGTCCTGTCGGTGCCTGCAAGCGAAAAGCGGACATGGGGAAAGGCAATTGCGATGCGCTTGACGACGTCGGTTATGGCAGCAGCTTCCGCACGATCCGTTTTCATGAATTTGAGACGGGCAGGCGTCGCGTAAAAAAGATCGCGGACCTCGGCAATCGTCCCGCGATTGAGCGCGGAAGGACGGGGACCGTCGAGATGTCCGCCGGAAACCGATACTTCAAAGCCGGAGTCAGCGTCCTGCGGACGAGATTTGAGGGTCAGTTTTGCGACCGAGCCAATGGATGGCAGAGCCTCCCCACGAAACCCAAGTGCGCGAATGTCGTGCACATCGTCCGAAAGCTTGGAGGTACAATGGCGGGAGACTGCCAATGGAAGCTCATCGATCGGAATTCCCGAACCATTATCAGTCACGCTCAACAATGTCTTGCCACCGCCACCGGTCACGACCTCAATGCGGGTCGCGCCAGCGTCGATAGCATTTTCGACAAGTTCCTTGATAACGCTGGCGGGGCGTTCGATGACTTCCCCCGCCGCGATCTGGTTGATGATGGTTTCGCTTAAGTGTCGAATTGGCATGGTTGGACTATAGAAGGATTCGCTTCTGTAAAGAACACGCTTCTACAGCCTGTCCAGACTGCCTTTTGTGCATCTGACGGGCCGCCGAAGTGCACAGTATTGTTGACAGGTAACCACCTTACTGCGGGGCATAATCCTTATATGCTGGCAAATTCAAATCCTTAAGGCTGTCTGCATTGACAACTGCACGTGCCACGGCTTCTGCCATAACAGTCGCTGCAATTGCTCCAATCGCAGTTACATCGGCTTCCACGTCTTTTGCCTTGCCTGTGGAAAGTGCGAAGATCGTGTCACCGTCCCACATGGTATGGATTGGGTTGATTGTGCGCGCAAAACCGTCATGCGCCATGCCCGCAATCTTTTTCAGCTGAGCCTTGTCGAACGGGACGTTGGTCGCTATTGCGCCAATCGTGGTGTTGGCACCGCCGGACTTGACCACGCCATGGCCCTGCATGATGGCGGACATCGTATCACGGAAGCCCTTGCCGTCCTCGGTCCGCGCCCCAGCCAGAATCTGGCGTGAATTTGGCGCATAGACGTCACCAACAGCATTGACGGCAACAATCGCGCCGACAACGATTTCGGTGCCAGGCACCTTATAACTGGCTGTGCCGAGCCCACCCTTCATGGCGTAGTCCATGCCGAACATTTTGCCGACGGTAGCGCCTGCACCAGCACCGATGTTGCCTTCTCCAGAAGCTTCAGCCTTGGCGGCCTGGCATGCCAGATAACCGGCTTCCTCATCGGGGCGCACAGAAAAATCTCCGACACCGAGATCCATCAGGATTGCTGCTGGTACAATCGGAACGACGCCTTTGCCGATCTTGAAGCCGAGATTGTTCTCTTCAAGATAACGCATAACGCCAGTCGCAGCCGCCAGACCATAGGCACTACCGCCTGAAAGCAGAATAGCTTGAACCTGCTGCACATAATTGATCGGATCGAGCAGATCGGTTTCACGCGTACCGGGCGCCGAACCGCGTACATCAACACCTGCGGAAGCGCCTTCTTCGCAGAGAAGAACGGTGCAGCCGGTCGGGCGTTTTGTTAGTGTGTGGTGTCCCAGCTTGATTCCGGGTACATCCGTGATGCTTCCACCCATAAGCTCCAGCATGCCTGCTCCTCCCTCAGTAGCTGCCGATGCCGCATTGACGACAAAGGGCATTGCCCCAAGTCCCGCAAGCGACTTGGCGAATGTTCTGCGATCCATGAACAGTTTTCTCCTCCATTTTCGCTCTATTGAGAGAGCGTATTCTTTTCGCGCGCCCGGCGCTGGCGCAGTACGTCTGCCACGTAGTCACGTGACAAAGCATGGTAGAGCGGCTCGTGAGAGATCAGCCGTGCAGTGCCGTAGCCCAGCATCGATGCGCACATGAGTGGAATGACGTTGTTATGATTGCCGGTCATTTCCAGAATGATGACGAATGCAGTCATCGGCGCTTGCACGACGCCGGCAAAGTAGCCTGCCATACCGAGAACAGCAGCAAGACTCGCACTGGTTCCAAGAACCAGGCCGATTGTGCTGCCCAGTCCCGCACCGACCGACAAAGAAGGTGCAAATATTCCGCCCGGTATCCCCGAAATCATGGAAAGGAGACCGGCAAGGAACTTCCCTATGAAATAAAGAGGTGGAAGAGCCAACCCTTCCACGGCGCTCCGTGCCTGATCGTAGCCTGCTCCAAAGGTCGATCCGCCGGACGCAATGCCAATGATAGCGACCAGAAGACCGCAAATTCCCGCGAAAAATACGGCATTGCGAAGAGGGGCCTTTTGTATGCGGCGTCGCACACGACGTCCTAGTTCGAGTGCGAGTGCACTGAAGGCAGCCCCGAATGCTCCACCAATTACACCGCACGCAATCACCAGAACCCAGTCTTTGCCGCTGGAAGCGGTAACGGTAGTCAGCCCGAAATAATTATAGTTTCCAACGAGGCCAAGTGAAGCAAGACCGGCGAGAATAACAGCAGATAATACGAGACCGTTGGTTCGTGCGGCGTAGGCGCGCCCCATCTCCTCAATAGCGAAGACAACACCTGCAAGGGGGGTATTGAACGCAGCCGCTATACCTGCGGCAGAGCCTGCAAGGATGAGACCACGCGCTTGTTCCATGCCGCCGAAACGCGCAGATTGCATCATGATGGACGCGCCGATCTGCACGGTTGGACCCTCACGACCGATAGATGCACCACTGAAAAGCCCGGCCAGAGTAAGAATGATCTTACCGATCGCGGTTTTGAGTGAAAGCAGCAGAGTTCGATCTTCATGATCGTGCAAATGGCGTGCGGCAATTGCTTGCGGAATGCCACTGCCTCCAGAATTTGGAAACCAGGATAAGGCTATCCAGGAGCAGGCCATAAACCCCACCGGCGTGATCAGCAGGGGAAGCCATGCACGCCAGCCGCTTCCACTTGTGAGGCTCTTGAACCAATCTTGTGCAATGTCCGCAGCTTCGGCAAAGCCTACACTGATAAGACCGATGGCCAATGCGCCGCACCAGAAGACCAGTCGCGGTTTCCAGACATGTGGTGAGATCCACATGGCTTTTGACCGGCGGATGAGTGGAACGCGTCTATAGGATTTTCTCACTTTGCCCCTGCAAGCCTGCTGCTGCCCGATTTCGATGTGTGCAGAGATTTATCACGTAAATCCTTATCGGTAACTGAAACTTGTCAGCAAAAGGCTTTCCATTTGGTCATAACCGTGTTACCAGCCGGTGCCAATTCAACCTAGCAAACCAGATGTGTCGCTGCTCCCGGACCTATTCCGGAGAGGCGGCTTTTCTCATTCGATAAAATCGGCAAAGGAATTGGCAATGGCTAAAATCGTGGAATCGCCCACTGGCGCTCTCGCTCTCACATTTGATGATGTGCTGTTGCAGCCGGGCCATTCCGAAGTAATGCCGGGGCAGGTTGATCTGCGCACGCGCATCGCCAAGGATATCGAGCTTAACCTTCCTCTTCTTTCTGCTGCCATGGATACGGTGACGGAATCCCGTCTGGCTATTGCGATGGCGCAGGCCGGTGGTATTGGCGTCATTCACCGTAATCTGACGCCGGAGCGTCAGGCGGAAGAAGTCCGTCAGGTAAAGAAATTTGAATCCGGCATGGTAGTAAATCCGGTTACCATCGGGCCGGATGCGACACTTGCCGACGCTCAGGCATTGATGAAGGCACATGGAATTTCGGGTATTCCGGTCGTTGAGAATGCTACCAAGGGTCCGGGGCGTCTTGTCGGTATCCTGACCAATCGCGACGTCCGTTTTGCGTCCGATCCGAAGCAGAAAATCCACGAGCTGATGACCCGTGAGAACCTCATTACGGTTCGCGAGAATGTCAATCAGGACGAAGCAAAACGTCTGTTGCACGCTCATCGTATTGAAAAGCTTCTCGTTGTCGACGATCAGGGTCGTTGCGTTGGTCTTGTTACCGTCAAGGATATTGAAAAGTCGCAGCTCAATCCGAACGCCGCCAAGGACGCTCAGGGACGTCTGCGCGCTGCTGCAGCAACGAGCGTCGGCGAGGATGGTTACGAACGCGCCGAACGTTTGATTGAAGCCGGTGTCGATCTTCTGGTGGTGGACACGGCGCATGGCCATTCGCAGCGCGTTCTTGATGCAGTGGCCCGTATCAAGAAAGCCTATCCGAATATAGCAATTCTTGCAGGTAATGTGGCAACGACCGCTGGTACACAGGCACTGATTGATGCCGGTGCGGATGCGGTCAAGGTTGGTATCGGGCCGGGCTCGATCTGCACGACGCGTATTGTTGCCGGTGTCGGCGTTCCACAGCTTTCGGCCATTATGTCAGCCGTTGAAGCAGCGCAGAAGCAGAATATCCCGGTAATCGCTGATGGCGGCATCAAGTTTTCGGGCGATTTCGCCAAAGCGTTGGCCGCTGGAGCAGTCGCGGCAATGGCTGGTTCGCTGTTGGCCGGTACGGAAGAAAGCCCCGGCGAAGTCTATTTGCATCAGGGCCGCTCGTTCAAAGCCTATCGCGGTATGGGTTCGGTCGGTGCCATGGCGCGCGGCTCGGCTGATCGTTATTTCCAAGCGGAAGTGCGCGATGAGCTGAAGCTCGTACCGGAAGGCATCGAAGGACAGGTGGCTTACAAGGGGCCGATTTCCGCGGTCCTGCACCAACTTGCAGGCGGTTTGCGCGCTTCCATGGGCTATGTAGGCGCGAAGACGCTGGAGGAATTCCGCGAGAAAGCGACTTTTGTGCGCATTTCCAACGCCGGGTTGCGGGAAAGCCATTCGCATGGCGTTGCAATCACCCGCGAAAGCCCGAACTATCCCGGCGGCATGTAAACCTGTCTCATGGTATTCATGATAGGGCGGCTTTAGGCCGCCCTTTTATTTTGTGAATGCTGCCAGTTCCTTTGAACGAATGAAAAGCCCATTGGCGCTTTCCACGATACAATCACCAAGCGCCTGAAAATCTTTTCGGCGCATACTCTGTCGCCGCCAGAATAAGGCGATTTCCCGCTTTGGTTGCTCGCCGTCAAAGGGCACGATGCGCATATGATTGCTGCGTGCTTCCGCGCGCACCGCGATTTCGGGAATGAGAGTAAGGCCCATTCCATGACTCACCATTTGTAAAAGGGTGGTCATGCTGGTGGCACCATACTTTACGAGCTGGCGCTGAGAAGGCAGCGAACAAACAGCCAATGCCTGATCCCTCATGCAATGCCCCTCTTCCAACAGGAGTAAACGGTCGAGAGCGACGTTGTCCTGTGTCATAGGCGAAGCGAGAACCGTTTGATCATTAGTTGAGGTCGCAATCAGGAAGCGGTCATCGAACAGCTTTCTTTGGGCAAGCCGCTCATCATCAATGGGAAGGGCAGCGACAATTGCATCGATTTCACCCGCGTGCAGTTCATCAAGAAGTTTCGCGGTTACGCTTTCTCGCAATTGGAGGCGGAATGACGGATGCCGTTCGCGCAAAAGAGGGATGAGAACCGGGACCAAATACGGAGCAACAGTCGGAATGATGCCCAGCCGCAGCCGTGTTTGTAACAATCCCCGGCTTTGCGCGGCTATTTCCTCAAGTGTGTGGAGTTCGCGCAAGATGGTCTGGATACCCGGATAAAGCTGCTTGCCGAGCTCCGTCATGATCACCTGTCGCTGCGAGCGCTCGAAAAGGGGCGCGCCTGCAAGAGCTTCCATTTCCGCGATCTGGGCCGAAAGGGCCGGCTGGGACACGTGTGCCAGTTGCGCGGCTTTGCGGAAATGCAGCGTGGCGGCAAGCGCTTCGAAATAGCGCATTTGACGTACTGTAAACATGATAAGAAAAACTTATCGAAAATAATCGGAAAAGCAATTGGAGATTATGATTGGAATAGGTCTAATCTGAGCCAGTTACCTAGCCACGGCGCGACACGGACGAACTGTGTCGTGCTTATAGCAAGGCTAGTTGTATTCCAATATTGGCTTTTCAGGAGGGAATTCCCATGACAGATCGCCCAATTATGACGACGAGTGCAGGCGCTCCGATACCGGACAACCAGAATTCCCTGAGCGCAGGTGAGCGCGGCCCGCTTTTAATGCAGGACTATCAGCTCATTGAAAAACTAAGCCATCAAAACCGCGAACGTATCCCGGAACGTGCCGTTCATGCCAAGGGCTGGGGCGCTTATGGTACGCTGACCATCACCGGCGATATTTCGAAATACACCAAGGCCAAGGCACTGCAGCCGGGTGCCCAGACGCCGATGCTGGCGCGTTTTTCGACCGTTGCCGGCGAGCAGGGTGCTGCTGATGCCGAGCGCGACGTGCGCGGCTTTGCTCTCAAGTTCTATACGGAGGAAGGTAACTGGGATCTGGTCGGCAACAACACCCCTGTGTTCTTTGTACGCGACCCGGTCAAGTTCCCGGATTTCATCCACACCCAGAAGCGTCATCCCAAGACGAACCTGCGTTCGGCGACCGCTATGTGGGACTTCTGGTCGCTTTCGCCCGAAAGCCTGCATCAGGTGACGATCCTAATGTCCGATCGCGGCTTGCCAACCGATGTGCGTCATATCAACGGTTATGGTTCTCACACCTATTCGTTCTGGAACGATGCCGGTGAACGCTATTGGGTCAAGTTCCATTTCAAGACCATGCAGGGCCACAAGCACTGGACCAATGCTGAAGCCGAAGGTGTGATTGGTCGCACGCGAGAATCCACGCAGGAAGACTTGTTCACTTCCATCGATAAGGGCAATTTCCCGAAGTGGAAGGTTCAGGTGCAGATCATGCCGGAACTCGACGCCGACAAGACACCGTACAATCCGTTTGATCTTACCAAAGTCTGGCCGCATGCGGACTATCCGCCGATCGATATCGGTATCATGGAGCTGAACCGTAATCCGGAAAACTACTTCACCGAGATTGAAAATGCGGCTTTCTCGCCGTCGAACATCGTGCCGGGTATCAGCTATTCACCCGACAAGATGTTGCAGGCGCGTATTTTCTCCTATGCGGATGCGCATCGTCATCGCCTTGGTACGCATTACGAAAGCATTCCGGTCAATCAGCCGAAGTGCCCGGTTCATCACTATCACCGTGATGGTCAGATGAATGTCTATGGCGGTATCAAGACCGGCAATCCGGACGCCTATTACGAGCCGAATTCGTTTAACGGCCCGCTCGAACAACCGTCGGCCAAGGAACCGCCGTTGCGCATTTCCGGCGATGCCGCCCGTTATGACCATCGTGTGGGAAACGACGATTACTCGCAGCCGCGGGCCTTGTTCAATCTGTTCGATGACGGACAGAAACAGCGTCTGTTCTCCAATATTGCGGCGGCAATGGGTGGAGTTCCGGGCTTCATCGTCGAGCGTCAGCTCGGCCACTTCAAGCTGATCCATCCCGACTATGAGGCTGGTGTGCGTAAAGCCTTGAAGGATGCACATGGTTATGAAGCCAACACGATTGCTACAAATGAAGAGGCAACGTCAGCCGAATAAACCGTGTTTATAAGACAGAAAGAAAGCCGGAGCTCGTTGCTCCGGCTTTTTTGTTTTGATTTGCCGATTGCCTTTTCCCTGCAAGGAAGGCTATGCCCGAGCAGGCATTCGAGAAGGAGACACAATGCGGCTTGGCGGACGCCTGCAGGCGGCTATCGAGGTATTGGATCAGATTGAAGCGGGTACACGCCCGGCTTCTGACGTGCTGAAGGATTGGGGCGCTTCCCATCGTTTCGCAGGTGCGGGTGACCGCGCTGTGATCGGCAACATCGTCTATGATGCGCTGCGCCGCAAATTATCCATCGCATGGCGAATGGATGCCGATGACGCACGCGCTCTGGCTTTTGGCGCACTATTGGCCGACGGCGGCATGGATATTGCGACCATCGACGCCGCTCTCGATGGAGACAAGTTTGCGCCGAAAGTGCTGGAGCAGCCGCGTCGTATTGCTTGGGAAAGCAGGGATGTCACTGAAGCGCCTGCCCATGTTCAGGCGGATGTGCCCCAATGGTGTGCATCGTCGCTTGAGGAACTTTTCGGCGCGCGCTGGGTGGATGAAGGCAGGGCGCTGGCAACGCGACCGCCAGTCGATCTTCGTGTGAACAGTTTGAAGGCGACGCCGGAAAAAACGCTCACAGCACTTGAAAAGGCTGGTGCTGCACCCGCGCCGTTCCTTGCGCAGGCGCTACGCATCCCGCCGATTGAAGCACTTGGACGCCATCCGAATGTGCAGGGCGAGCAGGCCTTTCTCGACGGCTGGTTCGAGGTCCAGGATTTGGGGTCACAGCTTGCTGCCCTCTTTGCCGGTGCCAAACCCGGCCAGCAGGTACTGGACTATTGCGCTGGAGCTGGTGGAAAGACATTGGCTTTGGCCGCTGCGATGCAGAATAGCGGTCAAATTCATGCCTATGATGCTGAACGTGCGCGGCTTTCGCCCATGCATGAGCGGCTACAGCGTGCTGGGGTGCGTAACACGCAGGTCCATGGAAATCTCGATGCACTGGACCCACTGACAGGGCAGATGGATCTCGTGCTGACCGATGCGCCTTGCACTGGTTCCGGCACATGGCGCCGCCGCCCGGATGCGAAATGGCGGTTGAACGACCAGCAGCTTGAGCGGCGTGTTCAAGACCAGAAGGAAGTGCTGGAATCTGCCAAGCATTATGTGAAGCCGGGCGGACGTCTGGCCTATATTACCTGTTCATTGTTCGCAGAAGAAAACACGAGACAGATTGCACAGTTTCTCACAGGGAATGCTGATTTTACGGAAGTTGCGCCAGAGGCTTTGTGGGATACAATTGTAGCGGACGCTGGTGATGTGAAGCCAGTATTCTCGTCGCACGGCGCGGTATTCTCGCCATTGTCCACTGGCACTGACGGGTTTTATGTGAGCCTTCTGCAGAGATCAAACTAAAGCATTTCCAGCAAAAGTGCGAAGCGGTTTTGCGTTGGATAATGCGTGATAATAGATGGAAAGAACGGGGGGACGATGTCAGCGCATCGTGTAGCAGAACCGGATTTCAAAGAGCGCGTCGAGGAAAGTTTTGGTCGGCAGGCAGCCATGAAACTGATAGGCGCTGAACTGACACGGTGTGAGCCCGGTATCGTTGAAGTTGAGATGCCGTTTCGTGAGGAGCTGACGCAACAGCATGGCATTCTCCATGCGGGTATGATTTCTGCCGCTCTCGATTCTGCTTGTGGCTATGCGGCACTGACGCTGATGCCTTCCGACGCGGCTGTACTGACCATTGAGTTCAAAGTGAATCTGCTTGCTCCGGGCAAAGGGGAACGGTTCCTCTTTCGTGGCGAGGTCACCAAACCCGGGCGAACGATCATGGTTAGTGATGGACAGGCATTCGCCGTAACCGACACGGAAGTGCGCCTGATCGCAACCATGACCGGAACAATGATGGTCGTGCAGGACAGAAAAGGCCTGCAGGGATGATTAAAACTGTCGCCGGAAAGCGTCTCCTCTACGTCATGGCAGTGGATGCCGAATATGGACGTCATTTGGCGAAACTCTTTACGCCGGTCATGATCGGGGTAGGGCCAGTCGAGGCGACTGCCAATCTCGCATATGCTCTTGCAGGTCTGGCGCAGGCGGGAGAAAAGCCCGACCTCGTGGTCTCGCTTGGCTCAGCAGGCTCGGCCAGATTACCGCAAGCTGAAGTGTTTCAGGTATCTTCCGTATCCTATCGCGATATGGATGCTTCACCTCTCGGGTTTGAAAAAGGTGCAACGCCTTTTCTCGATCTTCCCAAAGTGATCGAGCTCCCGGTTTCTGTACCGGAAATCCCTGTTGCATCGCTCTCTACAGGTGCCAATATCGTTTCTGGCAAAGCCTATACGACGATTGATGCGGATATGGTCGATATGGAAACCTATGCCTGTCTGCGCGCATGCCAGCTCGCAGGAATTCCGCTTCTTGGGCTTCGCGGTATCTCCGATGGTGCAAGCGAGTTGCAGCATGTGGGGGACTGGACACAGTATCTGCACATTATCGATGAAAAACTGGCCCATGCTGTCGAGCGATTGGAGGCTGCAATTGCGGATGGTCTCCTGTCGGATCCTGACAATGGTATGTCAGTATAGGTCGATTTTTGGCAACGCACTTGTTGAGCACGATGCCTATAACCCATATAGGCATTGCATCCCGGTCACTTTTTAAATAGATGCTGCACATGAGCACCACGGCACATCCCGACACAATCCTAATCATCGACTTTGGCAGCCAGGTTACGCAGCTGATTGCGCGTCGCGTGCGCGAAGCCAGTGTCTATTGTGAAATCGTCCCTTTCCAGTCTGCGGAAGAGGCTTTCAAGCGGCTGAAGCCGAAAGGTGTTATCCTTTCAGGCAGCCCCCATTCGACGACTGATATTGGGTCGCCGCGAGCGCCGCAGGCCGTTTTCGAAGAAGGCATTCCGGTCCTCGGCATCTGCTATGGTGAACAGACGATGTGCGCCCAGTTGGGTGGTAAAGTCGAAAGTGGCCATGATCGCGAATTCGGTCGTGCTTTCTTGGATGTGCAGGAAGATAGCCCTCTCTTCGAAGGCATCTGGGCCAAGGGCACCCGTCATCAGGTCTGGATGAGCCATGGTGACCGTGTTACGTCGTTGCCTGATGGTTTTACCATTATAGGCACTTCGCCAAACGCACCTTTTGCGGCTATCGCTGACGAGAAGCGCAAATATTACGGCGTGCAGTTCCACCCGGAAGTCGTGCATACGCCGGACGGTGCAAAACTTCTTCAGAACTTCGTTCATCGTATCGTCGGTGTGAAGCCGGGCTGGACCATGGGCGCCTATCGCGAACAGGCAGTTGAGGCGATCCGCAAGCAGGTTGGTAGCGGCAAGGTTATCTGTGCGCTTTCCGGCGGTGTGGATTCTTCTGTTGCAGCACTCCTGGCGTATGAAGCCATCGGCGATCAGCTGACGTGTATTCTGGTTGATCACGGGCTGATGCGTAAAAACGAAGCTAACCAAGTCGTTGAAATGTTCCGCGAGCATTACAACCTGCCGCTCATTCTCGTTGATGCTGCTGATCGTTTCATCGGCGAGCTGGAAGGCGAAACCGATCCTGAAAAGAAGCGCAAGACGATTGGCCGTCTCTTCATCGAAGTGTTCGAGGAAGAAGCAAAGAAGCTCGGCGGTGCGGATTTCCTCGTGCAGGGCACGCTCTATCCGGACGTTATCGAAAGCGTTTCGTTTACCGGCGGTCCTTCTGTCACGATCAAGTCGCACCACAATGTAGGTGGTCTGCCGGAGCGCATGAAGATGCAGCTCGTCGAACCACTGCGTGAACTGTTCAAGGACGAGGTACGCTTGCTCGGCAAGGAACTCGGCCTGCCGGATAGCTTCATCGGCCGCCATCCGTTCCCGGGACCGGGTCTCGCTATCCGCTGCCCGGGCGGTATTACGCGCGAGAAACTCGAGATTCTGCGCGAAGCCGACGCGATCTATCTGGACGAAATCCGCAAGGCTGGTCTCTATGATGCCATCTGGCAGGCTTTTGCCGTTCTGTTGCCAGTCCAGACCGTCGGTGTGATGGGCGATGGTCGTACCTACGAATTCGTCTGTGCGCTGCGTGCTGTGACATCGGTGGACGGCATGACTGCTGATTTCTATCACTACGATATGAATTTCCTCGGCAATGCGGCAACTCGCATCATCAACGAGGTACGCGGCATCAATCGTGTTGTTTATGACGTGACGTCAAAGCCGCCCGGCACGATCGAGTGGGAATGATTTGGGTTCGCCTATCACACCAAATGTGATTTAAATCGCCGAAAACCCTTTGGATTTATGCCCGTCAGTTCTTGCTGGCGGGCATATCATTTTTATAGCTCAGCGTTGGCCGCTCCTGATCAGAACAACAACGACGCGATTAAAACTATGAGCGTTTCAAGTTCTGGACCGCGTAGGGATCGAGAGCAATCTTGGCGAACTGAGCGATGCTGACAGTCTGAGGCTGTGACGTGATGTTTACCAGCCAGAATTCTTGCTCCGTTGCAAAGGCCAGAACGTGGTCAGGCCGCGACGAAATAAGCTGCCGCCATTTTTTTCCTGCAAGCCGGGACAATATTTTTATCGTGGTGAAGAGTGGACGTTTCCCACCTGTGGGTGTCGGTTCGCCTTCATCTGCAGTAAGTCCGAAAGGTCCGGTGAGGGCTGAAAGCGTCAGGCTGTCAAGGCCAGCATTCAGCACAGATATGGCATATGCCATCGCGAAGCTCGCAGCGAATTTTCCATTGTGGCGAGGATCGCGATTGGCCATAGCAATGCGCTTGCCATTCGGGTTTTCCATCGTTCTGCTGCCATAAGGATTCTGGCGCATGGGGATGGTAGACGGCCCGATGCGATAGGGCTTATCGCCGTAGATCGCCCGCACCGAGCGGGTAATGAAAGGCAGAGCTTCCAGTGTTTGCATAACACTCAGGTCGTCCGCTGCATGGACAATCGGATTCGTGCAATGAGTGACGAAATCAAGATGCTCGCCCGGAACACGCTTGCGATTAAGCTCGGTGAAATAGCTCAGCATTCCGCCGCCAAGCTGCGCATTCAGGAATGCTGCTCTTGCTGCCGCATAAACATCTTCAAGCGGCGGGCAGGGCGGCCATTCGCTGCCGGGCGGTGTCGACTGCCGATCTATAGCCGGTGAAACAATGACCGCATCCGGGGTAAAGCCAGCCGCTTTCATGTCAGAAGCGATTGCTGTCGTCTCTTCGATGAGCGATTTCTCGCAAGGCAATGCAATTTCGAGCGAAACACGGCCTTTATGTCGGGCTGCAAGAGCTGCAAAGTCGGCAAAGGCTGAACCTTTGTGCCCTGCCAGTGGATCGTAATGAAATAACAAATCCTGCGGGCCAATTTCCTGCAACAGATCAATTGCGGCAAGGCTTGCTTTGGCTTCTTCCGGTGTGATGATGATGCCGATATTTGGCAATGTGCCGCTTGTGTCACCAAGCGTGATGCTCACCGGCTCTGCATACCGGGTGTTATTTGGTGTCGCCGCGCGCGTGTCGGAAATGTTGAGGACGATGCGCTGATGCTGGGGTTTGGCGGCTTCGATCTGGTAAGGCCATGGCAAAGCCAACGGACGTACATAGGTCTTGTAAGATGCATCGGACCAGTTGCGCTGATCTTCCATCTCAAAGGTATCGCCTTCCATGCGGCATTCGACCGTAACGCCGGGCATGGCCTCATGGGTGATCGCACGCATATCCTTGAAAGGCTGCCACGGTTCGATCAGATCGGGCAGGCGGGTCTTGTTGAGTGTGCCGTCTACATGCTCGACCCTCACAGGGGAGCCTGCCACGCCGACGATTGGATGCAGGATGCAAAAGCCGCAACGGTTGGTTTCAAAGCCTGTCGCTGTATTCGCTACGGCTTCGAAAGTGAGCGTACCACCAACACTCTCTGCCTGAATGCGGACATCAATGGTGAGTTTGGTCGCATCCGGGCCTTCGCAACGTGCCTGATAGGTGACGATGAAACCGCTGTCGCTTTGCTCGACGTTCAGATCATGGATTTGCGGATTATAGGTCCCCCAGTCGCGATCCCGCACCAGATAGGAGACGGCACGCAGAACTTCGACACCGTCGTAAGTGATGGTGCGAAGATTGCCGTCGTTCAAATCCAGGCTAAGCAAGCCCGCTTTCAGATGCGTCGGCTTAGCTTCGGTTTCACGCGTTCCATAGAGCAGGAAAAAATCGACGCTGCTCATTTGAGCAGCGCCGTAATGTCGACGCGGTTGCCGCTTGCGGCACTGTCATAGGCGGCTTCGACAAGCGCGAAAGTCTTGAGATTATCCGCACCCGATGTTGAGGTTTCTTCGCGAGTTTCCAGCTTGTCCACCCAATGCTGCTGAATGGCAAAGACGCTTTCCTGAATATTGTGCCATGGACGTGTGGCCCATGAGAGCAGTTTTGGTGAAACGTCGGAAACCGTGGTGCCGTTCGGCGTAATCACTTCAAGGCGATAACCCTGATAAAGACGGATAGAGCCTTCGGTGCCATCAATTTCAACGAGTGTTTCCGGGAAAGGATCGGTTTGGAGCTTGGTGGCGTAGCTCACATCGACAATGGAAGTAGCGCCATTTTCATGGTCCATGAGAATGGTGGCTACATCCTCGCCCTTGATTTTCGGGTTGACGCGCTTGGTGCGTGCGACGAGGCTTGTGACGTCGCCCAAGATAAAGCGCGCAATATCAAGCGTATGAATGCCTAAATCTTCGATGATGAAGCGTTCGCCTTCCGCAAGATAAGGCTGGCCGGAGAAAACATCAAAGCCCGAGCGGAAGGAAAAGCGTCCCCAGAACGGCGCGCCTATGACGCCGCTATCGAGCGCTTTACGCACGGCCTGAATAGGTGTCTGCCAGCGAAAGTTTTCATGCACCATGAGCGGAATGCCTGCTTCACCGCAGATCTTCACCATGGCCTTTGCATCATCAAGCGTTTTGGCAAAGGGCTTCTGGCAGATTGCTGGCACCTTGTGGGCGGCGGCAAGCTCCACCAGAGCACGATGGCTTGAAACTGTGGTGGCGATATCGACAAAGTCGATGCCGTCATCTGCAAACAGCGCCTCAGCATCTGTGTAGCGTCGTTCGATGCCGAACTGGTCGCCGACAATCTTCAACCGCTCAGGATCGCGGTCGCAGATCGCCACAATTTTGGCACCCGAAACGTCGTTCCATGCGTGCATCTGATTGATCGCGAAGAAACCACAACCGATGAGAGCGCCATTCAAGTCTGCCATTTTTATCCTGCTTTTGCCATTTGCATGAGTGTAACGCGCTGCTGGAGGCGGCGCTGTGCCTGATCAACTACCACGGCGATGATGATGACAAGGCCCTTGATGACCATCTGCCAGAAGGACGATACGCCCATCATGACCAGACCGTCGGAGAGAATACCGATGACGAATGCACCGATGATTGTGCCGCCAATGGTGCCGCGCCCGCCCGACATCGAAGTACCGCCGAGAACGGCTGCCGCAATGGCGTTCAGCTCGAATGAGTTGCCTGTTGCCGGATGCGACGACATTAGTTCGGATGAGATAATAAGCCCGGCGATCGCAGCACAGAAGCCGGAAAACATGTAAACGAACATCTTTACGCGGTCGACGCGGATACCCGACATGCGTGCCGCACGTTCATTGCCGCCGACTGCGAAAATCTGGCGACCAAGCGGTGTGTATCGCGCAATATAGGCTGCGGCCAGTGCGACGACGATCAGAATCCAGATCGAGACCGGAAGACCGAGAATGCTGCCCGATCCCAGGAAGGCGAAGCCGGTTGTGCCCAGGTCTTCACGGCCCACGAGGTTCGGGAAGGTCTGGCCGTCCGAGGACAGAAGAGCCAGACCGCGTGCCACATAAAGCGTGCCGAGTGTCGCGATGAAGGGCGCAACATTCAGTTTGGTTATCAATAGCCCGTTTATGAAGCCGACTGCGACACCAACGGCCAATGTGATCAGCGAGATTTCGATAATGTTGAAATAGATCGTGTAGCCGATGCCAAGATCAATCCCGTAGATCAGAAGACCGCCGGCAACCATGCCGCAAAGCCCGACAATGGAGCCGACCGAAAGGTCGATGCCGCCTGTGATAATGACGAAGGTCATGCCCATTGCAAGAAATGCATTAAGCGCAACGTGCTTCGACATCAGGATCAGGTTGGCGGCTGAAAGGAAGTTTGGTGCTGCGAACGAGAAGAAGATGAACACCGCGAAAAGCGCGATGAAGGTTCTCAGTTTCATCAGCGTCAGCAGGGCCGAGCCGCTGTTAAAGGTTGAGTCAGTGGCGGCCGTCGTCGTGTTGGCTGTCATGACGCGAGTTCCCTTGTTTGTTTGTTGTGGTCGTTGTCATGTGTGTGTCCGTGGCCCTTGGCCGATGCGGCAACAATGTCGGCTTCCGTCGCTTTATCGCGGTCGAATATGGCAATCAGCTTCCCATTGCTGAGCACCGCGATGCGATCGGAGAGCGCCATGACTTCTTCCAGATCAGAGGTTGAAAAAAGAATGGATAGCCCTTCGGCAGCAAGCCTACGCATGGTGCGGAAGACATCGGCCTTCGCACCCACATCGATGCCGCGCGATGGCTCATCCATCAGAAGAACTTTTGGATTGGTCATCAGCGCCTTGCCGATGACGACCTTTTGCTGATTGCCGCCTGACATCGAAGTGACTTCGAATTCGGGGTTTGGTGCCTTGATCGAAAGGTCTTTGATCGCCTGTTGAATGGCCTGTTTTTCACGCTTTGGCGTGATGTGGAAGACGCGAGCCAGACGGTCGAGACTTGCCAGTGTCAGATTGCTGGCAATCGACAAGATCTGCACCAGACCTTCGCGCTGACGATCTTCCGGTATGAGGGCAAGGCCGCGCCGGATGCGACGGGTCGTATCGCGTTCCTTCACTTGCCTGCCATCGATATAGATATGGCCGGTGGAGTGCCCATGCTGGCCCATCACACATTCGAAAAACTCAGAGCGCCCCGCGCCCATAAGGCCGTAAATGCCCAGAACCTCGCCCGCGCGCACGGTCAGGAAGACATCATCAACTGCAAGCCCGCCGGTTGCCCGGGGCAGGGTGATGTTTTCAGCACGAAACCGTTCGGCGCCAATCTTGTGGGTAACAGGCTTGGCAAAATCCTTGGCATCGGAGCCGATCATCGAACGCACGATCCATTGCGTATCGATATTTTTGATCTCTTCCTGGCCGGTGATTTTTCCGTCGCGCAGAACCGTGATGTAATCGCCAATCCGCATCAGTTCTTCAAGACGATGCGAAATATAGACGATTGCAACGCCCTGGCTTTTCAGCTCGGCAATCACCTTGAACAGAATATCGACTTCGGCTGCAGAAAGGGCCGATGTCGGTTCATCCATGATGACGATGCGTGCATCGAGCGAAATAGCCTTGGCGATTTCGACAAGCTGCTGCTGACCGATTGGCAGATCGGCGACGAGCGTAGTTGCACTGATGCCTGCGTCAAGGCGGTCGAGATATTCATTGGCCTTGACGACCTGCGCCTTGTGATCAATGCCACGCAAACCGCGTGTAATTTCGCGCGTGGCAAAGATATTCTCGGCCACCGTCATGTTTGAAAACAGGTTCAGTTCCTGAAAGATCATCGCAATGCCGCGCTTTTGCGCGTCGGCAGGGCTGTCGAATGACACTTCCTCGCCATCGAGAATAATCTTCCCCATGGTCGGACGCTCAACGCCCGCGATGATCTTCATCAGCGTTGACTTGCCAGCACCGTTTTCGCCGACAAGCACATTGACCGAACCACGGCGCAATTCAAGATTGGCGCGCTTGACCGCGACAATGCCTGAATAGACCTTGGAAACATCCTCAAGCTTGAGGACGATACCGTTTTTCTCGTTCAATTCCGTCTCCATGGCTTATTTCTCCAGAGAGATGGAAACAGGCGTCACAAGAGGAAGCTGGCCCTTCGATGGCAACGGGAAAGCACCTTCGGCCTTCAACTTCATGCCAACCAGATCCTCGCGCGGGAGCTTTGAAAGAACATCATCATTGACGCGGGTGTTGAAAGCCTTGCCAAATTGCGCCCAGTCGATCTGGTTGCGGAACTCGTTGAAGTTCACAAAGGACAGGCTGTCACGGATTGCGCTGCCGCGAACGGTCGGCCCGATCTGCACGCGTGCATCGGCCTTGCCATCGCCATTGCTGTCGACATCAACATAGGCTGCGCGCGACTTTGTTTCAGCGGCGACCACTGTGCCTTCAAGCTTGGCTGCAAAGGTCCAGGGGGCATTGCCCTGCTTTTCGCGATGACCGTATTTCGCTCCGGCTGCATCCGCATCTGTATTTGCAGCCTGCATCACTTCATCGAGCGTTGCAGTTTTCTCGGCAAAAAACGGCTTAACTTTTGAATCCCAGATGTCGGCAACCGAACGATCGGGATTGAAATTATCGCCGCGTGCTTCTGCGGCTTCTTCTGCTGTCGGCGTCTTGATGATTTTGCAACCCGAAAGCGCGACACCGCAGGCCAGCAGGATAATGGAAGCTGACTTCAGCACTGACATGAATTTATCCTCGGTATTAGGAGCATTTCGGGAGCGCTAATATTTGTCGGCGCTCCCGATGTCGCAAGCCTTGGGAGTTAGTCCTTCAAAGCGAAAGTTTCGAGCTTGTCTGCGTTGTCAGGATTGATGAGGACGCAGTCCATCAGCTGCTTTTCTTCAGCAGGGCCCTTACCGGTCTTGATGAATTCGTCAGCCTGAACGACAGCCATCTGTGCCTGAGCATAGGCTGGCTGAAGAACCGTTGCCTTGATGCCACCGGCCTTGATGGAGTCGCGGACATCGTTGGAGCCGTCGAAGCCGACAACGATGACGTCCTTGCGGCCTGCAGCTTCAAGCGCTGCCCACGCACCCATGGCCATGGTGTCGTTGCCGGAAATCACACCTTTGATGTCAGGATTTGCCTGCAAAATGCTCTGCATTTTGGAGAAGGCTTCGGTCTGGCTCCAGTTGGCCGACTGCTGCGCAACCATCTTCATGTCTGGATATTCATCGATGACGTCGTGATAGCCCTTGGAGCGGGTGCCAGCGTTGAGGTCGGATTCACGACCGAGCAGCTCGACATAATTGCCAGCTTCGCCCATTAGCTTCACGAATTCTTCCGCACCGAGCTGTGCGCCCTGATAGTTGTTGGAAACAATCTGCGACACTGCAACGCCTGAGGCATTGATTTCACGGTCGATCAGGAATGAAGGGACTTTGGCATCCTTGGCCTTCTGAACGGCGGCAATCGATGCTTCCGAGCCAGCATTGTCGAGGATGATTGCCTTTGCGCCACGACCGATGGCCGTATCGACAAGCTGCGACTGCTTGGTTGGATCGTCGTCATGCTGAAGGATCAGTGTTTCGTAGCCGAGTTCCTTGGCTTTGGCTTCAGCGCCCACGGCTTCAGCTTTGTAGAATGGATTGTCGTGCGATGGTGTGATGATTGCGATCAGATCAGCGGCCCATGCTGGCATGACAACACCGCCTGCCAATGTTGCCGAGATGGCTGCAATCGCAAAACCGCCCGCAATTGTCCTGCGTGTAAACTTCATATTTTCCTCCCAAATCAAGCCCCGTTTCCCAAGAGGCGGTAAAAAAGGGGAAGGCGCATTACGCCCTCCCGGATAACGTCACGTAATGCGACGAATGCTTTCTGCGATTTCTTCCGGTTCGAAAACGTTTTTCCAGTCGTCGCGCATCAGCGCAGGAATGCCGAATTCGATTGCCTTGTTGCAGGCATCGGAGAATACGCCCTGGACTTCGCCAAAGATGACGGCGCCGAGAACATTCATGTGGCCGAGCAGGAAGTCGCGCGCTGCTTCTTCAGGAACGCCGCGACGAACGGTTTCATCCATGGCCTGCTTCATGACAACGAGAAGCGAAGCTGCAACGGTTTCCGAAAGACCCGGTTCGAGGATTGCGAGTTGCTCAACGGTTACGCGATGCGAGCGCATCACTGGTGCCCAGATGACCTTGGCGATTTCTTCGCCCAGTGCATAAGCTTCTTCCGGTCCCTGCATCAGAGCCGAAACGATGTGCTGCTTTGCAAACAGACCGCCGAAGTGGTCCTTCTTTGCTTGCATATCCGTTTCGTCGTTGAAGATCGGCGGATGGCAAGGATGGGTCACGAAATAGGTGAGGTCTGCACGTTCTGGCAGATGGCCGGCAAATGGCGCGGCTGCGTCGAGTGCAACAACCATCGTGCCCGGCTTCAGCTTGTCAACGATGGATGAAGCAACTTTACCGATGATGGTATCCGGCACAGCCAGAATGACGACTTCTGCGCCTTCAAGACCCGCATCAACATCGATGGTGTCGATGCCGAGGTCGTTCTTCAGGCGTGCCTTGCCTGCGTCGCTGACTTCGATGTGACGGACGTCAAAGCGCGAACCTTTGAGGTTCTTGGCCAGACGGTAGCCCATCTTGCCGCCCGCTCCGAACAAAGCGATAGCTGTCATGATTGTAGTTCCTTCCCAGACTTTTGGTAGCTTAACTGGTATAACCAGTCAATGAGTATTCCAGATTCAAGCGGTCAGGCCGTCGCGAATCTGACTGAAATAACCGTCAGAACCGACCTGACCGCCCTTGAGGGCAATCTGGAGGCCGTTGGTGGCGGCGTGAGCGCCGTGTGCCGTGCAAAGCGGCGACCCCGGAGTTTGTGGAAGCGGCAAAAGCGTGGTGAGTGCATCGACATGCAATTCACGCAATGCGTGGCTGGAAGTGTCGCCGCCTGCAATGACTGCGCGGGTAAGACTTTCGCGCTCAACAAGGCTGCGGAGGATGAAGCCGAGGCTGCGGGCCAGCTGGTGGCGGCTGCCTGCAATCTTATCGATTTCTGTACCGCGATCAGCCGACGGACCAAGGGCGGTGTTGAGGATAACGCTGTTGCCCTGCTGGAGCGCTTTCTGGCCGTCAGCAATGGCAGCTTCGATTGCCTGATTGCCATTCTCACCCAGAAGATCGAGTGGGTTGAGATCAATGCCGGTAAAGCCCGATGCGGTCGCGTGGCGGATCTGACGTTCCGTCGTCGGTGAGACGCTTCCTGAAACGACCGCAATGCGGTCAGCCTTGCCGGGAAGCGGAAAATCTTTTTTCGTGCCGATCAGTTCGGCCTTGGCCCATGCGGCCAGAAGCGCATATTCAACGCCCGACGAGCCTGCAACGAACCAACCCGCATCAGGACGCAGACGCCAAAGCTGTTCACCTGCCTGCAACTGGCTTTCATGGCTGTCGACGTCGAACAGCAACATGCCGTCAGCATTTTTGGCAATGGTGTTTACGCGATCATTTGCATCTGCGGCTGAAAGCGCTACGAGATCAGCAAGCACTGTTTTCAGTACGGTCTGCTTTGCCAGATGCACGCGCAGGTCTGCTTCATGCATGGGCGTGACCGGATGGTGGCTCATGACCGGATGGCGGTCGATGCGGTAGGTTTCGCCCTGATAGGCCGCAAAGAGATTGCCGAAAGCGGTGTAACGCTTGAGCTGCGGCGCACCGACAATCAACGGCACATAGGCCTGATTAAAGATCGCTTTGCCGATTTCAACAGCCTTACCGATATTGCCGACATGTGGTGCGGAATCGAATGTCGAGCAGACTTTGTAATGCGCAATCGCAGTATTCAGGCTTTTAAGCCAGTTGAACGCTGGCGTGAGATTTTCCTGCATCCATTCCGGCGTTTCGCTGCGGCTGGTGCCTGCAAGACCGATAGCCTTGCAGTGTGAAAAGCGCGAAAGAAGTTCTTCATCCGGCACATTCATGAACAGTACAGTGTCGACGCCGTTGGAAGCCATGGCTTCCATAACATCGGTCGAGCCTGTGAGGTCGTCACCGTAATAAGACAACAGCAGTTCGTTGGAAGCCTGTGACATTACTCGCCACCTTTCCCGAATTTTGCGAGCGAGGCTGCAAGTTCGGGGTGATCTGCGGCGTAAGTTTCAAGCGGGATACCCGCAACTGCTGCTTCCCATGCTTGCTGCACAGCGCGAACACCGGCAGCTGGGCCACCTGGATGGCTGACAATGCCGCCGCCGCACAGATAAAGCAGGTCTGTCGTGCGGCCCGTGCGCTCATAGGTTTCAGGCGCCTGTCCACCCCATTGCCCGGAACCGGCGACAGGAAGCGGGCAATCTGACGGGTCGAACAGCGGCGTGCTGACAGCCTTGAACGAATTGACGAAGCTTTCGTCCGGCTCCCAATATTTGACGCGGATGCCGTTGATCTGGAACTGATCGACGCCGAGCAGCCGCCAGAACTGCTGATAAACGCGGAAATCCATACCGGCGCCCGGATTGCGGGTCAGGATGTCCCAACCGTTGCGATGGGCATGAAGCACGAGGCCCGAGCGCTTGCGCAAGAAGCTCATGCCCCCAAAGCCAACCGAGTTGATGTTGACCACAGCGCAATTGCCGCCAGCCTCTAGCACCATGTCGTGGTTGCGCATCATGACGTCAGGATCGGCATGGGAGATGCCGAAAGCATACATCACCTTTTTGCCGGTCTTCTGTTCGTGATTGAGAATGAGCGGCATGATCGCGGCGATGCGCTCTTTAAGCGGCGAGTAGGCCGGGCTCATCAGCTTTTCATCGTCCTTGATGAAATCGACGCCCGACTCAATGAGTTCGCCTACGAGTTCTGCTGTCTCATGTGGACGCAGACCGAGTGCTGGCTTGACGATGGTGCCGATGATCGGGCGCTTTTCAACGCCTGTCAGACGACGGCTTCCGGCAATGCCGAATTGCGGACCCGGATGCGCGCTTTTGAAGGCTTCCGGCAGCTTCATATCGACAACGCGGATGCCGGTCATGCCCTTGATCGAATAGACGCCGCCAACGGCAATTGTCATCAGCGCTGCTAAATCGGTGCCGATAGCATCAAGCGGAAAAGCAATATCGACGTCAGCGCGCTTGATCGGCCCGTGACCTGGCTCAAGCTCCGGCCATGTAGGCACCATTGCGTCTTCAAGCGGGCGAATTTCGAGAACACGTGCTGCAACCCGCGCCTTCAGTTCTTCCGTCTCACCCGGAACGGCGACGAAAGTGCCGGTCGACTGATCGCTCGCGATCTTGGCGGCCATCTGTTCGATGCTGCCGGTTGTCTCAATGCGATAGGTCAAACAGATGTTCATCGGAATTGTCGTCACTCACGGTTTTCGTTGCGCCTACAATAAGCGCATGGTGTTTGAGTGCGAACTGGTATAATGAGTATTCCAATATCTGCAAGCGGAAAATTGTTAACCGGTCGCGAGAGTGTGGGTAACGGCTTTCCTCAGAGCATTTGAAGATGCATAAGGGAGAAAAGCTCATGAGCAGTGAGACGCAATGACCCAAGCAATTGAACCCATCATTCGCCGCAAACTATCCGACGAAGTTTTCGACCGGCTCGAAAACATGATTACTTCCGGTGAATTGACGCCGGGCGACGAGATGCCGTCCGAGCGCGTTCTGATGGAGCGTTTTGGCGTCGGACGTCCCGCGATCCGCGAGGCGATGCAGTCACTTGCCAAGATGGGACTGGTCAGCATCTCGCATGGTGAGCGTGCCAAGGTTTTGAAGTTGACGGCAAAGTCGATTTTTCAGCAGGTGGATCCGACTGCGAAGATCATGATTGCGCAATCGATGGACACGCTGGAAGATTTGAAGAGCGCGCGAATTTTCTTCGAGCGCGGTATTGTTCGCGAGATTGCACAGAAGACAACGGAAGATGATATCGCCGAGCTGCGGGAGATCATCGAACGGCAGCGGAAATCGCTCGGTGATGCAGACGCATTCATCGCTGCCGATATGGAGTTTCATGTCCGGATAGCTAGAATTGCTGGCAATCCAATATTGGTCGCAGTAAGCGAAGCTATGCTGGCTTGGCTGAAAGAGTATCACACTCATATGCTTATCTGGACAGGCAAAGAGAAATATACCCTTGTTGAACACGAGGAAATATTGGATTGCTTGTCGGCTAAGGATGCGGACCGCGCCGAGGCTGCCATGCTCCGACATCTTGAGCGGTCGCGCACGCTATACAAGAAAGAATAGAGCTTCTCGCCTGAAAGCTATTGTCGTTTCATCAGGCAGTAGACCAAAAGCGAGGAGGCGATGGCCACGATTGCAGAAACCAGAATTGCAACCGAGAAGCCGGCAGAATAACCTCGCATGGCAAGTTCGGTTGCGGCGATCCTCGCTGAAGGTGCGACCATACCAAGTGCGTTGGGCAAGTCGCCCGCGACTATCGCGTCAGCAAAATTTTCACGGCATGTCGGATCGTTGCAGCCCGCCTGCATTAAGTGAGTCCGGACAGCACTTGCAAGCACTCCGCTCAGGACCGCGAAGCCGAGCAGAATGCCGGTAAATCGGGCGGTTGTGCTGATGCCCGATGCCATCCCGGCACGGTCGCGTGCAACGGTACTCATGATCGCTTTCTGGGTTTCACCATTCAGCAAGCCGCCACCGCTCCCAATCAGAAACATACCGGACATAACGATAGACCAGGCGCCGGAATGTGCGCCGAAGCTTGTCACAAGACTACCGATACCCACGATCATGAGTCCAAAGGACAGAATTTCCCGTGACGACATTCTCTTTCCGAGAAAACGCCCGACATTGGGGAAGATCAGCATCGCGCTTGCAAATGGAAGCATAGCAAAACCAGCTTGCAATGGCGGCTGACCGAAGCCGTTTTGAAGGAATAGCGGCAGCATGGACGCCATCACTTGAGCGCAGGCTGCATAGGCAAACATCGCCCAAACCCCGCCTATAAAGCGAGGATTGCGAAATAGGCTGAGATCGAGCATCGGACGCTGCTGGACAGTCTCCGCAACCAAGAAAATAGCCAGACCGGCCAAGCCGCCGACAAATCCTGCAATCGCGGTTGAAGAGGTCCAGCCATGTGCCTGTCCATTGATAAGTCCCCATGTGAGGCCGAACATTGTACTCGCAAATGCAACGATGCCGATTGGATCAACGCGCCGCGCATTTTCATCTTTTGAATCGGTGATGGAACGCAGCGTAGCCAGTGCCAACACAATGCCGATAGGTATGTTTATGTAGAATGCCCAGCGCCAGCCGAGACTATGGGCGATAAGGCCTCCGATAATCGGTGACAGCACCATGGTCAGGCCCATGATGCCGCCCCAGATTGACCATGCACGGTTACGTTCCTCATCGCGATGGAACGTATGGCCAATGATCGCGAGCGCAGGCGCGAGCTGGAAGGCGGCACTGGCGCCTTGCAACGCGCGAGCAAGGTAAAGTGAAGTGGCTGAATCTGCTACACCACAAAGCCAGGATGAGAATGCGAACGCACCAATTCCAATCAGAAAGACAGTGCGACGCCCGAACCGGTCGGCTAGAGCGCCAGCTGGCAAGAGCAGCGACGCGAAGCAAAGGACATAAGTGCTGATGACCCACTCTACGTCAGCAAAACTTGCCGAAAATTCCCGTGCAATGGTCGGTAGGACCATCGCGACAACATTTGTGTCCAGCACGGTCATTGCGCAACCGGTCGAGGCTGTCAGCAAAATGAAAGTTGAATTGGTAACGCGCGGCGCGGATGCGAGAACAGTTGTCATTTGATTGTCAATGCTGCTGCACCAGCCTTCGCAATCTGCTGGTCATGATCGGTTGTGTCGGCTGATACGCCAATGGCGCCAACAATCGTACCATTCACCGTGATTGGAACTCCTCCGCGCATGAGTACGAAACCGCGCGCCGTGATAGCGGCAGGGCGAGCCCCGTTGATAGCATCCTCGAGAGCGCCGCTTTCCCGACGGAAAAGCGCGGCTGTGCGAGCTTTGCCGGGCGCGAGCTCGACGCCAGCGGGTACTGACGCGTTATCCATGCGTATCGTGAGGATCGGCAGACCTTCTGCATCGACGACTGAGATCACGCAGGGCCAGCCGTTCGCTGTCGCTTCTTTTTCGGCAGCAGCTACGACGGAGCGGGCAGCTTCAAGGGTAAGATAAGGCTTTGTCGGCAATTCGATTGCCAATGCCGGGAAGGCTGCGGCGAGGGTCATCGTTGCGGTCAACGAGGCGAGGATTCTGACAGAATGGGCGGACATTGGACTTCCTTCATTACATTTGAGGTGCCAATAAACAGGATGTTTGAATTTCTTTCATTCGTGGTGTTTTGAGATAATATTAGTTTTTACCTAATTATTGGAGCCACTCATGGACCTCAGGCATCTTCGTTATTTTTTGACACTCGCTGAGGAGCTTCATTTTTCCAGAGCGGCAGAACGGTTGAACATTGCGGCTCCGACGCTCACGGTTCAGATACAGGAAATCGAGCGGCGGCTCGGTACGAAACTTTTCTTCAGAACCAAACGCTCAGTCGCAATCACTCCCGCGGGTGAGGTGTTTCTGAAGGAAGCGAGATTGGTGCTGGATCAATTCAATAAGGCGGAAAGTGTCGGCCGCAGAGCTGGACGAGGGGAGATCGGGCGGATCGAAATTGGCTATGTCGGCTCGGCGGCTTATGCCGGAGCCTTGCAGATGCAAATCAGTCGTTTCTCGCATGATTGGCCCCAAGTGGAGCTTCATTCGCGCGAATTTCCGATGGAGGATCTACCGAAGCTCATTGAAGGCGGGCATCTCGACATTGGCTTCGTCCGTATGCCGATGACGCTCCCACCGTCACTCGGCGCCTATGTTTTGCTACGAGACTATTTTTGTCTGGCGCTGCCCTCTGACCATCGGCTTGCGGTTGCTGAGGTGGAGAACCAGTACGCTTTTCTTGCAGAAAGCCGGTTTATTCTGCCGGAACAGGAGGCGGGCACATATGAAGTCGCGAAACGAGGAAGCTTCACTCCGAGGATTATTGCAAAGCCGGGCGGTCTTCTTGCTGTCCTGACACAGGTATCGCTGGGTGCCGGTATATCGGTCATACCGGGCGTGGTGAGAAACGTCGTGCACATGCCCAATACGGTTTTCCGTCCAATAATCGGAAAGCCGATCATGTCGGAAGTGGCCGCCATTTTCAGAAGTAAGGAATACGCGGTCAGTGTCAAAAATTTCATCGACCAAATATGCGCTTCGCCACCGATCCAGCTTGACTATAAGCGAAATGAACAAACAGTGTGAAATATATTTCATACACTGAATTATATTGACAGTCGCGTTTCTTTGCGATTAGCTATCAATACTGGTCTTCGAGGAGGAGGGCCGGTCTTCATAAAGATCAACGGCGTTTTTTGGGACGCTTTCCGCGCGTTTGGGAGGGGCTTTGGCCTCGAGGAGGACACTTGCGCAAATTTCTGAGCACGACCGCAATGGCGGTTCTTGCGGCAACGCTTCTGGCCGGTTCCGCAACGGCAGCCGAGACCGAGAATCCGTTCCGCTGTAAACCGGGCGAAAAATATGTGATGAACGTCATGGTTTCTGGCGTTGAATACTGGTTTCCCGTCTATGAAATGTTCAAGCAGGCTGGCCAGCAGTTCGGCTGCGAGACGGAATATACTGGCACACCGGAATATGACGTGAACAAGCAGATCGCCACGTTCGATCAGGCGTTGGCGCAGAATCCAGCTGGTATTCTTGTTCATCCGATGAACTCCGACCCGTTCATCGAGCCCATCAACCGGGCGATCGATCAGGGTACGGCGGTCGTCACATTTGCAGCAGATTCTCCGTTGTCGAAGCGTGTGTCCTTCATCACCTCGGACAACACACGAGAAGGCACCTATGCGGCCGATGCCATCGCCCAGAAAATGGGCGGCAAGGGCGAATATGCTGTTCTTGAAAATCCGGGGCAGGATAATCACGACAAGCGCATTGCGGCTTTCATCGCCCGCATGGAAGAGAAGTGGCCTGACATGAAGCTGGTTGGTCGTGCTGCTTCCAATCAGGACCCGACGAAGGCGTATCAGGGACTGTCGAGCCTCATTCAGGCCAACCCGAACCTCGGTGCGGTTTTCATGCCGGAGGCCAACTCCGCAATTGGGGCTGCTCAGGCGAACAAGGAAGCCGGTGGCAAGGTTCTCGTCATGTGTGCCGACGTCAACGCCAACATCCTCGACATGATCAAGGCTGGTGAAGTCTTCGGTTCGATCAATCCGAACCAGGGCATGCAGGGCTATATGGGCTTCATGCTGCTGTGGCTTGCCAAGCATCCGGAACTGATCGACCCGATGAATGACGCCAAGCGTTCCGGCTTCAACCCGATGAGCATTCCCGTTGTCGATAATGGCCTCTCGATTGTGACCGCAGAAAACGCGGACGACTTCTATTGGGACAAATATCTGAAGCGTCGCGGTACTAAGGGCATTGAGGAATAGGCTCCGTTCAAGAAGCCATCCGCGCCCTGTGGTGCGGATGGTTGGAATGGAGAGGGAGGAAAAAGATGGCTGAACCGGTGCTTACCATCCACGGTGTAACCAAGCATTTCGGAGCGGTGAAGGCGCTGACGCAAGTGGATTTCAGGCTTGAACGTGGTGAGGTCCATGCGCTCTGCGGCGAGAACGGTGCTGGTAAATCGACACTGATGAGCATTATCGCTGGCGTTTTGCAGCCGACTGAAGGTGAGATACGCATTGACGGCAAAACCGTTCACATTGCCTCCCCCGCCGTGGCGCAATCGCTTGGTATCGGTCTGGTGCATCAGGAAATAGCGCTTTGTCCGGACGCTACAGTGGCCGAAAACATGTTTATGGCGACGACCAATCGCCGTCGTTCGCCGTTCATGAATTACCGCGCGCTGGAACGTGATGCGCAGATCGTGATGAACCGCCTGGCGGCTATCGATGTTCGGCAGAAGGTCGCCAACTTGCCGATTTCTAGCCAGCAGCTCGTGGAGATCGCCAAAGCGCTGACACTCGACTGCCGTGTGTTGATTCTGGATGAACCGACGGCTGCGCTCACCGAAACCGAGGCACAGCAGCTCTTTTCGATTGTCCGTGATCTAAAGGCGAATGGCATTTCCATCATCTATATCAGTCATCGTATGGCCGAGATTTTCAGCCTCTGCGACCGGGTGACGGTTTTCCGCGATGGTCGTTATGTATGCACCGATCGCATTGCAGATGTGAAACCCGACGATGTGGTGCGTCGGATGGTAGGACGAGAGATCACGCAGCTCTACCCAGATAAGCTTGGATCACACGAGGCGGCAGGCGAAATTATTCTCGAAGTCGACGGCATTGGCGATGGCGTGCGCTTTAATGACGTAAGCTTTGCCGTTCGCAAAGGTGAAATTCTTGGTGTCGGTGGCCTTATCGGATCGGGGCGAACGGAGATTGCCGAAGGTATCTGCGGCCTTCGTCCACGCACCGCGGGAACAGTTCGCCTCCATGGCAAGACACAGAAGATCAGTTCATATTCCGACGCAGCCAAGGCCGGCATTGTTTATCTTTCAGAAGACCGCAAAGGTTCTGGCGTATTCCTGGAGATGTCCATCGCGCAGAATATTTCCGTGCTGGACCTGAAATCATTGACCAATGCCGCCGGACTTCTGAACGGTCGAGCCGAGGCTGCACTTGCAGAGGATTTTGCGAAACGGCTTTCCGTGCGCATGGGTGGCATCGAAGCGCCTGTGAAATCACTTTCAGGCGGCAATCAGCAGAAAGTGGCAATCGCCAAGCAACTGGCGGTAAAGCCCAAAGTCATTCTGATGGATGAACCGACACGGGGCATTGATGTCGGCGCAAAGGCGGAAATTCATCGCCTGCTGCGGGAGCTTGCGCGTTCCGGTATTGGCATCATCGTCATCTCGTCGGAAATGCCGGAACTGCTTGGTCTTGCTGACCGCGTGCTCGTCGTTCGGGAAGGGCACATCGCGGGAGAGCTTTCTGCGGACACCATGTCGGAAGAGGCAGTGATCCTTCTTGCTTCAGGCGTTGGCGCGGAACGGGCATCGCATCATGCCGCATGAAAAGAAAATGGGAGAGGGTGAAATGGCAATCGACACAATGGCAGCGGCTGCGCCAAAAAATTCGTCGATAAGGCGCATCGGAACCATGCGTGAAGCCGGTTTGATTGCGATCATTCTGGCATTGGCCGTGGTGATGAGTTTTGCGTCGCCGCATTTTCTGACGCTCGGCAATTTTCGTGCGATGTTGATGAGTTTCTCAGTGGAAGGCATCGTCGTGGTGGGGATGACGATCCTGTTGATTGTCGGGGGCATCGACCTTTCGGTGGGCTCGGTGGTCTGTTTCTCCATGGTCCTTTCCGGCGCACTCTTTCTGGCTGGGCTCGATCCATGGACGGCTTCGCTTGTAGGCATTGCGGCGAGCGCAGCCATCGGCGGTATTAAGGGTTTCTTTGTAACCGTCGTTGGCCTCAACCATTTCATCACGTCGCTGGCAGCCATGGTAATTGTGCGTGGCCTCTGCCTTATCATCACCAAAGGAACGCCGCTGTCGCTTTTCACGCTGCCGCCAAGCTTTAAAGCGGTGGGGCAGGGCACATTCTATGGCATCCCCTATGTCATTTTGATTTTCGTCGTCGTCGTCATTCTGTTCGACTTCCTGCTCCGTCGCGCCACGGCCTTTCGCAAGGTGTTCTATACCGGCAGCAATGAGAAAGCGGCGCTCTATTCAGGCATCAAGACGAACCAGGTCAAATTCTGGGTTACGGTGTTGTGCTCGACGCTCGCCGGTGTTGCAGGCGTCATTTATATGTCCCGCTTCGGTGCTGCTACGCCTACTTTTGGTGTTGGCATGGAGCTGAATATTATCGCTGCCGCAGTCATCGGCGGTGCATCGCTCAGCGGCGGTTCAGGTACTATCCTTGGCGCTATTCTCGGCATGGCTCTGCTTTCGCTGGTCACATCCTCGCTGATCCTTCTCAATGTTTCGGTGTACTGGCAGGACATGATCAAGGGCTGCATTCTTCTTGCCGCTGTTTCGATCGACCATTTCCTGCACAAGCGGAAGGCGTCCTGATATGCCCATTGCTAAACTGAAACCAAGAACAACAGCGCCACGTGAGGAAATCGTCGTTGCCCGCCAGATGCATCAGGCTCTCGTCCTGCATTTTCTGGAAGGGTTGACGCAGGCGCAGATTGCGGACCAGCTCGGGATTTCTCACGCAACTGTCAACCGGCTCATCAAACGCGGCCGCCAGCTTGGCCTTGTAGAAATCAAGATCAAGTCGCCGGTTGAGCCTCTTATCGATCTGGAAGAACGATTACTGGCGCTTGGTGGCATTAGCCGCGCCATTGTTGTGCCGACCGCATCCGACAACCCGCAAACGGCTTTGCTGGCGGTGGGGGAAGCCGCTGCCCGCCTGCTTCTTGAAGAAATCGCCGATGGTGACACGATCTGCATCACTGGCGGAAAGGGCGTGAGTTCCGTGGTCGCTGGAATTCAGACCCCACGCCGTTTCGATGTCGAGGTTATTCCAGCAACGGGCTGTGTGCAGGGAAAGCACTATACTGACGTCAATCACGTCTCGACCTTGATGGCCGAAAAACTCGGAGGGCATTCCTATCAGATACATGCGCCCTTGTTCGCAGATGATGCTGCGCAGCGCGCTATGCTGATGAACATGCGCTCTGTCGCTGACGTGTTCCAACGGGCGAGGGAGGCCAAGGTGGCCATCGTCGGTATCGGCTCTATCGTCAGTACGGATTCGACCTATTACGATCTGCACCCGTCGTCGAGTGAAGACCGGACGGCTATCGAGCATTCCGGTGCCAGTGCGGAACTTCTCGCCCATCTGCTCGATGTGGAGGGACGGATTTGCAACTATAGCCTCAATCGTGCGCTGGTCTCGCTTACGCTGAATGAGTTTGCGCACATCCCGACGAAGATCGGTGTCGCCAGCGGATTGAACAAGGCCGAATCTATCCTGAGTGTTCTTCGCGGCAATCATCTCGATACGCTCGTCACCGACGAAGCGACTGGCGCCCGCATTCTCGAACTTGCATCCCAAGAAGGATATTTCGCATGAGCGGCGAACAGTTGATCCGCGAAATCGGGCGCTCCGGCGTCAGGGCGTCCGCAGTCGGTCTCGGTACATGGGCTATAGGCGGCTGGATGTGGGGCGGAACGGATGAAGCCCAATCCATCACAGCTATCCAGGCATCGCTGGATGCTGGCGTGACGCTGATCGATACGGCGCCGGCCTACGGCCTCGGACGATCTGAGGAAATTGTCGGCAAGGCAATTGCCGGATGCCGCGACAAGGCGGTGATCGCGACCAAATGCGGCCTCGTCTGGCATACCCGGAAAGGTAAGCACTTCTTCGATCAGGATGGAAAGCCAGTCCATCGCTATCTGGGGCGGGATGCGATCATCCACGAGGTGGAAGAAAGTTTGCGCCGCCTTGGTACCGATTATATCGATCTTTACATCACTCATTGGCAGGACCCGACGACACCAATCGAAGAGACCGTCGCGGCGCTTGATGACCTGAAACAGGCAGGCAAAATCCGGGCTGTTGGTGCCAGCAACGTCAATCGGTCGGAACTGGAGCACTATGTCCAGACTGGCGCGCTCGATGCGATCCAGGAGCGGTTCAGCATGATCGATCGGGAGATCGAGCAAGACTTGCTGCCGCTTACCACTGCAAACAATGTATCGACGTTGAGCTATTCCTCACTCGCGCTTGGTCTTCTGTCTGGCATGATCGGACCGGAACGTGTGTTTTCCGGGGACGATCAACGTAAGGACAATCCACGCTTTTCCGTTGCCAACCGGCAGAAGGCAAAGGATTTTGCGACGGCTATAAAGCCGGTCGCCGATCGCCATGGCGCGACGATAGCCCAGATCGTGATTGCTTGGACGCTGGCGCAGCCGGGAGTGACCTTCGCACTTTGCGGGGCGAGAAATCCAGCGCAGGCGCTCGACAATGCGCAGGCAGGAAGGCTCCGGCTTTCGTCCGATGACCTTGCGGCTATCGACACGGCCATTTCGGCACAACTGGTTAACATGGACGGATAACGGACGGCCATCATGAACCGAAAAGAGATATTAGACGGGCTCCGCCAGAGCCCGAAGGTGGACGTTTGTGTCGTCGGCGGTGGCATTAACGGGCTCAGCGTTTTCCGTGAGCTTGCGCTGCAGGGCGTGAACGTGCTGCTGGTTGAGCAGTCCGATTATTGTTCGGGCGCCAGCGCTGCGCTTTCACGTATGGTTCACGGTGGTTTGCGTTATCTGGAGAATGGCGAGTTCAGCCTCGTGAAGGAATCCCTTGTCGAGCGTGACAGATTGCTGCGCAATGCTCCCCACTATGTCGCGCCGCTACCGACAACCGTTCCGATCTTCGACATTTTCTCGGGGTTAGGAAATGGGATTGTACGTTTTCTGGGGCTTACGCGCCGTCCGAGCCGGCGTGGTGCAATCGCCATCAAAGCAGGATTAGGTATCTACGATTTTCTGACGCGCAAACGAGCGCTTATGCCAAAACACCGTTTTCGCAGTCGCAAAACGACACTTGCAAAATGGCCTTCGCTCAATCCCGCGATCCGCAGTTCCGCTACCTACTTCGATGCTTGGGTCAGCCATCCAGAGCGGATTGGGGTCGAGCTTCTGCGCGACGGCCTTTCAGCTGGACCGAATGCCAAGGCGCTGAACTATGCGGCAATTTGTGAAAGTGGCGGTGGTGATTTTCAGTTATTCGACGGTATTTCCAGCGAAACACTCTCTATCCAGCCGCGGCTGGTCATCAACGCGACGGGTGGCTGGATCGATATCGCGAATGGCACACTGTTTCCGAAAGAGGCACAACCTGCCCCGCTGATGGGGGTCACCAAAGGCTCGCATCTCATTGTCGATAATCCCGCTCTCAGTGACAGTCTTGATGGGCACATGATCTATTACGAGAACGAGGACGGACGCATCTGCATCCTGTTTCCCTATCTCGGCAAAGTTCTCGTCGGCTCGACGGATATCCGCGTCGACGATCCCGGCACCGTGCGCTGCGAGGCAGACGAACGGGACTACATTTTGCAATCGCTCGCTTTCGTGCTGCCAGAGATCAAAATACGTCCTGAGGAGATTGTCTTCCAGTTCGCAGGCGTGCGCCCGCTGCCAGCCAGCAACGACAGTTTTACGGGCCGTATCCCACGCGACCATTTCTGCACGGTGCTTGAAGGGCAGGATAACCGTCCTCCCGTACTCTGCATGATTGGCGGAAAATGGACAACTTTTCGCTCCTTTGGCGAAATGGCTGCTGACATGGCGTTGAAGCGGCTGGGGTTGTCGCGACGGATCGACACGACGGAACGTGCCATAGGCGGTGGACGCGCATTCCCGAAAGATCGTGCAATCTGGATCGAAAAATTGACTACCGCCACCAGACTTCCCGCAGACCGCGTTGAAATACTTTTCAAGCGCTACGGTACGGGTGCCACCGAAATCGCCCACTTTATCGCGGAGGGGTCGGATTATGCCTTGCCCAATGCCGCCTACAGCAGGCGGGAGCTTTCATATCTTATCCGTACCGAAGCGATCGAGCATCTCGATGACTTGCTTTTGCGGCGCACGACATTGGCGATTTCCGGCGAACTGTCTCTCGCCATGACCGAGGCCGTGCTTGATTTGCTGGCGACGGAGAAAAACTGGTCGCCAAAGTACCGCGACGCAGAGTTGATGCGATTTCTAACCCTCATGCGCGAGCGCCACGGCGTCGCCGCAGAAACCCTTTCCGCAAGGAACGAACAAAGGAGTGAATTATGCGAGAAAACCGCAAAGTCCGGATGAACCGGCTGTTCGGCAACGGTCGCTGTCTGGATGTGGCTGTCGACCACGGCGTGTGCAATGAGCCCTCTTTTCTCGACGGCTTGGAGAATATGCCAGCTGTCATCAAGGCATTGATCGACGCAAAGCCTGATGCCATCCAGATGAACTATGGTCAGGCCGATCTGCTGCAGGATGTTCCCGGCAAGGATAAACCGGCTCTGGTTATGCGTCTCGATATGGGCAATCCCTATAACCGCATTCGCCATCGCGACATGTGGGCTGTGCTGCAGAACGAGGCCGATCCGCTGATCGGAGCGTTGCAGATGGATGCGGCCTGCGTGGTGGTGAACCTCTTCATGCTGCCGGACGAGCCAGACCTCTTTCGTCAATGCGTGCAGAACATTTCCCGCGTCCGGGCAGATTGCGAAAAATACGGTATGCCGCTGATGATCGAACCGCTCGTCATGCAGCCAGTCACAGAGCGCGGCGGCTACATGGTCGATGGTGACGCCGACAAGATCGTGACGCTTACGCGGCTTGCCCGCGAAATGGGAGCTGACATCATCAAGGCAGATCCGACAACAAATGCAGAGGATTTCCATCGTGTCGTAGAGACGGCGCGCTGTCCGGTGCTGGTGCGTGGCGGCGGTAAGGAAGATCTCTCCGCAGTGTTTGCAAAATCTGCAGCCTTGATGCAGCAAGGTGCAATGGGCATGGTCTATGGACGCAACATATATCAGCATGCCAATCCAAGCGCCGTGGTGCGTGGGTTGATGGCGATTATTCATAAGAATGCGAGTGGCGAGGAGGCCTACTCGCTTTATCAGCAGGGCTGAGTTACTGGATTAGTTGGACCTTGGGAGGGGTTCTTCATGCAAAAATATCTGTTGGGGCTCGATGCGGGCAACACTGTCATCAAGGCGGTGGTTTTTGATCTTTCGGGACGGGAGCTCGCCCATGCAGGTGAAGAAGGACATAGCCGCATGCCACATCCCGGTCACGTCGAGCGTGACCTTGGCGAGCTCTGGTCCAATGCCAAGCGGGTTATTCGGGCTTGCCTTGATAAGGCGAGGATAACGGCGAGTGATATTGCCGCTATCGGCTGTGCCGGACACGGCAACGGGCTCTACGCGCTCGACCGGGAGGGAGATCCGCTCATAGGTATCCAGTCGCTCGACACCCGCGCGACCGGTCTCGTTGAAGAGTGGACGGCAAAAGGGGTGGGCGCAAAGACCTATCCGATAGCACGCCAGCGTCCATGGCCCTCCCAAACCCCGACGCTGCTTGCCTGGCTGAAGCGCTACCAGCCTGAACTGTTTGACCAGATAGGCACGGTATTTTTCTCCAAGGACTTCGTGGTCAATCGCTTGACGGGCAAACGTTTCAGCGAAGTTTCCGACATGTCGGGGGCGGGCTTGCTCGATCTTGCAACGCGCCGTTACGACAGTGCTTTGATGGAAGCTTACGGTTTGGGCGACTGTATGGATATCCTGCCACCGCTCATCGAAAGCGACAATATTGCAGGCAATGTAACTGAGGCTGTGGCGCGGGAGACCGGGCTTGCGGCGGGTACACCTGTTGTTGGAGGTCTCTTCGATGTCGTAGCTTCGGCGCTAGGTTCTGGTGTCTCACGCACAGGAAGTGCATCGATCATTGCGGGTACGTGGAGCATCAACCAGATTATTGTCGACGGCCCAGATCTCAAGGGGCCGGTCTTCATGACCTCTACTTTTGATCGCAGCCGTTACATGGCTATGGAAAACAGCGCTACCTCTGCGGCGAATCTTGAATGGCTGGTGCGGGAATTTTTTGAAGGAGACCATCATGCTGATGTCTCGCCATTTGATGTTTGTTGCAGTCTCGCCGCAGCCATCGAACCTGCAAGTGATGATCCGCTTTACCACCCTTATCTCTACGGAGCGCAACAGGACGGCCACGCCCGCGCAGGGTTTTACGGTATTGCGGGCTGGCATACGAAGGGGCATCTGATACGCGCTTTGCTTGAAGGCGTTGCCTTCGGTCATCGCCAGCATGTGGAAACCATCCGAAAAGCAGGCGCGACCTTCGAGGAGGCTGTGCTTTCCGGTGGCGGCTCACGCAGCCGTTTATGGCCCCAGATATTTGCCGATGTACTCGGCGTGCCAGTTTCTGTTGCCGTCTCACGAGAAACAGGCGCACTTGGCGCAGCCATTGCGGCGGGGACCGGTGTTGGGCTGTTCTTCGATTTCGCAGAAGGTGCCAATGCCATGGTGCGCACCGATCGGCATTACAAGCCGAACGCCGCGCTGGATGGACACTATAATCGCCGTTACGCGCTTTATGGAGACATCACAGCTGCAATGACGCCTCTATGGCGCCAGATACAGGCTAAACCGGTACAAAGCGTCCAGTTAGCGGAGACTGTTTAGTCAATCGTGAGTCAGGTGGGAATTGCCCAAGCTGCTTTACCCACCTCTTGGCTCGCCGAAACTGGTATAAATATCCGCTCTCGTCTGCGGCACAGCGGAAATGCCGCGTTTGCGTTTTGAAGCCACGGTCTGGTTAATCTGGACGGTGCCTCTCTCAAATGCCAGTGAACATCCCGCAAGATAGAGCAACCAGAGACGCGCTTTTGGATAACCGATTTCGGCAACGGCCTTGTCGAAATTGGAATAAAGTCGTTCGCACCATAACCGGCAGGTGCGGCCATAATGTTCGCGCAGATTTTCGACGTCGTGGACTTCGAACCCGCGCCCTTCGAGGTTTTCTACCGTCATCCCAAGATGATCGAGTTCCCCACCGGGGAAAATATACTTCACAAGCGCCTTATGTTCTGCACTTTTGCGTTTGAAGGATTTCTTGTCCTTCTTCATGCGCCGTGTGATTGCGTGGTGCATGTAAAGCCCACCGGGGCGCAGAAGCCGGTTCACGGCACTGAAATAGCTGTCGTAATTGGCGATACCAACATGCTCGAACATTCCAACAGACGAAATTTTGTCGAACTGCCCGTCAAGCTCTGCATAGGATTTGACGTGGATGGTGATCCTGTCTTCGAGACCTGCCTGCTTGATCCTCTCTCGGGCAAGTGCCGTTTGTGCCTCCGACAATGAAACGCCGGTTCCGATGACGCCAAAGTTTTGCACTGCATAGATCAGGAGGGCACCCCAACCGCAACCGATATCCAGAAGACGGTCACCTGGTTTCAATCGTAGTTTTCGGCAGATGAGTTCCAGCTTGTCCTTCTGGGCCTGATCGATATCATTGGCCCAGTCCGTGAAGTAGCCGCATGTGTAAACCATTCGCTCATCGAGGAATAAGCGATAGAACTCGTTGGACACATCGTAATGATGGGTAATTGCCTCCTTGCTCGACCCACTGACGAAAGGCTCCTTACCGTCAAGAACCTCGCGCGCATCGGTTTTGCCAGCGAGCAGAAGAGCCGGAAGATCCTTGAGTAGTTGCCATTTTGGCAGCTCTTTCAGCCTGTTCTTCACACTTCCATCGGTTTTGGCATTTGCGAGGTCGAAGATCGTACCATTGCTGATATCCACACGACCCGATGTCCAGATATCGATCAGAGAATCATAGTTGGGCTTGAGGAGAAGCTGTCGAACGATTGTCGGATCGTTGATTACCAATGATGGGCCATCGAATGCACCGATGCGCGTGCCGTCCCATAACTCCACGTTGAACTGTGGGCGCAGTGTTTCAACAACTGTCCGAATAATGCGAACGGACCTGGTTTCAACCGTCATGCCATGCCTCTCTATTGAGGTTTCAGAAGATAATCTTCCCGCGCTGACCCTAACCGAAGGCATCTGCGATTGCAGTCATAAAATCGTGACAGTTACTGCTATGCCTTCAACAGGAACAGCACCTGATATGCAGGATTGCTTGCGCGTTGCGTTTCGGTCAAAACAACGCCGTTGATTTACGATTCAGGAAAAGGAGCAGCCGATGGGTAAACGTTCGAATACAATTCGATGGCTTGTAATATTCTCGGCCATATCTTGTATTCTGAGTTTTCCAGCGGACTTGCACGCGCAACAGGCACCAGGTGCTGAGGTGTCGGCAGGGACTGAAGAGACATCGCATCATTCTGCACCGGCAACCGACACCTTTGGTCAGACCCAGTTCGTTCTGAGTGGCGATCCCGTTGTCCCCCCGCGCGATTATGCCAAAGGGCTGGAGATACCAAATCCTGATGAGTATGATCCTATCGAGTCCGGCACGATTTTTGACATCGTTTATTTGGGCGTCGCCGATGGCAGAATGTGTTTCGAGATTCGCGGTTATACCGCGACTGATCTGCAAAACCCGGATACGGGACAAACAGTCGATTTTCCGGTCGAGCAACAATCTATCGAAATCAGGAATATCCGGATTGACGTGGAGGCTGCCGAGTCGGGAAGCCTGATTTACAAGGCAAACAGGTTTTCTGAAACTTCAGGAAATTAGTTCTCTGATGTATCCCAACCTGGGTAGACGCCCGAACGTAAGTTGCCCCAGGTCGGATCAATGTCGTGATACTCGTGATAAAGTCTGATAATGATGGCAGTCACAAGGAAAACTGCGCATAAAGCCAGTATGATTTTAAAGAATAAGTCCGGCTTCAAGCTCTGCCTCGCCCATTGCTAAATGTAGCCCTCAGCGTTTTATATCCGTGCAGATCAATGTTTTCCGTTAACGGGTGCTGTCGAACGAAAATTTCGTTCAATGCGGCATTGTTGAGAAGTGCCTGCTATATTGAATTGTGAAACGATAGAAACAGCGGGTAACAGCTTGCGATTCGACGAGCCGAAATTTTTGCGCATTGAACCACGTGAAGAGGCAAACGGCATGGAATTTCCCCGTGATATTGAAGATGCGGCCAGAAATTTGTGGCTCGAAGTCTCAGAAGCGAACGAAAAAGTTGCACCCATCGATATAATCGCACTTGCTATCCTGAGGGAGAGGCAGCGATGTGCGACAATTGCGCTTTGCGTATTTGATGATGAAGAATGGTCGGATGAATACCGCATGGCAGGTGGATTGGCTGCGGATGCAATACTTGCAGGCAATAGCAATATTTCAGATTAAGCGGTGGCATCGCACGTGAAGCCTGTCGCATAAAGAAACGGAATGAAATGGTATTCGAACGTTTAGGGGCAGGGATTGCTGGCCTGCTGTCAATGACTTTGGTTGGATGCACGACATCGCCGCAGAATTATGCGTCTTCGCTTTCAATTCAGGATCCCAAATGGCAGTCGCCACAGTGCGAAGAAATTCGTGCGGAGGCCGCGAATTATGAGGCGAGAGAAAAGAAGGTTTCCGACCTGGCTCCCGGACTTCTCATCGGCCCGTATGGGCTGGGTATAGCGGCGGCAATAAAGGAGAATGACGAGAAGCGGCGAAAAGTGTTCGTTCGCGAGATGCACCTGCGCTGCTCAAGTTTGCCTCTTCCGAGAGAGCTCGAAAATACACAAAACGAAACGAACCAATCAAAACCAGCTGATACATTTCGATAGTTTGCGTACTTCTTCACATAATTCCGATCCGCAATAGCGACGTCAACAGCGAGTTAATGACGATGCCCGAATTTGTACCTGTCATCGCGTTGCATGGCGGCGCTGGAACCATTCTTAAAGCCAATATGACGCCAGAGAAGGAAGCAGCCTATCATGCCGGCCTGCGGGAATGCCTGCAGGCTGGACTGGATGTTTTGCGTAAAGGTGGCAAAGCACTCGATGCCGTGACGGCATCTGTGATTGCCTTGGAAGAAAATCCGCTTTTCAACGCCGGGCGTGGAGCCGTTTTCACGACGGATGAAACGCATGAGATGGATGCGGCCATCATGGATGGTGCAACGCGGGCATGCGGTGCCATCTCCGGAATTTGCGGGCCACGCAATCCTGTTCTGGCGGCACGTGCAGTCATGGAGCAGACCGAACACGTATTTTTCGCAGGCGAAGGGGCAAAGCGTTTTTGCGAAGCTGCCGGTCTGGAAATGATGGTGCCGGAATGGTTCTCGACGGAACAGCGTCGCAAGGCCTTGCACGACGAAATGGCACGTCGTCGCAGTGGTGTCGCCGACGATGGCGATCCTGCCCGCAAACATGGCACTGTCGGAGCAGTTGCACTGGATCGTTTCGGTCATCTGGCGGCAGCCACATCCACGGGCGGCATGACCGCCAAGACACCGGGACGCGTTGGCGACAGCCCGGTCATCGGTGCTGGAACCTGGGCGGATGACGAGACGGTAGCGCTTTCCGCCACAGGTCACGGAGAATATTTCATTCGCTGGGCGGTGGGTCACGAAGTGGATGCACGGATGCGCTGGGCAGGGCAATCGCTCAATGAAGCGGCTGGCGCGGTTGTCCGCGAGCTGGGTGAAATCGGTGGCTCTGGCGGTCTTGTTGCGGTGGATCGCAAAGGCAATGTCAGCCTGCCGTTCAACAGCCCAGGCATGTATCGTGCATGGTGCGGTTTGGACGGGGAGATAAATACGGGTATATATAGATAGGGTCGAAGCGCTTGCCTGTTTTTAACAGGGCTTGTTCAACAAGCGTCAGCTTTTCTATTCCATATTGGAATGGCAAGTCTAAAATTGCATTGGCCAAAGCCTAAATTTGCTGCCTATAAATTTCAAATAATAAAATTGACGGTCAAGGGAGATTACTCCTCGGCTTTTCTTCAAGCTCTTGAAAAAGCAAGAAGATTGGCTTCGGGTAACGATGGCTGGTGCGCCTTTCAAACGAGCGCGAAAATGGGGAAATGAATGACGGAAGCCAAGCGCGTTCTGGAGGGGAAGATTTACCCTTCTGACGAAAAGGCGCAGCTATTCAACAATATGGAGCCGCAAAGCAGTGCCAGTGGAGCGGCAAGTCTTGCGCAACCAGTGCAGGAATTTCGCTTGCCGGTCAGCGACCTGCATGAACTTTCCGTTTTGGAATATGGTAATCCAAAAGGGATCCCAGCTGTCTTTCTACATGGCGGTCCCGGTGCGGGTGTCTCGGCCAAGCAGATTGCCAGTTTCGATCTCAACACTTATCGTGTCATTACCTTCGATCAACGCGGTGCGGGCCGTTCCACCCCTATCGCGGAAATTGTTGAAAACACCACACAGCATCTGATCGCGGACATGGACACCCTGCGCAAAAAACTGGGTATCAAGCGCTGGCTTGTGGCCGGAGGCTCTTGGGGATCATGTCTTTCGCTTGCCTATGGAATAGCGCATCCGCAGCACTGTCTCGGGTTTCGGCTGCACGGAATATTTCTGTGCGGGCAGGAGGATGTTGACTGGTGGTTCCATGGCTGCCGTGCCATTTTCCCGGATCACTGGCAGGAATTCGCCGAATTCGTACAGGAAAGTGAGCGCGCCGACCTGCTCGCCGCCTACTATACGCGGCTAACGTCTGGGGATCCGGTACAAGAACAGACGGCGGCCCAGAGCCTGCGCGGATTTTCGGCGCGCACGCAGACCTTCGAACCGGACACGAACCACGTCTCCGAACTTCTGAAGCCGGAAGCGGCCTTGGCCGTATCACGCATTTTTACCCACTATTGCATCAACCGCGCTTTCTTGCCGGAGAATTATCTCATCGGGAGTATTGATCGTATTCGTCACCTGCCAGCCGAAATCGTGCAGGCGCGATACGATACGGTGACGCCGATGATGACGGCCTGGAAACTCAAGGAAGCCTGGCCGGAGGCCGGATTCACCATCGTCACACTTGCCAATCACCAGTCGACAATCGGCCCGATGGCTGATGCGCTAGCAGCTGCATCTGCCCGGCTGGCGCGGCAGTTGGTGTAATCCAATTCATCAATGCTTGGAATTGAGGACAATTCGATGTTCGATACAAGGACCGCCGATACATCGCTTTCGATGACGTACTACGTCGATATCTGCAAGGCGGTGAAGCCCGCCGTGTCGCCGGACGGTGAACTTCTGGTCTATCTCAGCGATGAAAGCGGTACGGCACAGGTTTGGGCGCGCTCGCTTGCAGGTGGCAAGCCACGCCAACTCACCAATCTGCCGGAACCGGTCGGCAATCTTGCCTTCAATCCCAAGAACCGTGATCTGCTGATCACCACAGACTGGGGTGGCGACGAACGTCACCAGCTGTGGCTGATCGAAGACGCCGAAGGTGAGCCGCGCCTCCTCACCACCGATACTACGGTGGTGCACGCCTGGGGCTGCTGGTCGCCGGATGGCACCCGGATCGCCTATAGCGCTAATTATCGCGACCGTTCGCACATGGATATTCATGTGATGACCGTTGCGACGGGCGAGACGAAATGCGTCTACGAGGGTATCGGCTGGCGCAGCCCGGCAGCTTTTGCGCCCGATGGCAAGTCGCTTCTGGTCAATGATTGCCAGCGTGCCATGACGGATCAGGACTTCTGCCGCCTCGATCTCGAAACAGGCGCCTATGAAAATATTCTGCCGCATGAAGGCCGGGCGCACTATCAGGCGCCGAAATTCTTCAAGGATGGCTCCGGTATTCTGTTGATTGCCGATCAGGAACGCGAATATCTCTCGGTCATGGTCAAGCCGCATGACGCGGCATGGCTGACCGAACTCGCCGCTTTTGAAGGGCAGGATGTTGAAGCGCTCGCAATCTCACCTGATCAGAACAGGATAGCACTCGTCCTGAACCGTCAGGGCTGGAATGATCTGGTTCTGATCGGTCGCGACGGAGCGGTGCTGAAACAGCTAGAGATGCCGGTTGTTGGGGTCGTTGCTTCGATTGCATGGACGCCCGATGGCATGTCGTTGATCATGCCTGTGGAAGGTGCTGCGACGTCGGGCGATATCTGGCGCTGCGATGTTGAAAGCGGTGTTTTTACACGCCTGACAGATGCGCCGAAAGCCAAGGTGAAATTACCGGCCTTTCTGGAACCAACGGTAACGAGCGTTGCAAGTTTCGACGGTCTGGACGTTCCGTATTTCGTCTACAAGCCGGAGCGTGCACCGGGTCGTGATGGTTATCCAGTTATGATCATTGTGCATGGCGGTCCTGAAGCCCAGTGGAGGCCGGATTTCCGGGCGGACATCCAGTACATGCTGGCACGGGGCATCATGGTCATCGCGCCGAATATTCGCGGCAGCACCGGTTATGGCCGCGACTACCAGCATCTCGACGACCGTGAACTACGCATGGACAGCGTCGCCGATCTCAAAGCGGTGCGCATGGCGGTCGCAGCACGTAGTGACGTAGATGAAAGTCGTATTGGCGTGTTTGGCCGGTCTTATGGTGGATTCATGGTCCTCTCGGCCATGACGGAATATCCCGACCTGTGGAAGCTTGGTGTCGAATATTACGGGATCGCCAATTTTCTCACTCTGCTGCAGACAACGGGACCGTGGCGCAAGGAACTGCGCGCCATCGAATATGGTGATGTCGAAACCATGCGGGATGAGCTGGAGCGGTTCTCGCCCATCAATCGCATAGGCAATATCGCCGCGCCATTGATGATCGCGCATGGTCTGGAAGACCCGCGTGTCACGCCGTGCGAAAGCGAGATGGTTTATTCGTGCCTGCGCGGCCTCGGCAAACCGATCGAATATCTGCGTGTACCGCATGAGGGCCATGGCTTCGCGCGTATCGAAAATCGGCGCCGCGTGTTTGGCGCGCTGGCCCGTTTCATTGACGAGAATCTTTAAGACATTGTTGGGAGAGAACACCGTGAAGAATGGTGAAGATATCTGGGATCTGGTGGACGCGAAGAAGGCTGATTTTGAAGCCTTGAGTGACCGCGTCTGGGGCATGCCGGAGATCGCTTATACCGAATATAAGTCCTGTGCCGAGCATACTGCAATGTTGAAGGAACAGGGGTTCCGTATTGCCGAGAACGTAGCGGGCATTCCCACCGCCGTGATGGGTGAAGCCGGGGATGGTGGACCGGTCATCGCAATCTTGGGTGAATACGATGCCCTTCCGGGCCTCAGCCAAGAAGCGGGTATTGCGGAACCCCGTCCGATCCCTGGCACGGGACATGGCCATGGTTGCGGCCACAATCTTCTGGGTTCCGCCGCCATTTTGGCTGCGACGGCGGTTAAGGACTGGCTGGAACAGACCGGCAAGAAGGGACGTGTACGCTATTACGGTTGCCCGGCGGAAGAAGGTGGGGCGGCGAAGTCGTTCATGGCGCGTGCTGGCGCTTTCGATGATGTCGACATTGCCATCTGCTGGCATCCGGCTTCGTTCACCCAGGTAGACGACGCGCAGTCGCTCGCCAATACGCGCATGGATTTCGAGTTTACCGGACGGGCCTCCCACGCCGCCGCGGCACCGCATCTGGGGCGCTCGGCTCTGGATGCGGTGGAGCTGATGAGCGTCGGTTGCAATTATTTACGTGAACACATCCCTTCTGATTGCCGTCTTCACTATGCCTATCTCAATGCGGGCGGTATCGCGCCGAATGTCGTTCAAGCCAAAGCCAAGGTGCGCTACGCCATCCGGGCAACCGATCTTCCGGGTATGTTCGCTCTCAACGACCGGGTGAAGAAGGTTGCAGAAGGCGCTGCGATGATGACGGAAACGACCGTCAACATCTCCATTATGAGCGCGGTGTCGAACTTGCTCGGTAATACGCCGCTGGAAATCGCGATGCATTCGAACATGGAACGTCTGGGCGGTGTGCCGTTTGACGATGTGGACCGTGCCTTCGCAGCCGAGATTCAGGCAACGCTTTCGAAGGAAGACATTGAAACCGATTACTTGCGCGTCGGCCAGCCGCTGGCAGCAAATGAACCTCTTTGCGACTACGTCTTGCCACGTGAACAGAAGGGCGTGCCGATGATCGGCTCCACCGATCTGGGCGATGTAAGCTGGGTCGTCCCGACCGTTCAGGCGCGCGTGGCAACACATGCGATCGGCTCGCCCGGTCATTCGTGGCAGATCACGGCACAAGGCAAGATGCCAGCCGCGCATAAGGGCATGGTCTACGCCGCCAAGGTGATGGCGGGCACTGCGCTTGATGTTCTTCAGAACGAGAAAACCCTGAACGACGCCAAGGCTGATCACAAGGCTCGTACGGCAACGACGCCCTATACCTGCCCGATCCCGTCAGACGTCAATCCGCCGCTCCAACCGCGTCCAGCAGACTGACTGGCTGAATAATTGCATTTCGTGCCGCGCGGACTCGCGCGGCACCTTTCGAAAATGCTCAACCATAAAAGGGGATAATAATGCAAAAACAAAAGACAACCATCTTGCGCCGTACCACAGCACTCGCACTTGTCGCCGGTATGAGTGCTGCGACGTTCCCTGCTGGGGCCGCGTCGCCACCGAACGCGCTTGTCATGGCGTGGAACATCGACGCTATCAGCACTTTTGACCCAGCACAGATCGGTGAGGCGGCTACCAACGAGATCATCCAGAATATCTGCGACCCAATGGTTGATTTCGATCCGGCTGACGAGACCAAGATCATGCCGCAACTCGCCAAAAGCTGGGACGTCTCGCAGGACGGTCTGCAGATCACGTTCCACATGCGCGATGACCTGAAGTTTGACAATGGCGACAAGGCGACGGCGGGCGATATGGCATGGTCGCTCCAGCGCGCAGTCAAGCTCGGTTTCGGCAATGCTGCGACACTGACGGAGTACGGTTTCACCAAGGAGAATGTGGATCAGACCATCTCGGCGCCAGATGACAACACGGTCGTTTTCAAGCTGGACAAGCCTTATCCGGTCAATCTCATTCTGGCGGCGATCGCCGCCAACCGGGTTGCCAGCCTTCTTAATCAGAAGGTGTTGATGGAGAACCAGGTCGATAATGACATGGGCAACAAATATCTGGCCACTCGGTCGGAATGCGTCGGCCCCTACAAGCTGGTGCGGTGGAACCCCGCCGAAGTGGTTATCCTTCAGGCGACCGACAATTACTGGGGAGAAGCACCGAAGCTTAAACAGGTGCTGATCCGCCATGTTTCAGAAGCGGGAACTCAACGGCTTCTGCTTGAAAAAGGTGACATAGACATTGCTCGAGATCTGACGCCGGAGGACCTGCGCGATCTCGAAGCCCAGCAAAAGGTGACCGCTTCACGCTCGCTAAAGCCTTCGCTGTTCTATTGGAATTTCAACAATGCCGATTCGATCTTCGCCAATGAAAAGGTGCGCCTCGCGATGCGCTATCTCATTGATTACGAGGGCCTCGGCAAGACGGTCATCAACAATGTCGGCGTGCCGCGTGCGAGCTTCGTGCAGCTAGGTGCTTTCGGTGCACTGGATGAGAAGGAAGGGCAGCCCTTCAAACTCGATGTGGAAAAGGCTCGTGAACTACTGAAGGAAGCCGGTTACGAGAAGGGCTTCGAGACGACGATGTTTATCAGTACTGCGCCTTATGCGGCTCCGATTGCCCAGAGCATTCAGGATGCCGCCACCAAGGTCGGCGTGAAGATCAAGATCGAACGCATGGCCAACGCGCAATTGTTCAGCCGCATTCGCGGTCGGGAGTTCCAGACGTCGCTGATGGGCTGGCAGACCACCGTTCCGGACGCGCATGGCAATGCTTCGCGTCAGATTTTCAATCCTGATAACCGGGCTGAGGCCAAGCAGACCATGTATCCGAGCTGGCGCGCGAGCTACTTCAACGAAGCCGTAAACAAGGAAGTCGACACGGCTTTGTTCGAGAAGGACGAGGCCAAACGCAAACAGATGTATATCGATCTGCAGAAGGAGATGATGGAGAAGGGGCCGCACGCCTTCATTTTCCAGATCTATAATGTCGCTGGCGTTAACAAGGCTATGAAGAACTGGAGCTGGAACGGCTTCCGCGTCTACTACGATCTGGCCGCGAAATAGCGAGAATAGCGTTCCCGGTGGCTTCCTCGTAGTCGCCGGGCGTTCTTCGCTTCGATGGATGACCGTGTGACCGCTTGTGGCTCGCAGTGCGATCCTGGCCCGGCATCCCGTTTTTCTCTTTTGGGAATTTGCAGATGACGACGCACGAAATCATGGAAGACGTGGAGGAGGCGGACCGCGACAGGGAAGCCGGTCCGGTGCTTCAGTTTCTCGCCGCCACAGTGCGCCTGATCATTTCAGTGGCGATTACGCTTCTGGGACTGGTCACACTGACCTTTTTCATCAGCCGCCTTTTGCCGCTCGATCCGGTTATTGCCATGCTGGGGGACAATGTTTCCCAAGAAGCCTATGACACGATGTATCGTAAGTTGGGTCTCGACCAGCCGTTGATCGTGCAATACGGCCTATACCTCAAGAATGCGCTTATGTTTGATTTTGGCAACGCGCTGACTTCCGGTCGTCCGGTACTGGAAGATATTGCACGCGTCTTCCCCGCCACCATCGAACTGGCGACCGTGGCCATCGCCATCGGTACCACGCTTGGTATTCCGCTTGGTGTTTTCTCGGCCATGTATCGCAATTCGCCGCTGGACCATGCTGTGCGTATGGTCAGTTTGCTTGGTTATTCTACGCCGAACTTCTGGCTCGGTTTGATGGCGCTGCTGATCTTCTACGCCACGTTGGGTTGGATCGGTGGGCCGGGGCGGATCGACTTCATCTACGAATATTCCGTCGAACCGACGACCGGATTCTTGCTTCTCGACAGCGCAATGCAGGGGCAGTGGGATGCTTTTTGGAACGCTGTAAGCCATATCATCATGCCGGCCCTGATCCTCGCTTTTGGTTCTATGGCTTATATCAGCCGCATGACGCGTGGCTTCATGATCGAGCAGCTCAATCAGGAATATATTATCACTGCGCGCGTCAAGGGGCTGTCCTGGGCGCGCACCGTTTGGGGTCATGCATTCCGCAATGTTGCGGTTCAGGTCGTGACGGTCGTGGCGCTATCCTATGCCTTTCTGCTGGAAGGCGCTGTGCTGACTGAAACGGTGTTCGCATGGCCGGGTTTTGGGCGCTACCTCACCAATGCGCTTCTGGCTGGTGACATGAACGCGGTGGTCGGCTGCACGCTGATTGTTGGCATCCTGTTCGTCGGTATCAACCTGATCAGCGATCTTCTGTATCGCGTTTTTGATCCTCGCACACGATAGGACACTGCCGATGAACACCCACACCAGCACATCGTCGGCCCAAACTTCCAATTCTCTGCGGGGTTGGCTGACTGCCCCCGTGCCTACTTCCGCTTTTCAGGCCAATATCCAGCAGTTACGCCGTTCCTGGTTCAAGCTGATGGCCAATACGTCCGCCGTGTTCGGTCTGGCCGTAATCGTACTTTTGGTACTGGTAGCTATTTTTGCGCCTCTAATCGCCACGCACGACATTGGTGCCAACAATCTCGCTAACCGGCTTCAACCACCGTCATGGGGGCATTTCTTTGGTACGGACGAACTGGGGCGCGATATTTTCAGCCGCCTTGTCTATGGCTCGCGCATCACGCTTTACATCGTGACGCTGACTGCTGTCATCGCTGCGCCTATTGGTCTCGTCGTTGGCACCACCGCAGGCTATATGGGCGGCTGGGTTGATACGGCACTGATGCGTATTGTCGATATCTTTCTTGCTTTTCCTAGTCTCGTGCTCGCGCTGTCCTTTGCTGCAGCGCTTGGGCCAGGCATCGAAAATGCCGTTATCGCCATTTCGCTCGCCGCATGGCCACCGATAGCCCGTCTTGCACGTGCCGAAACACTGACCATCCGCTCGTCTGACTATGTGGCCGTCATTCGTCTGCAGGGGGCTTCCACGATGCGGGTGATTACGAAACATGTCGTGCCGATGTGCATTCCGTCGGTGGTGATCCGCATTACGCTCAACATGTCTTCGATCATTCTGACGGCCGCCGGCCTTGGCTTTCTCGGTCTTGGCGCACAGCCGCCAAGCCCGGAATGGGGCGCGATGCTTTCCAGTGGTCGCGAATTCATGATGACTTCGTGGTGGCTTGCCGCTGTACCCGGCACTGCAATCTTGATCGCGAGCCTCGCCTTCAACTTGTTCGGCGACGGTTTGCGCGACGTTCTCGACCCCAGAAACGGATAAGATCAATGACAAAACCATTGCTTGAAGTTGACGATCTTTGGGTGTCGTTTCCCGGTGCCGATCACAACATCGATGTCGTTCGCGGCATCAGCTTTTCCATAGGGCGTGAAAAAGTCGGTATTGTAGGCGAATCCGGTTCCGGTAAGTCGATGACTGGGCGCTCGATCCTCAAGCTGACACCAAAGGCGGCACAAATCCGCGCCAAGAGCCTGCGTTTCGGCGAGATTGACCTGCTGTCAGCCAGCGAACGTCAGATGCGCGGTGTACGTGGCAACCGCATTTCGATGATCCTTCAGGACCCGAAATATTCGCTCAACCCGCTGATCCGTATCGGTGATCAGATCATGGAAGCCTATCGGCTACACCATCGGGTGAAATCGGCGGCGGCACGACAGAAGACAATTGCCATGCTGGAGGCCGTGCATATTCGCGATCCCGAGCGTGTCATGCGTCTGTTCCCGCATGAGATTTCCGGTGGCATGGGCCAGCGGGTGATGATCGCCATGATGCTGATCCCTGAACCGGACATGATTATTGCTGACGAACCGACCTCCGCGCTCGACGTGACTGTGCGGCGTCAGGTTTTGACTGTGCTCGATGAATTGGTCAGCCGTTCAGGTACTGGGTTGATGTTCATCAGCCATGACCTCAACCTGGTGGCGGACTTCTGCGACCGGGTACTGGTTATGTATGCGGGGCGCATCATGGAAGATCTGCCGGCCAAGGACCTACACAAGGCCCGCCATCCCTACACGCAGGCGCTTCTGGCAAGTCTTCCTCGGCTGGATCAGCCGGTCGATATGCTGAAGGTGCCCGAACGCGACAAAAGCTGGCTCACCGAGCCGACGCTGGTGGGAGAAAACTCATGACACATGCCGCCAACTCTCCATTTGTGGATGTTTCAGACCTTTCCATCAGCTTCGGCAAAGGGCGCAAGCGCGCCACTGTCGTCAGGAAGGTAAAGTTTCATATCGAGCGCGGCGAGGCTTATGGCCTGATCGGTGAATCCGGTTGTGGCAAGTCCACGATCCTGCGCGCTCTCGCAGGCCTCATCCCGCACCATCAAGGCAATTTCGTTTTTGATGAACAGAAGATGGGCGGCGAGCGCGACAAAGCGTTTTTCCGTCGTGTCCAGATGGTGTTTCAGGACCCTTATGCTTCGCTGCACCCGCGCAAGCAGGTGCACAAGGTGTTGGCAGAATCGCTTGCCATTCACGACATGGATCGCAAAGACGAGCGTATTCGTGACGTATTGCAGGCGGTCGGTCTCGGCCCAAGTTTCCTTTATCGCTATCCGCATGAATTGTCCGGTGGTCAGCGTCAGCGCGTCGCAATAGCGCGTGCGCTTATCATCGAACCGGATGTGCTGCTTCTCGATGAACCGACATCCGCGCTTGATGTTTCCGTGCAGGCGGAAATTCTCAATCTGCTCAAGGTACTGCGCCGCGAGCGCAATCTCACTTATCTCATGGTTTCGCATGACCTCGCCGTAGTGGCGCATATCTGCGAGCGTGTCGGGGTCATGCACAAGGGCATCATTCTGGAAGAACTGACGGCAGACGATCTTCGTCATTTGCGCGCCAAGGCTGAATATACGCAGGAATTCCTGCAGGCCAGCGTGGAAGCCGTCGCACATAATCAGGCTGGGGAAATACGGGTATGAACTATCATTCGGTGGCCAATCCTGGACAGGAATGGGAACGTTTGAAGAGTCCTGCTGCGGCGGGTTGGTCGGGAGCTGGACTTCGTGCTGTTGATGCTTGCGCGGACCAACAGGAAACCGATGCATTGATGGTCGTCCAAGGTAATAAGATCGTCCACACATATGGTGACATCACACACAAATATCTCTGCCATTCCATTCGCAAGAGCATCCTTGCTGCACTGATGGGGCAGGATGTGGCTGATGGCACCATCGACCTCAGTCTGACGCTGGAACAGCTAGGTATTGATGACAGTGAAGGCTTGAGCGAAGTCGAGAAGCAGGCGACGGTTTATGATCTCCTGACTGCGCGTTCCGGCGTCTATCATCCCGCGGGCTACGAGACGCCTTGGATGCGGATGATCAAGGAAAAGCGCCATTCCCATGCGCCAGGCACCTTCTGGTGTTACAACAACTGGGATTTCAATGCGCTCGGCACTATTTTCGCGCAGTTGACCGGCAAGACCGTACACCAGGCTTTCGATGAGCGTATCGCAAAACCGCTCGGGCTTGAAGATTTCAGACTGGATGGTGACAAGCCGGATGGCTGGCATGATCGCTTTACGGAAAGCCGGCATGCCGCCTACCCGTTCCGTCTGTCGACACGCGATCTGGCGCGCTTCGGCCAGCTTTATCTGCGCAATGGCCGCTGGAACGGTGTATCCGTTCTACCTGACGGGTGGGCGCAGGAATGTGTGATGCCTTACTCTCATGCTGGTGCACGTGGCGCTTATGGCTATATGTGGTGGCTGGAGCGAGACGGCGTGTTCTTCCCCGGTGTGGTGACACCGAAAGGCAGCTATGCAGGCTTCGGCGCTGGCGGCCATTTCTGCATCATATTGCCCGCGCTTGATATGGTGATCGTGCATCGCGTGGATACCGACATTGCTGGGCGCCAGCTCAATCGACACAAGTTCGGGCGTCTTTTGAAGCTCATTCTTGATGCTTTTCAGGGGTAACGTCATGCAGCAGAAGGAGATGACAGTCGCACTGGCGATTGCTTCGGCATGTGCAAAACCAGTGTTGAGTGCCAATGCGCGGGAACTGGCGCGCGATGCCATTTTAGATACCTTGGCCTGTATGGTGGCAGGCCGTGACGACGTCAGCACGAAAAGCGTTGTGAAAGCCTTTGCAGAATTCAGCGCTGGTGGAACTGCTTTGTTGGTTGCGGGAGGAACAGGCAGCCCGATGTTCGCTGCGCTGGTCAATGGTACAGCAGCGCATGCGCTCGATTTCGACGATAATTTCCTGCCCGGTATGAGCCATGCCTCGGCGGTGATCGTGCCCGCTATCCTGGCGCTGACCGATTTAGATGAAACCGCAGGGGGGCGTCTGATCGACGCCTATCTGGCAGGACTGCAGGCGCAGGCGCTGGTAGGCGAGGGCCTGGGACAGGCACATTACACAGCTGGCTGGCACGGAACCTCAACCGTGGGGAGTATTGGCACTGCTGTCGCCACGGCTCATATGCTCGGTCTCGACATCGACACGACCACACAGGCGATCACTATCGCTGCCAGTTTCGCATCCGGCACGAAAGGTCAGTTCGGCACGCTGATCAAGCCGTTTCATGCGGGCATGGCCGCACGCAATGCTGTTGAGGCTGTATTGCTCGCAAAAGCTGGAATGGAGGCACGGCACGATATTCTGGAAGGGGAGCAGGGTATTCGTGAGTTATTTGCAGGGGATCCACGTCTCGGTTGGGATATCGATGATATCCTCACCGATAAGGCGCATGTGATTGAAACGGCCGGTGTCATGCCGAAACGGCACCCTTGCTGTGGGTCAACCCATATGATCGTCGACTCATTGCTTGATCTTAAGGAAGAGCACGGGTTTGATGCCGAGGATGTTGTGGCTGTAGATACATTGGTTGGGATCGCGAACTATCGCAATCTCGCATATACGCAGCCGACCGACCAGATGCAGGCACGCTTCTCAATGCAATATTGCGTCGCACGCGCCTTGCGGCAGGGACATCTGGCACTTGCAGATTTCACCCCAGAGGCTGTGGTTGCTTTCCGGGACGATCCACTGCTCGATGTTATCGCCATGCAAAGTTATTCGATGGAGGAAGAACGGGTATCAGCGGAAAAGCTGCCGCATGTCGCAACCGTTACACTGAAAAACGGACGTGTTTTGCAGGCGTCGCGCAGCTTCGCTGTTGGTACTCTGCAGCAACCTTTCAGTGCCGATGACCGGACGCGGAAATTTCTGGATTGTTGTGCGGCGATTCCGGCCGCAGATAAGATCTTTTTGGATTTGCACGGTCTTGACGATGCGGCAAACCTGAAAGCTGCCGCGGCACTTTTTCCTCGGCCTTGATGTCTTAACTCGGCGCAAGACTTCCGGCGTCGTGGCCACTTTTCTGGGAAACCAGTTGTGAGGCGCGGCGCCAGAAGAGTTCCGCCTGTTTGTTCCTGAATTGGAGTGTTCGGTAAACACGGATTTCGATCAACAAATCGGTGTTTGTTTCACCGGCGCGGACCAGTACGCCGCGCTTCAATTCATCGTCGACAAGGCTTTCCGGTATCCATGCAACACCGTGTCCGGAGACCGCCATTGCCTTGAGCGCAACAGACATTCCGTTTTCGTAAACAGTGTTCAATTGGAAGCCATGTTTCTCAAACAGCCAGGGCAGAGCGAGAGAAAAGAACGAGTTGCCACGATAGCTGAGGAAGTCGATCGGTAGCGACTTTTCCTTCAGGCTATGCAGGGCCTGTCCATTCGGCGTGGGGGCAGAGACCGGAATGACCCTTTCGGTTCCTAATGATAGGAAGGGGTAGTTGCCAAGATCGTCCATCTGCGGAACAGCGGGATGCGCATAAGTCAGGAAGAAGTCGCAATGCCCGCTGACGAGTGTGGAGATATTACCGACGAACGATGAATGCGGATCGGCAAAACGGGCACGGAATGAAGCCCCAGAAGCTTCAATCTGTGCCATCCAATGCGGGAAGAATGTGAGCGACAACGTGTTGAGTGTTGCGAAAGAAATGATTTCCCACGTTGCGCTGTAGCCATCGCTGACACTCTTGCGAGCACTGAGCAACATTTCGAGAGCATCTTGTGCCCGCGGAAGAAAGCATTCTCCTGCCTTTGTCAGGCTTATTGGGTTGGATGACCGATCGACTAGTGGCAGACCAACCCAGTCTTCCAGTTGCTTGATGCGCTTGCTGAGAGCGGACTGCGTGATATTGCGGTCACCTGCAGCACGGGAGTAGCTCCTGTGTTCCGCGAGGCTGACGAAATCTTCCAGCCATTTTAGTTCCATAGTCTGTACCAATGCATCGGATAAGCGAAAATGATCCCGCCCTGATCTGTAACGCGATCCGGCTCGATTAAGTTAGAACCCATCCGATGTTCTTGATCAAACGATAATCTGACTGATAGTAATAAACAGATAGAATTACCCACCTGATTGCCTTTACATCGAGTCGCGTACGCGCTCCCATGCCTTGGTCAAATGGCGTCCCAATACTTCAGACAGTCGGGTCGCGTCGCGGGCTTCCAGCGCCTCGATCATTTCTCGGTGCTCAGATACAGCCGCCGCCCATTTCTCGGCGCCTTCGTGGCCGACGAAACGAATCCGTTTCAATCTCGTCTGCAGCATCTGGTGAATGTCAGCCAGCGTGGGGTTCTGGGCAAGGCGAACGATGGCGAGATGAATCTGCTGGTTCAGTTTGTAATATTGCAGTCGGTCAGCATGCTTGTAGCGTTCGATCATTTCATCGTGCAGCGAACGAACCTCGGCGATTTCCTTGTCGGTCGCAAGCTCGCAGGCGAGTTTCCCAGCAAGTTCTTCCAGAGTACGCAGGACGGTGAGCATGTCCCTGACATCAGCTGCACTGAACCGTTTCACAACAGCACCGCGGCTTGGAACAAGCTCGACGAGTCCCTCGCTGGCCAGATACTTGATCGCCTCACGCAACGGTGTCCGGGACACGCCGAGTTGTTCTCCGAGCTGGCCTTCATGCAGGCGCGTGCCTGGCTCCAGCTGCCCTTCGATAATCATGTCGCGCAGATGGTTGACGAGCATATCGTGCAAGGCAGTGCGGCGGAACGCTTGTGAGCCGTTGTCGGCTTGCCCGGTTTTCTGAATTTCGTCCATCGGCCTTTTTCTCAAAGAGTGGTTTCGAATCCTCATCGCACCAACTGAGGCGAAGATGGCTGGCCAGCTTTCAACCGTCAACATAAAATGCTGCATACAGAATACAAAATGCTTGCGTCGTACGGAGGGCTGTCCTATGAATGCTGTATACAGAATGCAGACGAGGAGGATGCTAATGACCGTTACTGGCGCTGAACCGAGCGTGATCGCGCTTGCAATGGGGGATCCAGCTGGTGTCAGTCCAGAGCTGACAGCCCGTCTGCTCGCTTTGCCGGATGTCAGAAAAGAAGCGCATATCATCGTCTTCGGTGATCGCCGCATTCTGGACGAAGGTGCGTATATCGCAGGTGTTAAACTTGATCTGCAGGATGCCAACCTCGAAAATGCACCTAACATGCCGGTCGGCAAACACGTCTTCGTTGACTTGAAGAATCTCGATCCGAAGGATGTTGTGCGTAGCGAAGCCACGCTGGTTGGCGGAACTTTCGCAACCCAGAACTTTCGTACCGCACTGAAATTTGCCGATGCTGGACATGCGCAGGCTGTTTGTTTTACGCCGTTCAACAAGCAGGCGATGCGGTTCGCTTATCCGGGTTACGACGACGAAATCCGCTTTGTTGCCGATGTGCTGAGCTTCACAGGCAAGGTGCGTGAGTTCAACGTTCTGGAGAAAGTCTGGAACGCGCGCGTGACGTCGCATATTCCGCTCAAGGATGTAGCCTCGACCCTGACTGTTGAAGGAATTCTCGCCGAGCTGGAACTGGCTTGGGCGTGCCTGAAGAAAGCGGGATACGACAATCCGAAGATTGCAGTGGCCGGGCTCAACCCACATGCCGGTGATGGCGGCAGCTTTGGCATGGAAGAAATCGACATTATTGAGCCTGCTGTAAGGGCAGCGAAGGCCAAGGGTTTCGACGTCGATGGCCCGTTTCCGGCTGACACAGTGTTCCTGCGTGCGCTGAAAGATGATTTTCAGGCGGTGCTGACCATGTATCACGATCAGGGTCAGATCGCGATGAAGCTGATGGGCTTCGACAAAGGTGTGACAATGATGGGCGGATTGCCATTCCCGCTTTGCACGCCGGCCCATGGAACAGCGTACGATATTGCTGGAAAGGGCATCGCCGACGTGGGAGCCACGCGCGAAGCGATCCTGCTCGCGGCACGAATGGCGAAAAGAGCAGCAGCACTTTCAGACGCTGCCTGATTTTTGTCATTTTGACACTATCGGCATGGGGGGAGGCCCATGCCGCTTAACTGGGAGGATAGACCATGAAGAAGTCTTTGCACATTGCCTGCCTGGCAGCAGGAGTGGCAATAATCGCATCATCCGCTCTGGCATTCGAGCCGACACGGCCGGTGGAGTTTGTCGTGACTGCAGGACCGGGCGGCGGCACAGATATTTTCGCGCGTACGATCCAGTCGATCATCGGCAAGTATGACCTGATGAGTGCGCCAATCGTCGTCACAAACAAGGGCAGCGCGGGCGGAGCAGAAGGTTTTGTCTACACTGCCGGCTATAAGGGCGATCCATACAAGCTCGCTTTCGGCACGAACAACGCCTATCTTTTGCCGGTGCGCGCAAAGGTTCCTTATAAATCGGCAGATCTGGTCCCAGTTTCGGCACTGGCTTCGGATGAATTCATTCTTTGGGTCAACGGAAAGTCTGAATTCAAGACAGCCGCAGAGTTCATCGCCAAGGCGAAAGATGATGCGGGCCTGAAGGTTGGCGGCAGCCAGTCCAAGGACGTTGACCAGATTTTGACATCCATGATCAACGATGCCACGGGCTCGAAACTCGGCTACATCCCGTTCAAAAGCGGTGGCGAAGCTGCCGTCCAGCTCGCGGGGGAGCACATTGCTGCCAACGTCAACAATCCCAGCGAGAATCTTGGCCAATGGCAGGCAGGCATGGTGAAGCCGCTTTGCGTTTTCAAGGGCGAAAAGCTCAAAGGTGACGGCAAGATTGCTGGCGATATGGGGTGGAGCGATATCCCAACCTGCAAGGAAGCGGGGATTACAATCGAAAATTACGCCATGCCGCGTACTGTATGGCTTCCTGCGGGCGTTGATCAGGACGTCGTTGATTACTATGCAGGCGTACTCAAGAAGGTTGCCGAAACACCTGAATGGGCGAAGTATCTTGCCGATAGTTCGCAATCTGCCGCCTATATGAGCGGTAATGAACTCTCATCCTTTATCAAGAACGATGAAACAGCGGTAACGGCCGTGCTGAAGCGTGAAGGCTGGCTTGCCAACTGACGTTTCGTGTATTTGTGCAGACGCCGCCGGCGTCTGCACCATTCATTGAAGGAGCTTATCCAATGAGTGACAAAGGCGAGGCCGGAATTTCCCGCTTCATCGTCGAGGCGAGCGTAGCTCTTTTGACGGGTGGGTTGGGAGCGGTGGTCTGTTATGGCTCACTACAGGCTGGTACAGGCTGGACGGAAATGGGCCCGGATGCAGGTTATTTTCCGTTCTACATCGGGCTACTGATCATGTTCGGAAGCACGGTCAATCTCGTTCTGGCATTTGTAAAACATCGTGGTAGCGGAGAAGTATTCGTTGAACTCTCTCGGTTGAAACCTGTTCTCGGTTTCGCCTTGCCGCTGGTTGCCTTCGCTGCCATATCGACGGTTCTCGGACTATATGTCGGTACCGCGCTCTACATCGCTGCAGCGATGATGTTTCAGGGGCGCTACAAATGGTGGGCTTCATTGCCAGCCGGTATTGCCGTTTCCCTCTTCTTTTTCGTCATTTTTGAAATCGGCTTCAAGGTTCCGCTCCTTAAAGGTCCGGTGGAGGCTTTCTTCGGCATTTATTGATACCGGAAAGTCCGATGTCTTGGGAGGAAAGACATGGAAAACTTCAGTCTCCTGATGGATGGCTTCGCCCACATACTCAGTTTCAATCATGTTTTGCTGATGATGCTGGGTGTAACGCTTGGAATTTTGGTTGGTGTCCTGCCGGGATTGGGTGCGCCCAATGGTGTTTCCCTGCTTTTGCCACTGACTTTTACAATGGACCCCATCTCCGCGATCATTCTGTTGTCCTGTATGTATTGGGGGGCATTGTTCGGTGGATCAACCACGTCCATTCTTTTCAATATTCCGGGCGAGCCTTCGTCCGTTGCCACCACTTTCGATGGATATCCGATGGCGAAGGCCGGACATGCGAGCCGCGCCCTGACGCTGGCATTCGTTTCGGCTGGCATCGGCGCGCTGGCTGGTGTGGTGATGATTACACTGCTCTCTAGTTGGGTTGCCAATTTCGCCCTGCGATTTTCATCGCCAGAGTATTTCGCTGTTTATTTTCTGGCTTTCGCCAGCTTTATATCCATGGGTGCTCAATCGCCCTTCAAGACGCTCGTTTCCATGATGATCGGTTTTGCCTTTGCCTCGGTGGGCATGGACACTATCTCCGGCAATTTGCGCCTGACATTTGAAATACCGGAACTCATCAAGGGTATCTCCTTTCTGATTGCAGTGATGGGCCTGTTCGGGATCGGCGAACTGTTGCTGACGACGGAGGAGGGGCTGCGCTTTGATGGCATCAAGGCACGGGTGCGTCTCGGTGAGATCGGGCGCACGCTACTGGAGATACCGCGTTACTGGTTCACGCTTGCACGCTCAACGCTGATCGGTATCTGGATGGGCATAACGCCCGCCGGACCAACGGCTGCATCCTTTATGAGCTATGGCGTGGCTCGTCGTTCTGCCCGCGATAAATCGAAGTTCGGCAAGGGGGACCCGCGCGGTATCGTGGCTCCGGAAACCGCTGACCATTCTGCCGGTACATCTGCGCTTCTCCCCATGCTGGCACTTGGTGTTCCGGGTTCGGCTACCGCTGCTGTGATGATGGGCGGCCTAATGATCTGGGGCCTCACTCCCGGCCCGACATTGTTCACGGATCGCCCGGATTTCGTCTGGGGTCTGATTGCATCCATGTATCTCGGCAATATTGTCGCCGTTATTCTGGTCATTGCGACCGTGCCGCTCTACGCATCTATTCTGCGCGTGCCGTTCTCGATCATCGGGCCGATCATTGTCGCGGTCATTTTCTCCGGCGCTTATCAGGTCGCCAACTCGATAACCGACGTCTGGCTGGTGATCGCATTTGGCGTGCTGGGCTATATCTTCAAGAAACTCGACTATCCGCTGGCACCGTTGGTTCTAGCCATGGTTCTCGGAGACAAGGCAGAAGATGCATTCCGTCAGTCGATGATGATGTCCAGCGGTCAGCTTTCGATATTCTGGTCGAATGGCCTGGTTGCATCGCTGATGACGCTCGGCGTCTTCCTGCTTGTTTCACCCGCCATCTTCTGGGGCATTGGCAAACTGCGTAGCCGGAAACCCGAAATTCCCTCCGGTAACGGCAACGTGGCCTGATGTCGATGGATCACGCAAAAGAACAGGAATGTAAGTTGCAACAGACGATTTCCAAATGGACACGCGAAACCTGGCCAATTGCAGCAGCGATGATCCAGTATCCCAATATGCTGCCGGACGGCAGTTCGGTGCAGGATCAGTCGGTGGAAGATTGGGCCCGCACTTTGTCCGATGTTGCGGATGCAGGGTTTACCGAACTTGATCCGACCGACAGCTGGCTGCGACTGGCTGACTTGTCATCGATTCGTCTCAGTGAATTTATGGCGGTCGTCAAATCGCTCGGCTTTACTATTCCTGCAATTTCGACGTCGCGACGCAGCGTGATCGACGCACAACACGGCGACGAATATCTGGCTTATGGTCACAGGGTCATCGACACCGCTAAGGAAATTGGCGCGAGCTGCGTTTCCTTCGGGCTTTTTGAACCGCTGACGGACGCTCAAAAACAGGCATTGTGGTTCTGGACGGTCGATGGTGCTAAGAACCCGGACGATCCGGCTGTGTGGAACAAGGCTGTTGAGCGAATTCGTGAACTCGGTCGCCATGCGGATGAGCTTGGTATAGAGCTGTCGCTTGAAATGTACGAAGATACCTATCTTGGCACTGCGGACAGTTCAGTCCGTTTCGTTGAGGAAGTTGGCCTCGACAATGTCGGGATCAATGCCGATCTTGGCAATCTCATCCGTCTGCACCGTCCGGTCGAACATTGGCAGAAGATGATGGAGAAGGTGGCGCCTTACGCAAAGTTCTGGCACGTCAAGAATTACACCCGTACGGAAGACCCAGCATCCGGTGTGACCGTCACGCATCCAGCTCCCCTTGAAAGCGGGATCATCAATTATCGCACAGCTATCAGGATGGCGCTGGATCACGGTTTTGCCAGCCCCTTCTTATGCGAACATTATGGTGGCGACGGGCTCTCCGTTTCGGCTACAAATCGTGACTACCTGCGCCGCATCCTGCCACGCGGCTAATGACCCAGACCAAGGACTGTTTCAATGACGACGATTTTCGACGCGCCGGAGGAGTTTGCCTCGACCGCTCTTGCCGGGTTTGCCAGTATCTATAACCGCTATGTTCGCCACGTGCGTGGCGGCGTTGTTCGTTCCACAAAGGTGCCTCAAGGTAAAGTTGCTGTGGTTGTCGGAGGTGGCTCGGGTCATTACCCGGCATTTGCTGGTTACGTCGGGCCGGGCTTGGCGGATGCAGCAGTTGCTGGTGACGTATTTGCTTCGCCTTCCACTGCGGCAGTGGCGCGCGTCTGCCGACAGGCGCACAAGGGCGGCGGTATTCTGCTGGGATTCGGCAATTACGCCGGAGACGTTCTTAATTTCGGCGTTGCTGCCGAACGCTTGCGTGCCGAAGGTATTGATGTCCGTATCGTACCCGTAACCGACGATGTGGCTAGCGCTCCGGCTGATATGCATGAGAAGCGGCGCGGCATTGCCGGAGATCTGGTTGTGTTCAAAATCGCGGGTGCCGCTGCCGAAGCCGGTCTGTCACTGGACGAAGTCGAACGGCTGTCACGCCACGCGAACGCGAACACTGTCTCCTTTGGCGTTGCCTTCAAAGGCTGCACCTTGCCGGGCGCACCGCACCCGCTCTTTACGGTACCGGAAGGCCAGATGGCGCTTGGTCTCGGCATTCACGGCGAACCGGGGATCAAGGAGGAGGCGATCCTGCCTGCCTCCGGTCTGGCAAGCCTGCTGGTGGAAAAACTTCTGGCGGAACGTCCAAAAGGAACGCAAAAAGTTGGCGTTATCCTGAATGGCCTCGGTGCGACCAAATACGAAGAACTGTTTGTCCTGTGGACGGCGATCGCATCGCTGCTGGAAAAAGCCGGTCTCGATACTGTAGCACCGGAAGCGGGTGAATTTGTCACCAGCCTTGATATGCAGGGCTGTTCACTGACCCTTCTTTGGCTCGATGACGAACTCGAGCGCTACTGGACCGCAGCTTGCGATACTCCGGTTCTACGTCGCGGCGAAGCGATCGCAGTCGAGCCTGCGAACAATGTCATTGCCAACGAGGATGCAGCCCCCGATTTTGCTAAGGCGGATGAAGCCGGGCGTGCCGGTGGCGTTTGCATTCAGGGAATTTTGCACGCCGTCGCAGACGTGTTGGTCGAGGCTGAAGAAGAACTGGGCCGCATCGATGCCTTCGCCGGCGACGGTGATCACGGTCAGGGCATGCGACGTGGCTCTGCAGCTGCAAAAGATGCAGCTGATCAGGCCGTCAAGGCTGGGGCCGGGACCGCAAGCGTATTGGCTGTTGCAGGCGATGCCTGGGCAGATCGGGCCGGAGGGACCTCCGGAGCTCTGTGGGGGCTTCTGTTGCGCTCGTGGAGCGCGGAGCTCTCCGATAATGGCAACATTGATGATGGTGCAGTCGTTCGCGGTGGCAGGCGCGCGCTTGATGCCGTAACAACCCTCGGCCGCGCGAAACCCGGCGACAAGACATTGGTGGATGCATTTGTGCCTTTCGTGGAAACGCTCGAAAACGCATTTGCATCGGGAAAACCACTTGCTGATGCATGGAAACAAGCCGCTGAAGTCGCCAAGGTGGCTGCGGAAGCGACAGCTCCGCTTACTCCGAAACTCGGTCGGGCAAGACCGTTGGCAGAAAAGAGCATTGGCCATCCCGACGCAGGCGCCATTTCACTGGCTCTGGTCGCAGAAATCGTCGGCAAGAAACTGAAAAGCTGAATTGTCAATCAGGCGGGCTGGTTCGAAGCCGGCCCACCTGACAGGCATTAAATGATTGTCTAAATAGCAATCAGGACGGGAGGATCTGGTAGAAATTATCAAGTTTTCCCGGCTTTGAGTGGGCTACCAGCATGACCAGTTTTTCCTGATCGAACACGCGAAACCAATCTTCCCATTCCACGACTTCAAGACCGCCAGCATCCAAGGGTCGTTCGACATCGGCGACGAATTCCGGTTCGAAAACAATTCGCAAAACGGGCACTGCATCGGGGTCTATGGAAGTGCTGACAAAAGCCGGGTTTCCATTGCGAGCGGCCACCCAGTCCCGAATGGCTTCATGCGTATCTAGGGTGATCGTTTCACTCATCGGGAGCATTCCTCTGGTTGCTATCATTAAGGGCATCTTTGGCTCGGCTGGCGGACGAGTCAAATGCAAGCTTTCGTAATGTGCCATGATATTCAGATAGGTCCGCCCAGGTTTCTGAAAAGACACTGCTCCGTTCACTTTCTTCATGAATCTGCAATCGGGGTGAAATCTTTCAGTCCATCCTGTTGACGACGGCTGTGCGTTCATTCATGTCGTAAACCGACTATCTGCTGTTACAGCTTGGAAATCCCCAAAATGACTGAACGTCTCTCTCTCGCACGCGACCGCATCAATGTTCTTCTACTGGAGGGCATCAATCAAACGGCCGTCGATTACTTCAAAGCTTCCGGTTACACCAATGTCACGCATCTGCCGAAGGCGCTGGATAAAGCCGATCTGATTGAAGCGATTTCGTCTGCGCATATCGTCGGAATTCGTTCGCGGACGCAGCTGACTGAAGAGATTTTTGCCGCGGCTAACCGCCTGATTGCAGTGGGTTGCTTCTCGGTTGGAACTAATCAGGTTGAATTGAAAGCTGCCCGCAAGCGCGGCATTCCGGTCTTCAACGCACCATTTTCGAATACCCGTTCGGTCGCAGAACTGGTGATTGGCGAAATCATCATGCTGATGCGCCGGATTTTCCCACGCTCCGTCTCCGCACATGCAGGCGGTTGGGACAAAACGGCAAACGGCAGCCGCGAAGTGCGCGGCAAGACGCTTGGTATCATCGGTTATGGCAATATCGGTTCGCAGGTCGGCAATCTGGCCGAAAGCCTCGGCATGACGGTGCGCTACTTCGATACTTCCGACAAGCTGCAATATGGTAATGTCAAACCGGCTGCGAGCCTCGATGAGCTGCTGAAGATTTCGGATGTCGTCAGCCTGCACGTGCCGTCCAACAAGTCGACTTCGAAGCTGATTACCGAAGCGAAACTGCGCAAGATGAAGAAGGAAGCCTTTCTCATCAACAATGCGCGCGGTACGGTTGTTGATCTGGAGGCTCTGGCGAAGGTTCTGCAGGAAGGTCACCTTGCAGGCGCTGCCATTGACGTGTTCCCGGTTGAACCAGCCTCCAACAACGACAGGTTTGTCTCCCCGATTCAGGGGCTGGAGAACGTCATTCTCACACCGCACATCGGCGGATCGACAGAAGAAGCGCAGGAACGTATCGGTTTGGAAGTCACCAGAAAACTGGTCGAATATTCTGATGTCGGTTCCACGCTGGGCGCTGTCAACTTCCCGCAAGTCCAACTGCCGCCGCGTCCCACAGGTACGCGCTTCATGCACGTGCATGAAAACCGCCCGGGCATCCTCAACAGCCTCGTGAATGTTTTCTCGACGCATAACATCAACATCGCCAGTCAGTTTCTGCAAACCGATGGCGAAGTGGGTTATCTTGTGATGGAAGCAGACGGCGTCGGTGAGGCCAGCGAAACGGTTCTGCAAGCCATTCGCGAAATTCCCGGCACGATCCGGGCCCGTCTGCTCTATTGAGTGTATTTCGCAGCGCCAACTATCTCTGGCGCTGCGATTTCTCAAAACGTTTGATGAGGCGGTCTCGACGCAATCGCGAGAGGCGCTGAATCCAGAAAATACCGTCGAGCTGGTCTATTTCGTGCTGATGGCAAACGGCGAGCAAGCCTTCCGATTCCTCGGTTTGCTCGGTGCCACTCAGGTCTTGATGGCGAATTTTGATGCGGGCGTGGCGCTCGACGTCGTCGACTACGCCCGGCATCGAAACGCTACCTTCCTGATGATGGATTTTTTCGTCCGAAGCCCAGACTATTTCCGGATTCACATAGAATTTCGGGCTTGGCTCGGTCGGTAGTTCTAAAACCACCAAACGTTTCGATATGCCGACATGTGGCGCGGTGATACCGATGCCCGGTGCTGCGCGCATTGTATCGAGAAGATCGGTGCCTAATTCCTGCAAAGCGCTGTCGAACAGGGTGATCGGCTCGGCAATAGCGCGCAGTCGTTTATCCGGATAGCATACAATCGGGCGAACAGTCATCGGACCTCACATTCTGCACGCGGATAGACCTCGTATCCGCACACGATCTTTTGGCCGATTTTCACTGTGACTTGCAAACACTATCGCAGGTGACCGTCACAATCCTCGCGCTATAACGAGACGCTGTACGTCGCTGGTGCCTTCGTAAATCTGGCACACGCGAACATCGCGATAAATGCGCTCAACCGGATAATCAGCAAGGTAACCGTAGCCGCCATGAATCTGGATCGCGGCGGAGCAGACCTGTTCTGCCATTTCGGAGGCGACGAGTTTGGCCATTGATGCTTCGGTCAAGCAGGGTTTGCCCGCCTCGCGCAGCGCAGCTGCATGGAGAACCATCTGACGGGCTGTCTCAATCTTCGTTGCCATGTCGGCGAGTCTGAAAGCGACGGCCTGATGCTCGATAATCGGCTTACCGAATGTAATGCGCTCTTTGGCGTAAGCGCATGCAGCTTCGAACGCTGCGCGAGCCATACCGACTGATTGTGCCGCAATGCCGATGCGTCCGCCTTCCAGATTGGCAAGCGCGATTTTGTAGCCCTGGCCCTCATCGCCCAGTCGGTTCTCTACTGGGATGCGCATGTTGGTGAAAGCGAGCGCACAGGTATCCGACGAATGCTGGCCGAGCTTGTGTTCCACGGAAACAACTTCGTAGCCCGGAGTATCGGTCGGCACGATGAAAGCCGAAATGCCTTTCTTGCCTGCCGATGGATCGGTGATGGCAAAAGCGATCACCACGCTGCCATTCTTGCCCGATGTGATGAACTGCTTGGAACCGTCGATCACGTAATGATCGCCGTCGCGGCGTGCACGGGTTTTAAGCGCAGACGCATCCGAGCCGGCCTGTGGTTCGGTCAACGCGAACCCGCCGATCCATTCACCGGCTGCCATCTTGGGCAAAAAACGCTTTTTCTGTTCTTCGGTGCCGAAACGCAGGATCGGAACGCAGCCGACGGATGAATGGACCGAAACGATGGTCGAACATGCCCCATCGCCCGCAGCAATCTCTTCCAGCGCCAGAGCGTAGGCAACCGTACCGAGATTGGAACCACCCCATTCTTCCGGCACCAACATTCCGAGAAAACCAAGCTCGCCCATTTCGGCGAGCTCCGCGCGTGGAAAAGCGTGCTCCCTGTCACGTGCGGCGGCACCCGGCGCGAGCCGTTCCTGCACGAACTGCCGGGCGGCATCGCGAATCTGCTCCTGCGTATCGCTCAAGAGCATCAGACGATCCTCTCGATACCAACCGCAGTCGCTTCGCCACCGCCCAGACAGATGCCAGCAACACCGCGCTTCAGACCATGGGTTTCAAGGGCTGAAAGCAGGGTGACAAGTATGCGCGCCCCTGACGCGCCGATGGGATGGCCAAGGGCGCAAGCGCCACCATGAATGTTGACTTTGTCGTGCGGTAGATCAAGATCACGCATGGCCGCCATGGTTACCACCGCAAAAGCTTCATTGATCTCAAAGAGATCGACATCTTTCAGGTTCCAGCCGATTTTCGCTGAAAGCTTGTTTATGGCGCCGATCGGGGCGGTCGGGTAGAGATTCGGCTTGTCGGCATGGGTCGCATGGCCGACCAGAACCGCACGTGGGGTGAGGCCGCGCTTTTCCGCTTCGGAAGCGCGCATGAGGACAAGGGCTGCCGCCCCGTCCGAAATCGAGGAGGAGTTGGCAGCCGTCACGGTGCCGGCGTCACGAAATGCCGGGCGAAGGGTGGGAATTTTGTCCAGTTTCGCCTTGCCGGGCTGCTCATCAATGGAAATTTCAACTTCACTACGTCCAGCTTTCACTGAAACGGGGGTAATTTCGGCGGCGAAAAGGCCGTTCGTGATAGCATTCTGCGCACGTGTCAGAGAGGCAATGGCGAACTCATCCTGAGCTTCGCGAGTAAACTGGTAGGCTTCCGCGCAGTCTTCGGCAAAGGTGCCCATCAGACGACCTTTGTCATAGGCATCTTCAAGCCCATCGAGGAACATATGGTCGATAATCTGGCCGTGTCCCATACGATACCCACCACGTGCCTTTGGCAGCAGATAGGGGGAGTTCGTCATGCTCTCCATGCCGCCGGACACGATGACATCGGCAGAACCTGCCAGCAGCAGATCGTGCGCCAGCATGGTTGCCTTCATGCCTGAGCCGCACATCTTGTTGACCGTCGTTGCGCCGGTGGAAACAGGTATCCCGGCCTTGATCGAAGCCTGACGCGCCGGAGCCTGTCCCTGACCCGCAGGCAGGACGCAGCCCATATAGACATCCTCTACTGCTTCTGGTGCAAGACCCGCGCCCGCAAGTGCGCCGCGAATGGCGGCGGCACCAAGATCGGTCGCCTGGGCGTTGGCAAAATCGCCCTGAAAGCCGCCCATGGGAGTACGCGAAGCACCGACAATGACAATAGGATCGCTGTTGGACATGATTGTTCCTCGTTACTTTGCTGCCATGCGAAGTGCGCCATCCAGACGGATGACTTCACCGTTGAGCATCTGGTTTTCCACGATGTGGCGGGCAAGAGCCGCATATTCGTCCGGGCGACCGAGGCGAGGCGGGAAAGGCACGGAAGCGCCGAGGGCATCCTGCACTTCCTGCGGCATGCCCGCCATCATCGGCGTGGCGAAAATTCCAGGCGCAATGGTCATGACGCGGATGCCATATCGCGCAAGCTCGCGCGCCACAGGCAAGGTCATGGCAGCAACGCCGCCCTTGGAAGCGGAATAGGCAGCTTGCCCAATCTGGCCGTCAAAGGCTGCAACCGACGCCGTGTTGATGATGACGCCACGTTCTCCGCCTTCACCGGGCTCGTTCTTTGCCATAGCTTCGGCAGCAAGGCGCAGCATGTTGAATGTGCCAATCAGATTGATCGAAATTGCGCGCGTGAAGCTTTCCAGCTTATGTGCGCCGTCGCGACCGAGAACTTTTTCGCCCGGTGCCACACCCGCACAATTGATGAGTATATCGACGTGCCCGAAAGCCTCAAGCGCAGCCGCGATGGCAGCCTTGCCATCCGCATCGCTGGTGACGTCGGTGCGATGAAAGTTCGCCGCCGAACCAAGCGTCTTGGCCTGCGCTTCGCCAGCTTCCGCATTTACATCGAGAAGCATGACTTTGCCACCGGCATTGACGGCCATTTTCGCAACTGCTGCACCGAGGCCAGAGCTTGCGCCAGTAATCAGAAATACCCGATCCTTAATCTGCATAATCTTGTCCTCAGGCCTTCGTCTGTTGCTGTTTGTCGATTTCCGCCTTGCGCAGGAGGAACCGTTGGATTTTTCCGCTTGGTGTCTTGGGAAGCTCGTTCACGAAATCGATTTCGCGCGGATAGGAATGGGCGGAGAGCCGCTTCTTCACGTGCAACGCCAGCTCATCCTTCAGTTCATGCGTACCTTCGAAACCGGGTGCAAGAATAACGAATGCCTTCACAATTTCCGTTCGTTGCGGGTCAGGTACGCCGACGACCGCTGCTTCGTTGACGGCTGCGTGTTCAAGAAGGGCGCTTTCGACATCGAAGGGTCCAATGCGATAACCTGATGATGTTATAACGTCATCGGCACGGCCTATGAAGCTGATCGAACCATCCGGCTCGAATTCCACTGTATCTCCGGTGCGATAGTAACCGTCCGCAATGGCTGGTGTTTCCTGCTTGTAATAGCCGGAAAACCAGAGAAGCGGCGATTTTGCAATATCGACAGCAAGAATGCCGGGCTGATTAGGACCGAGCTCATTGCTCTGTTCATCCAGAACGGCGATGCGATAGCCGGGCATTGCATAGCCAGCCGAACCGTGTCGAACGGAATGTTCAAGGCCGTGATGATTATTCACCACCATGCCGAGTTCGGTCTGGCCGTAATGATCGTAAATCGGTGCGCCAAGATATGCGTCGAACCAGCGAATGACTTCCGGGTTAAGCGGTTCTCCGGCACTCGACACCACACGCAGGCGACCTTTGACACGTTTCGCAGCTTCCGGTCCCTCGGCCATTAACAGACGGAAGGCAGTCGGCGAACCGGCAAGGCTGGTGACGCCAAGACGCTCGATAATGTCGTAGGTGCTTTCGGCGGTGAAACCACCTTCGTAAAGCGTGGTTGCCATGCCAAGCTGCAACGGACCAGTCACAGCATAGTAAAGGCCATAGGCCCAGCCCGGATCGGCAATGTTCCAGAAGATATCGTCGGAACGCAGGCCGATGGCTTCGCGCATATAGGCACCGAACGCCGATAGCGCATAAAGCGGGACCGGTACGCCTTTGGGCAGGCCAGCGGTGCCGGAAGTCGACATCATCATGAACAGATCGCTGCCCTTGCGAAGCACCGGCGCGCAGTCAACTGAAGCAGAAGCCGCTGCCGCGCGAAAATCGATGTCGCCGGCTGGTAAGTCTTCGCCGGGTGCCAGCACGATTGCGACTTTGGAGCAGTTTTCAACTTCTGTCAGCTTGGAGCGGTTAGCCGTGTTGGTGACGACCAGTTTTGCGCCGCTGGTTTTCAGGCGGTGTTCGATTGCTTTTGGGCCGAAAGCGGTGAAAAGCGGCTGATAAATAGCGCCGATACGCCATGCGCCGAGAATGGTTGCAATGAGTTCTGGTGTGCGCGGCAACAGGCCGGCGACCACGTCACCAGCGCCGACACCTGCATCTTTCAGTACATTGCCGACACGAGCGGCCATATCGCGCAGGTTCTCGAAGGTAAATTCGGAAAGTTCGCCATTGGCTGCAATCGCGCGCAGGGCTACGCGATTATCACCCGTATGCCGGTCGCAGCATTCAATACAGGCATTCATGCCTGTTTCAGGATTGCCGTGAAGCTTTGCAATGGCATCTTCGATGCGAAATTGCGCGACGGCATCATCATAACGCATCAATCGCGCTGAAACGGACGTTTCAGTCATCCAGTATAACCTCCCTGACCGCCACCTCCTCGTGGCCAACCATGCCTAAAGGTTAACGCGTCACGCATTGCAAACAATGACATTAGATGCATTAATGTGTGATCGATTTTGCAACATAGAGAAGCCATGGAACGCCATAATATTGCACCGGGCTTTGTCGAGGATGCGCTCGAAAGCGTGCGTGTCCGGGGCATGGATACGGCTGCCCTGATGGCGAAGATTGGCCTGCCGGAGACAGTGACAGAACCCGTCACTAATGTGGAATATGGTCGTTTGTGGTGGCTGATTGCCGAAACGATCAACGACGAATTCTTTGGGCTGGCTGCAAGGCCGATGCGCCCCGGCAGCTTCAATCTGCTTTGTCATGCCGTGCTGCATGCTGGCACGCTGGAACGGGCTTTGCGACGGGCTTTGCAGTTTCTCAATGTAGTGCTGGATGATCCGCGGGGCGAATTGCGGATCCGCGATGGCATGGCCCATGTCGTTCTGACCGATGCCGGGCACCCGAGACCTGCCTTTGCTTATCGTGCCTATTGGCTGATCCTGATGGGTGTGGTCTGCTGGCTGATCGGGCGACGTATTCCGTTGCGGACGCTCGACTTTGCTTGTCCGGCACCGGTCCACCGTCAAGACTATCACAAGTTCTTCGGAGCGCCGGTCCTGTTCGACCAGCCGGTGACGCGACTGGTTTTTTCATCGTCTTATCTATCACTGCCGATCATTCGCAGCGATGTAGCGCTGGACAGTTTTTTACGAGAAGCTCCCGCCAATATTCTGATCCGCTATCGTCATGATAATGATCTTTCCGCAAGGGTACGCGCACAATTGAATGCTTTGCCAATCACAGATTGGCCTTCTTTTGAAGAGCTCGCGAAGGGACTTGGCATGTCCGTACCGACCTTGCGACGCAGGCTGCGCGGGGAGGGGCAGAGCTTCGGCACGATCAAGGATGAGTTGCGGTTCGTTATTGCTGAAAGGCTTTTGCAGGAAAACAGGTTGAGCGTGGCGGAGGTGGCTGCCGAACTTGGCTACAGTGAGCCGAGCGCCTTTTATCGCGCCTTCCATAAATGGATGGGGCAAAGCCCTGGGCGGTTTCGGACAGTACAACAGGAGGAATAAAAATGCCGGACGTTAAGTCCGGCATTTTGTCGCTTGGGAGGCAGTATCAGTCTTCCTTGATCATGCTGTCCTTGCTCGTATCCCGCATACGCAGATAAACGATAAGGGAAATGCCGATCATGATGGTGACGTACCAGTAGAAGCCGCGTTCCCAGCCACCATTCTTGAAGCTTAGTGCAACATATTCGGCAGTACCACCGAAGAGAGTGTTGGCCAGTGCGTAGGGCAGGGCTACGCCGAGTGCACGGATATGCGCCGGGAAAAGTTCCGCCTTCACCACAGCGTTGATGGAGGTGTAGCCGGTGACGATGATGAGCGCACCCATGACCAGCAGACCAGCCGTGATCGGGTCGCGGGTCTGTTCCAGCGTCGTGAAAATCGGATAGGTGAAAAGAACACCTGCGGCGCCGAACGCGATCATCAATGGCTTACGACCAATCCTGTCTGACAAAGCGCCAGCGATGGGCTGCAGGCACATGAAGACGAAAAGGGTCACGGCATTGATCTGGCTCGCTACTTCACGGCTGAAGCCGGATGTATTCACTAGGAATTTCTGCATATAGATCGAGTAAGCGTAGAATGCGAGCGTACCGCCGGCAGTCAGAAGCATGACGAGAGCGGTTTCCTTCGGATGATGCTTGATAAGCGTCCAGAAACCGGACTTTGGAGTGTCTTTGGTCTTGGCGTTCTTGAAGCTTTCGGTTTCCGCAAGGCCGCGACGCAGCCAGAATACTACAACGGCAAGCAGTGCGCCGATGAAGAACGGAATACGCCAGCCCCAGGCCTCCAGTGCCGGGGTTTCCATGGTCGACTGAAGCACAATCAAAAGCAAGATTGCGAGAAGCTGGCCTGAAATGAGCGTGACATACTGGAACGAGGAGAAGAAGCCGCGACGATCCTTGCCCGCCATTTCCGACAGATAGGTGGCGCTAGCGCCATATTCGCCGCCGACTGACAGGCCCTGCATCAAACGTGCGAGCACGAGAAGGGCCGGAGCTGCGAGGCCGATGGTCTGGTAATCGGGCGTCAGTGCGATGATGAGCGAACCTGCACACATCAGCGTCACGGACAGTGCAAGACCCGCCTTGCGACCCTTGCGGTCGGCGTAAATACCCATGATCCACGCACCGATGGGGCGCATGACAAAGCCGACTGCAAAGACTGCGGCAGCACTCATAAGCTGCGCGGTCTGGCTTTCAGACGGGAAGAAGTGCGGTGCAAAATAGAGCGCGAATGCTGCGTAAACATACCAGTCGAACCATTCGACCAGATTACCGGTCGAGCCACCGATGATGGATTTCAGGCGGCTATTGGTGCTTTGCACTTCACTCCGTTCACTTGTAATTGAGACCATGGGTTGCTCCTTCCAATCTCTGGATTTTTGAATTTCACCCCTTGTTGTGGAACCGGATCAGCGAAACGGTTTCAGGGTGTTTTTCCGTCGCCATCAACTCGTCTCTCTGCACTTCCACTTGGGTTCGTGAGAGAAGGCTTGCTTGGCGCTGGTGAATAATCTCATTCCGCGCTCCGCTTCAGCTTCGAGCACGCAATATCAGTGACCCGGTCGATAAGAGCGGCTCTGGAAGTGATTGCGATGCGGGTGCTATATTGATGCGGTTCACGGTTAAGCTCCTCCCTTCGAAACTCCCTTTTCGAAGTAGCGCTAACATGCGGTAGCTGAACAATGATCACCAGAGAGCGAATTTAAAAAGATTAAAATATTGAAATTAAATGATTTTCTGCAGATTTCGATTTACTTTCGTGCGGGTCTTGTGCAAGATTCTGCGTGACTATTCGTTTGAATTTGCATAAATATGCACAAATGAAGGTGCCATCGAAGATTACAAAATTCCTTTTGGTTGCCCTCGCTTTCTTACTGGCAATCGGTGTGTGGTTTTCCGCCCGGCTGTGGGCGGAAAACGAGGCGCTTGATGGACTTCGGCAAAATGCGACGCTTGTAGCGCGTCAACAGACCCGCCTGATAGACAGTGAACTGGCAAAGTTCCGGTTGTTGCCTGTGGTTTTGAAGGAGTATAGCGATCTGCGTGATGTGCTTGCTGGCAGATCGGAGGACGCGACCACTCGTCTGAACCAAAAGCTTGAACTTCTTGCACATCAGATCGGTTCGCCAATCATCTATGTGATCGCTCGTGACGGAACTGTTATTGCGTCATCGAATGCTAATACGCCGGAGAGCTTTGTCGGACGCAATTACGATTTCCGGCCTTATTTCAAGGGCGCGATGGCAGGAGGTTCGGCAGAATATTATGCCATAGGTGATTTGAGTGGGCGTTTCGGCCTTTTTTTGGCGCGGCGCATCGGTGATCAGGCTAATCCGGTTGGTGTGGTCGTCATCAAATTTGAATTCCACAGACTGGTGCAAACATGGGCAAATGACCCCGGCCAGACCTTCGTTGTTGATCCTCGCGGGATCATACTGGCCTCCACTGATAAGGCCGAAGACCTTCGCTCTTTTCAGACTATATCAACTACAGAACGCACAAAGATTATCGAGAGTGGACAGTTCAATGCTGCGGATATGAAGCCGAGCAATTATCGTTTTGCGCCGGATGGGATGATGATCGGGCCGTCCGGCCAATATTCAGTTGCGGTCGACGAGCCGATTGCCGAAACGTCTCTGAAACTGGTTCATATCGAACCTATGGGGCGGGCGCTACGCGCTGCCAACGACCTTGCGCGCCTGATAACGGTGGCAGTTATGCTCGTTTTTGTCATGATCGCCGGTGCCGTTTACTGGCGAGTGAGCCGCGCAGCGCGTGCGGCAGCCTATCGTGCCGAACTCGAGACTGCAGTTGAACAGCGCACTGCCGCATTGAGCGCGGAAATGGCGGAACGTGAACTGGCTGACAAACGCTTTCGTGATGCGCGGGAAGAGCTCGCCCAGGCGAACAGGCTTGCTTCCCTCGGATCGATCACCGCAGGGCTGGTGCATGAAATCAACCAACCCGTCGCGACCATTCGGACGCTCACCGAAAACGCACAGCATCATCTAGCACATGGCAAGCTCGATAAGGTCGCCCAAAACCTCAATACATCTGTGGAACTGACAGCGCGCATAGGCTCTATCACACAGGAAATGCGCCGGTTTGCGCGCCGTCGCAGCGGTGTCGTTCGCTCGCTCCCGCTGAATGAGCTTGTGGATGGCACAATGCTGCTGATGGGAGACCGGTTCCGCAACGCCAAGGTTCAACTGGATATACCGGAACGTTCCGACGTGGTGATACTTGCCTGCCGCGTCCGATCAGAGCAGGTGCTGGTGAATTTGCTGCAGAACGCATTGGATGCGGTCGTGAACATCGAGAATCCACGTGTTTCGTTCAGCGTCCGCGACGAGGGCGACCAGATTTCCCTTGTCGTGGACGATAACGGACCCGGCATTGATCCCCAATTGGCTGACGAGATTTTTGGCCCATTTGTTACAGGAAAAGCGGATGGCCTCGGTCTGGGGCTGGGCATCGCGAGAGACCTCATGACCGAATTAGAAGGAACGCTACGCGTCGTTCCATCGCAGCTTGGCGGTGCAGCTTTTGCGGCAACCTTGAAGCGGGCGAAAGAGGAGGGTGGCCTTGACGGAAAGTGAGCCTTTGCGCGTGATGCTGGTCGATGACGATGCAGCATTTCGTACGGCCTTGGCCGATTCATTTGAAATCGCAGGTCTTGATATTGAAGTGCACGGTGACGGTCAGTCCGCTTTGACCAGTTTGACGCCTGACTATCCGGGAATCGTTGTGACCGATATCCGCATGCCGCGGGTTGATGGACATGCGGTGATGGAAACATTGTTGACGCGTGACCCGGAACTGCCGGTTATTTTGATGACTGGACATGGCGACATTGGAATGGCTGTGGCCTCGCTCAAGAAAGGCGCCTTCGATTTCATAGCCAAACCATTTGCTGCTGATCATCTGATATCGAGCGTTCGCCGCGCCCTGGAAATGCGCCGACTGGTGCTGGAAAATCGCCGCCTTCGCCGGGCTGCGGCAGATGCCGAGCAGGATTATCCTCTACTTGGTGAAACTCCGGTGATGGTGCGATTGCGTGACACGATCCGCCAGCTTGCCAGTGTCGATGTCGATGTGTTGATAGAAGGCGAAACCGGGACCGGAAAAGAATTGGTGGCTCGCCTCCTGCACCGCTGGAGCGCACGACATGCCCGCAGTTTTGTTGCTATCGATTGTGCCGCCTTGCCCGACGTCATTGCCGATGAGGTTCTGTTCGGCAGTCGCATCCAGCGCGGGAGAATAGCCGACGCGGATCGCGGCACGTTATTTCTCGACGAAATTGACAGCATGTCACTGACCGTTCAGGGTAAGCTTCTCCGTGTTGTCGAAGAGCGTGAATTGCCTTCGCTTTCAGGAGAGCCTCGCGCGGTCAATCTCAGGATCATAGCGGCTGCGAAAGGTAATCTGGAGGAAGCTGTGACTTCCGGTCGCTTTCGTTCCGATTTGTTTTATCGCCTTGAAACGGTCAGGCTCCGTGTTCCGCCTCTGCGCGAGCGGCGGAAGGATATCGGTCTGCTTTTCTCTTATTTCCTTAATGAAGCAGCTGTCCAATTCGGCCAATCGCGACCTGCGATCGATGCAGTCATGGAAGCACGATTGAACTCGGACGAATGGTCGGGAAATGTCCGCGAACTGCGCAATTATGCCAAGCAGGTCGTGTTGGGATTGCGCCACGATCCAATCACGGAACCCAGTCCGCTTTCGCTGTCGGAGCAGATGGACCGTTTTGAAGACGGCGTTATTCGCGCGACGCTGGATCGTTGCAACGGTGATGTGGGGGGTGCTGCAGTTCTGCTGCAATTGCCGCGGCGCAGTCTCTACGCTCGCCTACAAAAGCTTGCAATTGACGCTTCGACCTTCAGAAAGCGTGATTGATGTTTTCATTACGGGGTTGGTTTGATAACGATGCCAGCGAACCCGCTGATATTGACGCCAAGTTTTTGCCAGACGACGGTCTGGCAATGAGGATGTGATGGCTACCCCCCTTGATAAAACACAGATCCGCTCCCTGTCGGTCTTTGCCGGCATGGATGATGCGGGTTTTGATCAGTTTCTTGGTCTGGCTACTCGGCGCGCTGTTCCGAAAGGAGCCGCCGTCTTCAATCAAGGTGACGATGCAAGCCACTTTTTTGTGTTGTTGCATGGACGGTTGAAAGTCATGCAAGTTACTGCCGATGGGCAGCAGATTATTGTGCGGGTCGTCAATCCCGGAGAACTTTTCGGCTTCGCGGTAGCGTTGGGGCGCAAAGACTATCCCGGTACGCCTCTGGCCGCGGTCGATAGTTCCGTCCTTGCCTGGCCGATGGAAATGATGACTGATTTCATGGCGCGCAGCCCCGCACTCGCTGTGAATACGATGCAGATGATTGGGCGCAGACTGGATGCCGCGCACAATCGCATCAGAGAGATATCAACGCAAGAAGTCGAACCGCGCGTGGCACATGCAGTGCTGAGACTTGTTCGTGAAGCTGGGGTAAAAGAAAGTGGCGGTGTGCGTATCGATTTTCCGGTTTCGCGACAGGATATCGCTGAACTGACCGGAACAACTTTGCACACGGTTTCGCGTATTATCAGCCAGTGGCAGACTAAGGGCTGGGTGGAAGGTGGCAGACAATCGTTGCTCGTTCGCGACCTCCGGCATCTGAAATCGATTGCCGAAGGCGAGAGCTAGAGTTCTTCCGATAGAAGTAAGAACGGTCTCGATCTAGTTTGCAGTCGCCGACCGCTGACGGCTGATCCATGCAGCCCCGATGTTCCCATGCAAGAACCCGTTGGAGAGCGGGACGCCCGGATAGACAGTTCTCAAGCGCGCAATGCCGTCGTCAGGGCTGATAGATCGGTTTAGCACCTCGTCATGGATATGGGCTACTTCCACCATGTCGCAGTCCTGCGGTGACAGTCTAAAACGCCTGATCCCTGCTTCTTGCAGCTCAGGCAGGTCCTCAATCAGTGACTGACAGGTATGAGAGAGCGTCTGCACACCGTTCAGTGCCAGAAATGGTTGGCTATCCAGGGTCTTGACTGGCAGTCCGTCGGGCTCTTCACCGCAAACAAATTGGCAGTTGTCCTTTATGTGGCCCTTGGATCGCGCATGCGCACAACGAGCTGAAATGGCGAGCGGCACTCGTCCGAACGTGAATACTTCAAACGCAATCTCAGGCGCGGCTTTGACGATCTCCCGGATTGAACTGATTGATAACTCTGGCGGCAGGCAGATAGACTGTGCACCACGGGCCGCAAGAACCTTGGCAGTCGCAGCATTATAAACATTGACCAGTGGACCGACTATATGCGGCACACCGGACAACAGCCCCAGTGCCGACAGATCGTTTGCCTCCACCGGTAGTGTCGCCTCCTTGATCGTGTGACGAACCTGTTTTGCTTCCCGTTCAAGCATGACAAGCGCCAGCGAACCGACGTTCACCGTTTTTCCTGCGCGTTGCAGCCGCTCGATCACAGCATCCATATAAGGTGTCAGGAAATGGAACCGTTTGGAGCAGACGATTTCACCGACGGTGACGCGGTCGATCGGGGCTTCATCGGCGATACGAAAATAAAAATCCCGCCATTTTGGGCCGTCCCACAGGAAGAGAACGGGACCAAGGCTGAGGCTGGGTGCTGACATATCTATCTCCAGCGTTTGTCGTAAGCGCCCGAAGTCGTTTGCTGGCCTTCGCTCAGCAGACGGAGGCGGGACAGAAGGGCGGCGCGGCTTTCGGGACTTGCTGCGAGTGTCTGACGCAGTGTGGAGACGACTTCACCAACATAAGCCTTGCCGCGTTGGCGACCCTCAATCTTGAGCGCTGAGACGCCTGCCGCTCGCAACTCATCGATATGATTCATGACATCGAGTGAAACCGGATCTTCAAATGCATAACCTTGATCGTCTGCGATATTGAACCGGCCTTTACAGAGTGTCGGATAGCCGGTGGGCTCGCCCAAAGGGAAACGATTGATCGTGTAATCGCCGAGTTCGGAGACGAGTTCCTCTCCGTCTTGCCGGTAGCGGACGTGGCTGGCCGGTGAGCAAACACCGTTCATGTTGGGCGATCTGCCAGTGGCGTAGGACGACAGAGAGCATCGTCCTTCTGCCATCACGCATAGTCCACCGAATACGAATACTTCCATTTCGCAGCCGATCTTGCGGCCGAGTTTCGCAATATCAGCGATGGTCAGTACGCGTGGCAACACGACGCGCTTTGCCTTGAATGCATCGACGAGAAACTGAATCGCGTCTGCGTTGGAAGCTGAGGCCTGTACGGATACGTGGAGCCGCTGTGTTGGATGCTTCTCGGCAGTATAGGCCATGAGCCCGAAATCGGCGAGAATGACTGCGTCTGCACCAAGGGAGGACGCATCGTCTACGGCTTGATACCAAATGTGCTCATCGCCTGCGCGCATGAACGTATTGATGGCAACGAAAACCTGTGTTTTGCGGGCATGGGCGAACTGGATTGCATCGCGCAGTTCGTCACGGCTGAAGTTAAGGCCGGGAAAGTTGCGTGCATTCGTTTCGTCGCGAAAGCCGCAATAGACCGCATCCGCTCCAGCACCCACTGCTTCACGCAAGGCCGATGGCGTTCCTGCAGGACAAATCAGTTCCATCCGGTAGCTTCCTTGCCGAGGGCCTTGCTGCGTACGTAGTTTGCAATGCCGCGGACCATCGGGGCAAACGGTCCTGCACTTGTGCCGAGGTCGGATGGAAGGTCTATATTGCAGTCATCCAGCGCATTGCGAAGCGCCAGCATGGCCTCCATGTCGCCCGTCACGGTAATATCCCTGGAGAAGAACAGCGCATCTCCATCAAGCTTACCTTCGAGAAGCGCGAGCAGCATAACCAGTGGTCCTTCGATGCCTGCGTCGACCTCCGTCGCTTCGTCCTCGCGCACGATTGTGATGCGCGGCTTATCCGGCTCGATCACAAAAGCAAATGGTATGTCGGACGGGCGAAAACGGAACCGCTTCGTCGCATAGTCTCCGAGACGCTCGAAGAGGCCCGGATGCGCGCGCATTACTTGAAAGAAAATGCGCGAGACAAAAGGGGCGATCAGAAAAGGCGGAACAAGCCGGGCTGGAACAGCCACAGCCGGAGGTATCTTCATCATCACTCAGCTCCGGTGAGCTTTACAAGGTGAGTTCAGAACTAGGCGATTCAATACAATGACAGTTTGATTCAGATCAAAGACGGCGAAAGAATTCGATATTCAAAACTAGGGGCATGAAAACGGCTCGCTCTCTTCCGTCACATTACGACTGCCTGCAAAGCTTTTTGTCGGAGCTTGAACGGGGCAACGATCTCATTCGGATCAAACGTCCGGTCTCACTCGTCCAGGAAATAACAGAAATCCACAAGCGTGTGCTCGAAGTGGATGGTCCGGCATTACTCTTCGAACAACCGGTCGATGCAGACGGTCATCAACATTCAATTCCACTCGTGGCCAATCTTTTTGGTTCCGCGCGACGTATTGCATTGGGACTTGGTCGTGTCGTCGAGGAAATTCCAGATCTTGCGGAGATGCTTGCGGAACTGCGTGCACCAAAGCCGCCCCGTTCAGCAGGGGAAATATGGAGCAAGCTGCCTTTGGCAAAGGCAGCATTGAATATGCGTCCTCGGCAGGTCCGACGCGCATCGGTGCAGGCGACGATATTGGAAGGCGAAGCAGTCAACCTCGATCTACTACCGATCCAGTGGTGTTGGCCGGGAGAGCCTGCGCCGCTTGTTACCTGGCCGCTGGTTATCACACGGGCACCAGACGATCCATCCGACGTAAATGTCGGAATTTACCGGATGCAGAAGCTTGGCCGGGATAAGTTGATCATGCGCTGGCTCGCCCATCGCGGCGGTGCGCGTCATCACCGCATGTGGCAAAAGCGAGGCGAGGATATGCCTGTTGCTGTTGCTATCGGGGCCGATCCGGCGACAATCCTTGCAGCCGTTATGCCCTTGCCTGAAGGGATGAGCGAACTGGCCTTCTCGGGCCTGCTTGCTGAACGCAGGCCTTCCGTCGTTGATGCGCACACTGTGCCGCTCTCCGTGCCCGCTAACGCTGAAATCATTCTGGAAGGACGAGTTTCTGCATCAGTGACAGCGCCAGAGGGGCCTTATGGTGATCACACGGGCTATTACAATAGCGTTGAGGAATTTCCGGTCATGCAGGTCGCAGCGATGACCATGCGGAAAAACCCGGTCTATCTTTCGACCTATACTGGTCGCCCGCCGGATGAACCCTCAAGACTTGGCGAAGTGATGAACGAGCTGTTCGTGCCAATTGTACGAAAGCAGTTCCCGGAAATCGCCGATCTGTGGCTGCCTCCAGCGGCCTGTTCCTATCGGGCAATAGTCGTTTCGATTGACAAGCGCTATCCCGGTCAGGCGCGGCGGGTGATGATGGGGCTTTGGTCGATGCTGCCACAGTTCAGTTACACGAAGCTCATAATCGCCGTCGATCCCGACATAAATGTTCGCAACTGGGATGACGTCATGTGGGCACTTGCCACACGCTTCGATGCCAGTCGCGATGTCATCACGCTTACCGACACACCAGTGGATTATCTCGATTTCGCGTCGCCGCGCTCAGGTCTGGGCGGGAAGCTCGGACTTGATGCGACCAACAAAATCGGTACGGAAACTGACCGGGAATGGGGTGCGGTGCTGAAGATGAGCGACGATGTAATCGCCTGCGTGGATGCAATGTGGGGCGAGCTTGGGTTGAGTAAGGAAAGCATACGATGAAACGGGTTGTTGTTGGCATTTCCGGCGCATCGGGCGCTCTCATCCCGCTCAAACTGCTGGAACAGCTTTCTGCTTTAAGCGATGTCGAGACCCATTTGGTCGTATCGGACGCAGCGCAACACACATTGCGCCACGAGTTGGGTCCTGACGGCTATGCGCTTCTGCACAGGCTGGCGCACAGAAGTTATTCCGTCAGCGATATAGGTGCACTGATTGCAAGCGGATCAGTCGCAACGGCCGGTATGATCGTTGCGCCGTGCTCCATGCGGACGCTCGCGGCGATCGCAACGGGGCACAGCGACAGTCTGTTAACCCGCGCTGCGGACGTTCATTTGAAGGAGCGGCGCAGGCTGGTCCTGATCGCGCGGGAAACGCCGCTGCATCTGGTCCACCTGCGCAACATGTGCACGGTGACAGAAATGGGCGCGATTGTGATGCCGCCGGTTCCGGCCTTTTACTTCAAACCCCAATCGGTCGATGAAGTAGCCGATCAGATCGCGGCACGAGCCATTGATCTGATCGGTATTGGCGAAAAGCAATCGGAAAGCTGGGCGGGAATACCCGGCAATCGATAGCAGTAGTTACGGCATTATGTGAAAGGTTCGGTTGGGCCTTTCGCTGGTTGGGTGAACCATTTTGGTCCGGTCGCCGTCATATGGATATGGTCTTCCAGACGAATACCGAACTGGTCCGGGACTACGATCATCGGTTCGTTGGAAAAGCACATGCCTTCAGCGAGCGGGAGCGAATTGCCACGAACGATGTATGGGGCCTCATGAATTTCCAGACCAAGGCCGTGACCGGCTCGATGCGGAAGGCCGGGTAGCGCATAATCCGGTCCCAATCCATGCTTCACGAGCGTAGCGCGTGCTGCATCGTCAAGGGTTGAACAAGCCGCACCAAGCTTTGCTGCGTCAAAAACGGCTTGCTGTGCTTCGCGTTCAATTGCCCATATGCGCGAAAACTCTGCGCTTGGATCGTCCAGCATGTAGGTGCGCGTGAGATCGGAGTGATAGCCATCAATCCGGCACCCGGTATCCACAAGGATAACGTCGCCGGGCTGATAGAACTGTTCGCCATCTGCGCCATGTGGCAACGAAGTCGCCGTTCCGAACGAGACGATGCAGAATGTCGAGCCGCCTGCGGCGCCGAGGGCACGGTGCTGTTCATCGATAAAGCGCACCACTTCGCTTGCGGCAATGCCGGGCTTGATCAGTGCATGCGCGCGGCGATGAACTTCAAGCGTCAGATCCATCGCGTACTGAATAATAGCGATTTCATTGGTTGACTTGCAGATGCGCTGTTCACGGATCAGTTCGCCGCCGTCAAGCAAGCGCTCCGGCGAGATTTCCTGTTTAAGGGCATTATAGACGAACAGCGGCACGGCATCGTCCACGGCAAGTGTAGCACTTGCCGGAATGAGTGATGCTATCAGCGCTGCGCTACTTTCTTCCTCCTGCCAAACACGGATTTCTCCTGGCAGATGCGGCAGGCTTTCGACGCGGCTCTGTTCAAAGCCGGGAACGATATAAATGACTTCCGACGGTGTGACGAGGGCACCCAGAAAACGTTCGCTGATGTGCCAAACAAGCCCGGTATAATAACGCAAACTTGCCGTTGGCCCAAGGAGAAGGCCGCCAATCCCGCGCTCTCTCAACTTGCCTTGCAACAATGCCAGTCGTTCCAGGCGCTCTTCCTGTTCGATCCGCGGAGGAGATGACGGTGAAGTCATAATGCATACCTTTGTGATTTTGTTTGTGCGCAAGCCTGTGTCTGAAAGCAGCTCGCTTGTCGCCAGATATATCACGGCTTGCGCCGTCTGAAAGTAATCTCTCTGCTCTTGTGTTCAAAAATGCAGGACTGCATGGACGATCGGCGAAACACGATGTCGAGTTCGTTTTTCAGCATTTATTGCGACAGATGCGAGACCATTCCCGCAACAGCATGAGAGAGGTAAGCGATCACAAATTGATGATTACCGGACTAAACGTCCTATGGTACATTGCAGGCTTGAATGTGAAACATTAAGTGACATCACACTGTAGTAATAATGTTTTGATATAATTCGCGCAGTTTCAAAATGAGTTCAGCGTTTGTGAGGTTTCATGTCCGAGATATGGCAGTGGGTTTCCGCTTTCGGTTTTTCGATTGTCATCATCGTCGCTGCGTTGGTCTATCTCAACATGTCCAACCGTGAAACGCCTGGCGACATGTTCAATCTTTTCACAAAGGTCGGTGCTGTCGCAGTGGCATTCCTTGCTGCCTTCGCGAGCCTCGCCGCAGCAGCTATTATTGATTGATCCAACCGCTTATATTTTCAGCGAAGACACTGCCGCTTCGCTTTTATGTACGTAGTCATTGGCATCCTGTTGTCGCTGAAATAGCAGGATAAAAAGCAAATCGGTCAGAACCAGTTGTGCATCGCGTGCGGTGATCGATGATGAGCGAACGCGTTCTTCGTCTGCGACTGTGTACAGACGAATGTCGGCGATCTTATTGAGCGGGTTCTCGTTGAGGCCTGTGACGGCAATCACAGTCGCTCCCCATTTTTTAGCCTGTTCAGCAATGCGAAGGGTTTCAATGCTCGTTCCTGAATAGGAAAGGGCAAACAGAACGTCACCCTCGTGCAATGTGGAAACATTGGCCATCTGGATGTGACTATCGCTGTCGTGCATCACATTGCGACCGAGCTTCATCAGCTTGTAAGAAAAATCGCGTGCGACGAGTGACGATGCGCCGACGCCGGCGAGGTGGATACGCCGGGCGCTGATCAGGGCTTGCAAAGCGCCGTCGATACCTTGTTCATTGTTGGCGGAAATCGTCTGCTGCATGGATTGCAGTTTACTGCCGATAAGCTTCTGCAGAACCGTGATATAGCTGTCCCCGGTCTCAATGCTGCCATGGACCATGCCTGCCGGAACCTGCCATTCCTTGGCGCGCGCCTCACTAACGGCGAGTTTAAGTTCTTGATATCCGTTAAACCCGAACTTCTGACTGAACTTGACGACACTGGATTGACTCCGACCGGTTGCGACCGCGAGCGCGGAAGAGGAAAGCTTCAATACCTGTTCTGGATGATCGACGATGAACTGGCCGATCTTTCGGTCTGCAACAGTCAATTCGTTCAGTTTGGCGTTGATCTTTTGCAGGATCGACATGCGCGATTATTCCCCATTCCGGCGCCGGAGGGCTCGATATTCGGTTGCCTTGCCTCATAAGACAACCGAAATTGATTTGGAATATAAAATTCCAATCTTTTAAAATTTACGGAATGAGCTAACAATCCGCAAGAGAGGACATGGTGGAGAGACATGGAACGATTGCGAATTGTCGGTGGACGACCATTGCAGGGAGCAGTCAATATCTCCGGTGCAAAAAACGCCGCGCTGCCTCAGATCGCGGCCTCCTTGTTAAGCCCTCACCCTGTTGAACTTACCAACCTCCCAGCGGTGAGTGATGTCGAAAACATGCTCAATGTCGTGCAGTCACATGGAGTACAGGTCTCCCGCGCGCCGCACTCGACGACAATAACCGCCACAGATGTTGTCGGAGGAGAAACTCCTTATGACACTGTAAGACGAATGCGTGCGACGGTTCTGGTGCTGGCACCCTTGTTGGCGAGACTGGGCAAGGTTCGTGTTTCCTTGCCGGGCGGGTGTGCCATCGGTGCGCGTCCCGTGGATATGCACTTGAAAGCGCTCGCAACACTTGGCGCAGATGTGTCCATTGATCGCGGCTGGATCGTGGCTTCGACTGATAACGGCCTGATCGGAAGCCGGATTGTTTTGCCAACGCCTTCTGTTGGCGCGACGGCGACGGCGATGATGGCGGCAACTTCCGCTCGTGGCGAAACGGAAATATTGAACGCGGCTCGTGAGCCGGAAATTGGCGACCTCGCCGCATGTCTCGGGGGCATGGGTGCGCAGATTGAAGGAGCGGGTACGCATCGCATTCTGATCCAGGGCGATACATCTTGGCGGACTGCCCGCCACCACGGCATACCGGATCGTATCGAGGCCGGAACTTACGCTGTTGCTGCCGCCATTACAGGCGGCACGCTCGAACTCACGCATGCCCGTCTTGAACATCTCGCGTCTGTTGTGCAGGTGCTTGAAACGATGGGCGTCAGCGTTTGGCCAAGCGATCGCGGTCTGGTTGTTTCGCGCAACGGCTCCTTGCGTGGCGCAGATCTGACGACCGAACCCTATCCGGGTTTCCCGACGGATTTGCAGGCCCAGTTCATGGCGCTGACGGCTTGTGCCGAAGGAGCATCGCTCATTCGCGAAACGGTGTTCGAAAGCCGGTTCATGCATGTGCCGGAACTGATGCGGCTTGGCGTCGACATCAAACTGCAGGGAACAACTGCGCTGGTACGCGGCGGACGCCCGCTGCATGGCGCACAGGTTATGGCAACGGATTTGCGGGCGTCCGTGTCACTTGTTCTTGCAGCACTCGTGGCCGACGGAGAAACTGTCGTTAATCGTATCTATCATCTGGATCGTGGATATGAACAGCTTGACCGCAAACTGAAGCTTTGCGGTGCAGATATAGAACGGCTGTCAGAATGACGTCGGACAGGGTTGGGAAAGATCAGTTCTATCTTGGTGTGGATGGCGGCGGTACGGGCTGTCGAGCCCGGCTGGAAAATGAGACCGGCAATGTGCTGGGACAAGGATTGTCTGGCCCGGCAACTACACGGCTCGGGATAGACAAGGCGTGGGAATCCATCGCACGTGCGTTTGACGCAGCAATCAGCGAGGCGGGCCTGGGTGCTGAAGAGTTGGCCAGAACACATGCAGGCGTTGGGCTGGCGGGCATAGGCAGGCAAGGTGCGCTCGAAGCACTTCAGGCTATACAGCATCCCTTTTCGAGTATTCATTTCATGAGTGACGGCAAAGGCGCATGTCTCGGTGCACATTCGGGTAGTGATGGGGCTATCGTTATTGCCGGGACCGGCTCAATTGGTCTCGGCTTCGTGAATGGTATCGACATTCGCGTCGGAGGCTACGGCTTTCCAATTTCCGACGAGGGTAGTGGTGCTTTTCTGGGGCTGTCAGCGATTCAACAGGCCCTTCAGGCTTATGATGATCGGATCGAGCGTACGCCGCTTCTCTACGAGGTTATGGAGCGCTTTAATCAGACCCCGATGGACGCTGTGGCGTGGATGGACCGCGCAACCGCTACAGAATATGCGTCTCTGGCGCCTATGGTCATGCGTCATGCGGACCAGGGAGATGCAGCGGCACGCCGTATCGTTCAGGCGGCTGCGGGCCACATAGATACTATCGTACGCGCGCTTTTCGAAAAGGGGGCGCCGCGCGTGACCTTGCTTGGCGGGCTTGCTTCCCCACTTGAACCGTGGTTGGCGCCAGACGTCCGCCGACGGTTGAAACCTGCCGACGGTGATGCGGTTTCCGGTGCGATCATTCTTGCGCGAAACATGGCTTCTGCAAATAAGGAATAATTTATTCCTTATTTTGATTGACTGATGGAATTTATAATCCTAACATTTGTTAACCATAAGGCGGCGCGTTTTGAACGCTGCTCGATAAGCAGGCAGAGGCATGACGGAACAGGCGTTGTTATCTGAACTGGATAGGCTGGTTTCTGAAGAGCGAAACCCACGCACGATGGATATCGATCTCTTGTCGAGCCTTGCTATCGTACGCCGCATCAACGACGAGGATCATCTGGTTCCCGCTGCTGTTGAGCAGGTGCTGCCTCAGGTCGCCCAGGCCGTCGATAAGATCGTCGACGCATTTCGGGTTGGCGGCCGGCTGATTTATTTGGGCGCAGGAACAAGCGGACGTCTTGGCGTTCTCGATGCATCGGAATGTCCGCCGACTTTCAGCGTACCGGAAGGCATGGTGATCGGGCTGATTGCAGGCGGCGTGGATGCATTGCAACATGCAATCGAAGGGGCAGAAGATGATCCGTCGCTCGGGGAATCTGATCTGCGCAACATAGGTCTAACTTCGCGCGATGTTGTCGTGGGAATCGCCGTTAGCGGGCGAACGCCCTATGTAATAGGCGGTCTCGCCTACGCAGCATCGATCGGCGCTACGACCGTGGCGCTCTCCTGCAATCCCGATTCGACCATTGCGACCATGGCTGAAATCGCGATATCGCCGGTTGTCGGGCCAGAAATACTGACGGGCTCGACGCGGCTCAAGTCCGGTACGGCGCAGAAGCTCGTTCTTAATATGCTGACGACGGCGAGCATGATCCGAATAGGGAAGACATACGAGAATCTCATGGTGGACGTCAGTGCCACCAACAATAAGCTTGTCGCGCGGGCATCGCGAATTGTCATGCAGGCAACCGGTTGCGGGGCGGGGGAGGCAAAACGCGTTCTCGCTTTGACGGATAATGAGGTCAAGCTTGCGATCCTCATCACGATCACCGGAATGCCAGTGGATGAGGCAAGAAAGGCATTAAAGAATGCTGGGGGATTTCTTAGACAGGCAATAAATGCCAATAAAGCGTGAGCCGAAGCGGGGAAGCAGTCGGACATTAGCATTGCAGTCATTTGCGAGGGAAGAAAATGGGAGCGAGTTTCAAGAAAAGCCTTATTGCAGGCGCGGCCGCAATAGCGTTGAGCATTGGAAGCTTTGGTGGATTAGGTGTTTCGACGGCTTTTGCCGCGACGCTCCGAATGGCTTGGTCGCAGGATGCCACGGGCCTCGATCCGCATAAGCAGCCAGCATTCTCATCGATTCGTCTGCTCGAGCTCATCTATGAGCCGCTCGTCCGTCTTGGTTCCGACCTTCAGATCGCGCCTGCCATTGCCAAAAGCTGGGAATTTTCCGAAGGCGGAAAGGTTCTCACATTCAAGCTCGACAAGAATGCGAAATTTCAGAACGGTCAGCCGGTAACGCCAGCCGATGTGAAGGCCTCCTTCGAGCGCATTCTGGATGAAAAGACAGGCGCCGTCGCGCGTGCGAATTTCGGTTCCATTTCTGCTATTGAAACGCCGGATGCTGAAACGGTCGTCTTCAAACTCTCCCAGCCTGACGTTCCGCTATTGGCTGCAATCGCCAGCATCAATGCGGCAGTCGTTCCAGAAAGCGAGATCAAGGCTGGAACTATAGGTACGAAAACTGTTGGGTCGGGTCCATTCATCCTTGAGCGCTGGGAACCGAATTCCAAGGAAGTGCTGAAAGCCAATCCCGACTGGGCGGGCGGTAAAATAGCGATCGACGGGATCAATATCAGTGTCCTGCCGGACGAAACAGCAATTCTTGCGGCGCTTCGCGCCAAGCAGATCGACTTTGCGCTCCTCAACGACCCGCTGGTCGCAACGATGGTGCCAAACGAAAGCGCTCTGGAACTGGTGCGCACTCCGGCTCTTGCTTATCATGTCCTGCAGTTGAACCCGTCGCGCAAGCCGATGACGGAACTGGCCGTGCGTCAGGCAATCTCCTGCGCTGTTGATCGTCAAGATGTGCTCGATACAGCCTTGCTCGGTGAAGGCAAGGTAACGGGCCCGCTGACAATGCCCGCCTATGCGAGCGATCCAAACACGCTCTTCTGCTACAAGCGCGATGTCGAAAAAGCGAAGAAGCTGATGGCGGATGCCGGTTATGCGGATGGTTTTTCGGCAACTATCATTGCTGCGAATGGAGAACCTGCAACCGCTGCGGCTGAAGCCCAAGTTCTCCAGTCGCAACTCGCCGAGATCGGTATCAAGCTCGATATCCGCATGATGGAACTCAACGTCTATGTTGATACGTGGTTGAAGGGCGACTTCGACATGGCGGTGGCGCTTAACGGTGGTTCGGCTGATCCCTATACAATGTATGGCCGTTACTGGACAAAGGCAGGTAACCTGCAGAAAGTCGCACAGTATATTGACGATACGCTTGACGATCTGATGCAAAAGGGAAGAGCTGAAACTGATCCTGAAAAACGCAAGCTTATCTTCTCTGATTTCGAAAAGCACATAACAGAAGTTTCTCCTTGGATATGGCTTTATACGGCCAACAACTACGTCGCCTACCAGAAGAACGTTACCGGTTTTGAGCCTCGCGCTACCGGTTCGCTGTTCGGCGTAACCAAGCTGCAGATCGGGCAGTGACGTCATGAAATCCGCCACGTCTTCAATATGGAGGCGTGGCTTTCCAGTGCCTTCCTTGACGGCAGGCCGTGAGTAATCTGACATGAATTATCTGACACGTCGGCTGCTGACATTTCCCCTGGTTATGCTGGGGGTGTCGATCCTTGTCTTCGTCGCGATCCGTATGGTTCCAGGTGATTCCATTACGGCTATGCTTGGAACGGAAGCAGGGCTGCTGACGCCGGAACAGCGGCAGTCTCTGGCGCAATATTTTGGTATCGACCAAAACTGGACCACACAGTACTGGCGTTGGCTCGGTGACGTAGTGCAAGGTAATCTGGGCGTCTCGGTCACATTCGGGAAGCCAGTTCTGACAGTTATTTTGGAACGCTTCCCGCTGACACTGCAGCTGGCATTGATGTCGATGATTATTGCCTTGCTCATCGGCCTCCCGGCCGGGGTTTATGCAGCAACGCGCAACGAGAAAATGTCCGATCTCGTGGTCCGCATTTTTGCAATGATCGGGCAGTCGACTCCGAGCTTCGTTCTTGGTCTCCTCTTCATTTATATTCTTTCGGCAGGGTTCGGTGTGTTGCCGACTATGGGCGAATTCACGCCGCTATGGGTAAATCCGTGGCAGAATTTTCTACAGATGATTTTGCCCGCCATAACGCTCGGCTGTGCATTTGCGGCGTCGGTCACACGTATATCGCGTTCGGCTATGCTGGATGTTCTAAGTGATGATTATGTTCGCACTGCCCGCAGCAAGGGTGCCTCGGCTCGCTCTGTCATCTGGCGACACGCATTGCCGAACGCACTCATCCCTGTGGTGACGCTGAGTGGTGTAGAATTCGGTTACCTTCTGGGCGGAGCTGTGCTGGTCGAGCAGATCTATGCTCTGCCGGGGCTCGGACGCATGGTGCTGGATGCCATATTGCAGCGCGACTATGCGCTGGTACAGGGTAGTATTCTCTTCATCGCGTTCAACTTCATGATCGTCAATCTGCTTGTTGATCTTCTTTACGTTGCGCTCGATCCGCGCATTCGTCTGGGGGAAAACTAATGCAGATATTGCGTTCCGTTTTTGCTCATCCGAGTGGTCGTATCGGCGGGTTCATCGTATTGATCTATCTGATCGTCGCGTTTCTGGGGTATTTCGGTTTTACGCCGCATGACCCGTTGATGCAGTACCGGATAGACAGGCTGCGTCCTCCAAGTGCTGCCCACTGGATGGGAACTGACCTGTTCGGTCGTGACGTCATGAGCCGCCTGATGGCAGGCATCGCGCAATCCTTCATCGTTGGCTTTTCTGCGGTCGGAATTGCCGCCATCACGGGCACCGTTCTGGGATTGACTGCGGCATGGTTTGGGCGGTGGTGGGATGGAACTGTCATGCGCGTCATGGACGTGCTTCTGGCATTCCCGGCAATCTTGCTTGCGCTTCTGATCATCGCCGTTGTCGGACCGGGAACAGGAACAAGTATCGCCGCCATCGCCATCGTCTACACCCCGATTTTTACGCGGGTTGTGCGTGGTCCGGCTTTGTCGATCAAAACACGTGAATTTGTTGATGCAGCGCGTACGTTCCACAGTGGCAACCGTTATATCCTTTCGCGCCATCTGCTGCTTAATCTGGTCGCGCCTCTGACCGTCCAGATCACCTTGGCGCTTGCTTGGTCGCTGCTGACTGAAGCAGGCTTGAGCTTCCTCGGTCTCGGCACGCAGCCGCCGGCTTCGTCGCTTGGTCTCATGCTGGCAGATGCGCGCAATCTCATGGAAACCGCGCCATGGCTGCTGGCATTTCCGGGACTGGCGATCATGATCGGTATACTTGGCTTCAACCTTCTGGGTGATGCTCTGCGCGACATTCTCGATCCCAGAATGCGGAGGGTAGCGGCATGAACAAGCTTCTGTCCGTCTCAAACCTTCGTGTCGGTTTCGGGCGCAATCCTGAAGCCAATGAGATTGTGCGCGGTGTGAGTTTCGATCTCGCCGCCGGGGAAACGCTGGCGATTGTCGGGGAAAGCGGTTCCGGTAAATCTGTAACGGCCTTGTCGATCAATCGTCTTGTGGACTTTGGCGGCGGGCACATTATCGATGGAACGATCGAGTTGAATCGCGCGAACGGTATTACCATCGATCTTGCGACCGCGAATGAAGCTGAGCTGACGAAAGTCCGTGGCGCGGAAATCGGCATGATTTTTCAGGAGCCCATGACGTCACTCAATCCAGTGCTCACTATCGGGACACAGATTGAGGAATCGTTTCGTCTTCACCGTGGACTTACCGGCAAGCAGGCAGCTTCCGCTGCCAAGGACGTACTTGATCGCGTACGCATTCCGGATGCTGCACGGCGTCTCAAATACTGCCCGAACCAGCTTTCCGGCGGTATGCTGCAACGGGTGATGATTGCAACGGCGCTTGCCTGCAATCCGCGCCTCATGATCGCCGATGAGCCGACCACAGCGCTCGATGTTACGGTACAGGCACAGATCATGGCACTTCTGGCAGAGCTGAAGCGCGAAACCGGCATGGCGATGATCTTTATCACTCATGACATTGGTCTGGTCGCAGGTATGGCCGACAAGATCATGGTCATGCAACACGGCGAGGCAGTGGAGCAAGGTGAACTGAATGTCGTTCTCGATCAGCCTCAGCATCCTTACACGCAGCATCTCCTGAAGGCTGTGCCACATTTTGAAAGCGGCAAGGCGGTACGAACGGATAACGTACGAGCGGCCAAACCCGGAACGAACCCAATTCTGGCTGTGGAAGGGCTCACAGTCCGGTTCCCCGTCAAGGGCGGCATTCTTGGCCGCAGACTTGGTGCAGTTCATGCCGTGGAGAGTGTCGATTTCGATCTTGTTCCGGGCGAAACACTGGCGGTCGTAGGGGAGAGTGGTTCGGGTAAGTCGACGACTGCGCGGGCGATTCTCGGGCTCGTCAAAGCGTCACGCGGCAAGCTTGAAGTCGGTGTAACAGATACCGCCGACACTCGAAATTCATCTTCTGTGCAGATGGTTTTTCAAAATCCCTATGCATCGCTTAATCCTCGTCTGCGTATCGATAGCATTCTTGCTGAGCCGGTCATAGCTGCTGGCGGGCGCGACGGGCCGGAAACACGACAGAAGATGCTGCAGTTGCTTGACCGGGTGGGGCTGCCTGCAAACAGTCTGGAACGCTATCCGCACGAGTTTTCCGGCGGGCAGCGCCAGCGGCTTTGTATTGCCCGCGCCTTGATGCTGAATCCTTCAGTGGTGGTACTCGACGAAGCCGTCTCAGCTCTCGACGTATCCGTACAGGCGAAAGTGCTGGAGCTGTTGATCGATCTCCAGAAGGAACGTGGTCTCGCCTATCTGTTCGTGTCGCATGATATGGCGGTAGTGGAGCGTATCGCGCACCGCATCGCCGTCGTTTATGCTGGGCAGATCGTGGAAATTGGCGATGCCGCTTCCATCCTGTCTGCACCAAAACACTCCTATACGAAGCGGCTGATCTCTGCCGTTCCAAGTATTGATCGGCGCAACGAACATTTTACCCTCGATACGCGACAAGTGCCTTCACTCGTACGCCCGCTGGGATATGAGCCGGCACCGGCAAACTGGCAGACATATGGTCATGATCACATGGCCCGGACCGAGGCATAACTATCATGGCAGAACCGAATGTCCGCCACTCCGTCGATACTGCTTTTACGGCTCGCTTTGAAAAAGCTTTCAGCCTTCTGACAGGTGCGTGCGACTCAGGCCGTATTCCGGGAGGGGTGCTCGGAATGGTCGATCTCTCCGGCAACCGGGCTGTCCGGGCGACTGGCTATGCGCAGATCATTCCGGCCCGGCGCGCGATGACAACCGATACGTGGTTCGATCTCGCCTCGCTGACCAAAGTGATTTTCACGACACCTCGCATCCTTACGCTGGCCGAGGAAGGTGTCATTGACCTCGATGCACCATTGATCACGTTGCTTCCGGATCTTCGGCAATATGATAATGATGCCTGGGAGCGCAAAGTCACCTTTCGTGAATGTCTCGGCCACCAGACGCCATTTCCGTCGGTCGAACCGATCTACACATATGGACGGGATCCGGAATTGTTGCGCGCATTCGTATTGCAACGCGAATGGAGAGAATCCGCGCTGGTTTATTCAGACATCAATTTCATTCTGCTCGGTTTTGCGATGGAAAGATTTTACGGCAAGACCATTCGCGAGATGGACCCCGGCGAAGGCTTTGCCTTTTCCGCGGAGCCGGAGATTAGTGCCGCTACCGAAGATTGCACTTGGCGCAATCGTGTGCTCTGCGGTGAGGTGCACGACGACAATTGTTCAGCGTTGCAGGGTGCGGCGCATGCGGGTCTGTTCGGTACGGCTGCGTCCATACTTGATTTTGCGCTTGGCTTGCTTGACGGCACGGGTGCATCGCAAAACGTTATCGAACACATGCGCCAACCACTATCCGCCACCCGCACGCATGGCTGGGAACGACCTTATGACGGTTGGTCGGGGGGCAATTTCAATTCGAAGGATACAATCGGGCATACCGGTTTCACGGGAACCGGCTTGTGGATTGATTTTGAAGCGGGCAGGGCATGGACCTTGCTCACCAATCGTATTCATCCGACACGTCACTTTGACAGCGGTATTCTGGCGCTGCGTCAGGGTGTCGGCGACGCAATTTCATTGGGATAGGAGACGTCTATGCAGCCAATATGGGCCGTTGGCCTGATGACCGGTACCGTTCTTGATGGAAACATCGATGTTGCCCTGTTGAAAACTGATGGCGAAACCATTGCGGAATTCGGCGCTTACGCGTTGAAACCTTATCCGCGTTGGATTCGTGATCTTCTCGAACAGGCGCAGGCCGAGGCTCGCGTCTGGAATTTTGAAGGTGCGGAACCTGCGATTTTTGCTGAGGCAGAGGAAGCGCTGACACGCGCCCAGTCTGCGGCTGTGCGCGAACTGGTTGAGGAAAGCGGGCTGTCGATGGCGGATATCGGCGTTGTCGGTTTCCACGGGCAGACGGTTTTGCATCGTGCACCGCAGGCAGGCAGGCTTGGTGATACAAGGCAGCTTGGCGATGGAAGGCTTATGAGCCAACTGCTCGCTACTAAAGTGGCTTATGATTTCCGGACGGCAGATATTCGTGCTGGCGGGCAGGGTGCTCCGCTTGCGGCCGTCTATCATGCTGCCTTGCTGCGCAGTGCCGATGCGAGTGGCAATACTGCGATTCTCAATCTCGGTGGTGTCGGTAACATCACCTGGTGGGATGGTGATGACGCACTTGTGGCATTCGATACCGGTCCAGCCAATGCGCCTATCAATGACTTTATGAAAAAGCGGGGATTGGGCGAAATGGACCGCGACGGGGTACTGGCAGCAAAAGGTAAGGTAGACGAAGACCGGCTCGCCGAACTGCTCAAGCACCCCTATTTGATTGCTCCGTATCCCAAGTCGTTGGATCGCTTCGACTTTACCGAGACGATGGCCGACGGCCTGAACGAGGAAAATGGCGCGGCGACATTGACCGCGTTCACGACCTCAGCGGTGGGGAAGGCTCTGGACATTCTGCCGCGTCGGCCGAAACGGCTTGCAGTCAGTGGCGGTGGTCGTCGCAATCCAACCATGATGCATATGCTGGTCGAGCGCGCCAAGGTGGAACTCGTGCCTGTCGAAACGCTTGGCTGGCGAGGCGATGCTGTAGAAGCTGAATGTTTTGCTTTCCTCGCAGTGCGAGTCTTGCGCGGTTTGCCTATCAGTTTTCCGAGCACAACCGGGGTTCCTGAGCCAATGACCGGCGGAGAACTAGTCGGTTGAAGAGAAAATAACTATCCAATTTCTCCAAAGGGCAGCGTCAATCACGTTGTCCTTTTTGTTTTTAACGGCACGAATTGAGCCTGATTGACCTAGTGCTCAGCTGATACGGCATATTAAAAGCGTTACTATCCAATAAAAACGATCTAACATTAGGGTAATTCACTAACTGCGGTCGTTTGAAGTTACGTTGCGGCAAGCTTGACGCCGATATTTCATTTTTATTGCATAAGAACATGAAAAAATACAAGACTCGTGCGATCTTCACGTTGATTTAGGCAATTCTCTTTATTGGTCTAATTTATCATGGAGAAATGCAATGAAACTAATTCGAGTCCTTGCCTGTCTGCTCTTGCCTTTCGTCTGGCTATCCGGGGCCGCTGCTGAACCGCTGGCCAAACCGACGGGTAAGCCGATTCTGGTCATATCCGGCAATATTTCGAATACAAATGTTGGCGATACAGCACAATTTGACCGGGATATGCTGGAGGCCCTGGGTTTGGTGACCGTAGAAACGGCAAATCCATGGTATGATGGTCGTGTGCGTTTTGACGGCGTGTCGATGGACAAGCTTATGACGCTTGTCGGCGCCAAGGGAACGAAAGTGACTGCGGTAGCGTTGAACGATTATGTTAGCTCGTTACCGATGGAAGACTTCAAGAAGTTCAATGTTATTCTTGCCATGAAACGAGATGGCAATTACATGCCGGTTCGCGATAAAGGACCATTGTTTATTATTTACCCGTATGACAGCGACCCACAGCTCCAAAGCCAGACCTATTACACACGTTCTGCGTGGCAGGTTGCCAAGCTGATAGTTGAATAGAGGCAAAGTGTGAGACGAATTCTAGGCGTCATTATCTGTTGTTTCGTGGTGGCAACGGCCTATATCGCCTATGTCATTGCCGAACGACAGACAGCGCTTCAGAAATTCTCCCGTTATAATGATTCCTGGGCTGTTGGTCAGACAGTATCGGAATATATGCGGCTTGAGCATGTTCTGGCTGGATACGTCCTGGATATGAACGAAGAAACGCGCGACGAAGTGCGGCTTCGCCTCGATATTATGCTCGGGCGACTGGAACTGTTGCAGCAAGGCAATCTGCGCTCCTTCATTCAAAACGATCAGCGGCGACGCGATCTCTTTTTGAAGTTAAGCGACGTTCTTCAGGCACTTGACGTCCAGCTGGATAAACTTGATGCAGACGAGGTCAAAACCCATCTGCAATTAATGAGTGCGCTTGATGGTCCGATGACAGCGCTTGCGTCATCTGCAGTTGAGTATGATGTCGGACTTATCGATGCTGCCCAGGCAGAGGTTCGCCAGTTGCATCTCATCTACACCGGATTGGCGGCGGGCCTCATTCTCTGCGGCGTCGTGCTCGTTATTCTTCTGCTGCGTCACAACAAGCTTCTTGATCGGGCGCATGGCAGCATGCAACGCCTGACAAGCGATCTTCGGCAAGCGACAGGTGAACTGCAGTCGCAGAATTTTCGACTGGAGCACGATGCACATCACGATGCGCTGACCGGATTGCCCAATCGTGTCCTGTTCCGGCAGGATTTGGAGAAAAGGCTTGAAGCCGCACAGACGGGAAGCCAGTCGGCCATTATTCTTCTTCTGGATCTCGATGGGTTCAAGGACGTAAACGATACGCTTGGGCATGATGTTGGCGACGCACTGTTGCAGGCAGTTGCACGACGTCTTACCAAACTCGGCGAACGAGGTGACATGGTGTGTCGCCTGGGTGGGGACGAGTTTGCCGTGCTTTCCACGGGATTACGGGAAGAGGAAGCACTGGAACTTGCGGATCGCCTGATGGACGTGATCAGCCAGCCTTATCATGTCGGCGAGCTGGAAATCAAAATCGGAACCTGTGTCGGTGTCGCAATCTCCGAGGGTGAACCCGACACGGAGGAACTTTTCAAACATGCCGATTTGGCGCTTTATGAGGCAAAGGCTCTCGGGCCTGGTCATGCGAGCGTATTCAAATCGCAGATGCAGACGCGTTTGCGGGAGAAGAAGTCATTTGAGGCCGATCTTCAGAAGGCACTGGAGAATGGTGAAATGGAAGTTTACTATCAGCCGCAAGCCTGCACCATAACGCGTGAGATATGCGGTTATGAGGCTTTGCTCCGTTGGACTCACCCTATCCGGGGGGCAGTTTCACCGGTAGAGTTTATTCCCGTGGCCGAGAAGATTGGCTTTATTCACGCGCTAGGGGATTGGGTGCTCAAGACGGCCTGTCTTGAAGCTGCTCATTGGAATAAGCCGCTCAAGATCGCAGTCAACCTCTCTCCTGTTCAGTTTCGCAGCCTGAACCTCATTCAAAGCGTTATCGATGCCCTGGAGCAAAGCGGCCTCGAAGCGAATCGGTTGGAGCTCGAGATCACAGAATCAGTTCTGCTGGACAAAAATGAGCAGACCTTGAGCACTCTACGCCAGCTAAAAGCATTGGGTATCCAGATCGCGATGGACGATTTCGGAACAGGCTATTCCTCGCTTGGCAGTCTCAGCGGGTTCCCCTTCGACAAGATCAAGATTGATCGATCTTTCGTACGCGATGTGACAACGCGACCGGACGCACTGGCGATTGTCGAACTCGTAACTGGGGTCGGGCGCAGCCTCAGAATGGTAACAATTGCAGAAGGCATTGAAACCGAGGAGCAGTTCGAGTGCCTGAAGCGGTTGGGATGCGATCAAGTTCAGGGTTACCTCATAGGTAGGCCGATGCCAGCTTCAAAACTCAAACATCTTCATGGTCGGAGTGGGCAGGACGTCAAGGCGGTCGGTCATGCATCAAATCGCTGACGATATAGCGGTGTGACAACTGGCATCAGATACGCAAATCAGTTTATGTTCATATGCTAATCACATCGTAAAGTTACGTGTGATGCTTTCAATAAATTGGGGCGCATTTGGTCGTTCGTTCGGACGCAATGCTCCAATGCTGGGGAACTGGGGCGTAGGAATTGCTGAAAGTACATGGGATTAACGTGCCGATCGCATCTGACGAAGTTTCGCCGGTTATCTGGCAGGCTTTGATGAGCGGCAGCTATGAAGCCAAAGAAGCGCGTTCGATTTTCAAGGCAGTGAAGCCGGGAGATCGCGTGCTGGAGCTCGGCTCAGGCATCGGAATTATCACATCGATTATTGCCAAGATTGCCGAGGTGTCTGTTTGGGCTTTCGAGGCTAACCCGTCTACTGCAGCGCTTGCTCAGCGTGTAATCGATGCCAACGGCATCAACAATGTTGTGCTTTCCCAAGGGATTCTTACTGCAGGCGAACCCCGCTCTTTCCGCTTCTATGTGCGGCGTGACCTCTGGATGTCATCCATGGATGAGAATCAAGGGCCATACGAACACGCTATAGAATTGTCCTCGACCAATATTGACGAGTTCATCACTCGCCACGGTATCAATGTTCTTGTCATGGATATCGAAGGCGCTGAGCATCACCTGCTGCAAAACGCCGATTTGACGGGTGTGGAGCGCATCTTCCTTGAATTACATGATCACCTTTATGGCTTGGCTGGCATCCGGGATATGATGCATGCGCTAGCGGCGAAGGGATATGCGTATGATCCACGGGGGTCTCAGGGGCCATGTGTGTTGTTTGCCAAGGACGACGGTGTTCGCGAATACGAACCCGAATAGAGTATCGCGATCATAATATGTGTGTTTTTGAAAAGAGCCGCTTTGAGCGGCCTTTTTCAAGTTGGCCTGTGGAAAGAAAATTCCTTCTTTTTTACGAAACTGCGTTGACAGTTTGGAATGATGGGGTCTATATGGCGCCACAACGAGGGCGGCGACGCTGCTAGCGGCAGGTTGGTTCGTCCCTTTGGTTGGTTGAAAGTGTTTGACGGCGACG
>NZ_VDGD01000059.1:0-1115 GCF_024701725.1 Ochrobactrum sp. XJ1
GGGTACATTCTATTTTAAACTGCAACATGCCAATGAATTCATGTGGTTAGCCATGGAGGAAATTGGATGTCGAATTGCTATTCGCAGATCACTTTGCGTGAACGTCGTCGTCTTTTCGAACTTAAAGAGCTCAAAGTCCCCCTCGGCGATATTGCGCGATTAATGGGTCGTCATCGCTCAACAATCTACCGCGAGATCAAGCGCAACAGCTTTCGGGACACGGAGATACCAGACTATAATGGCTATCATAGCGTTGTTGCCAACAACATCAGCAAAGACCGCAGAACACGATTGCGAAAGCTCAGACGTTACCCAGAGCTGCGTAAGTTCGTCATTGAACAATTGGAAGCCCATTGGTCGCCGGAACAGATCTGCGGCCGACTGGTTAGCCATGGCCTGAGCGCGATACGTCTGTGTGCTGAAACAATCTATCGCTTCATCTATTCCAAGGAAGAATACGCGCTGAAGCTGTATGAACACCTGGCTGAGATGCGAACAAAGCGCTGCCCACGTGGCACCAGACGATCGCGCAGTTCCCGCATTCCTGAAGCGTTTCGCATTCATCAACGTCCTGATTTTATTAGTAATCGTCTGCAATTTGGAAATTGGGAAGGTGACTTAATCATCTTTGATCGTGACCTTGGAGAAGCCAATGTCATGACGCTTGTTGAACGCAAAAGCCGCTATTGCGTCATCATCAAGAACAACAGTCGGCACTCAAAGCCGATCATGAATAAAATCATTCAGACCTTTGCTGCATTGCCTTATCACGCACGTCGAAGTTTTACCTTTGATCGTGGTTCCGAGTTTATGGCGTATCGGGCTTTGGAGGATGGAATGGGAGCTAAAAGCTGGTTTTGTGACCCAAACTCACCATGGCAAAAAGGTGCTATCGAGAACATCAACAAGCGCATCCGACGGTATTTGCCCAGCAACACTGATCTGACACAAGTCAACCAGGCTCAGTTGACTGCCCTCGCCCATAAGCTCAATGCGACCCCGCGCAAGTGCCTTGGATTTAAGACACCCGCCGAGGTCTTTGCTCAACTTTTGCAGGAAGCAGTATAATCGGATACCCTCACCACTGGCATGATGCAGTTGGGGTAGCTTTTCCA
>NZ_VDGD01000060.1:0-934 GCF_024701725.1 Ochrobactrum sp. XJ1
AGAGCCTGTTCCAAAAAGGGTTGAGCGATTACAGTAGGTTATGATCCAATCGGATTGCTTACATTCGATGGAGATCACAATGGCCTGGACAGTAACCGCTCGCCGCCACTATGTACGTCGCAATTCGCGCTATGCAACTGATTTAACGGATGCGGAATGGTCAGTGATCGAACCGCTGATGCCTTCGCCCAGATACCTTGGTCGCCCTCGCAAAACGGATCTGCGTGAGGTGGTAAACGCGCTTCTTTATATCGCATCATCTGGCGGTGCGTGGCGGCTTCTGCCAACCGATTTCCCACCATTCTCGACGGTACAGAAATACTTCTACCGCTGGCGCGATGAAGGCTTGCTGCGTACCATCAACAACACGCTTGTGATGCTGGCGCGTGAGCAGGCTGACAGGCAGCCCAGTCCAACGGCTGGCGTCATCGACAGCCAGTCAGTTAGAACCACGGAAAGTGGCGGAATACGGGGCTTTGACGCGGGAAAGAAGATTAGCGGACGTAAGCGTCACATTGTCGTTGATACCCTTGGCTTGATGGTTGGTCTGGTGATCCATTCTGCGGGTATTCAGGATCGCGATGGCGCACCGGACGTCTTGAAAACCATACTCAAACGATGGCCGTGGCTGCGACATATCTTTGCTGACGGCGGATATGCAGGCCCCAAGCTCAGAGGCAGGCTGGAAAAGGTCGGAAAGTTTACACTGGAAATCGTCAAGCGCTCCGATCAGGCCAACGGTTTCGAAGCCCTGCCACGCCGATGGGTGGTCGAGCGAACATTTGCATGGCTGGGAAGGTGTCGCAGACTGGCCAAAGACTTCGAGAAAACTATCGCTTCTTCCGAAGCGTGGATATACATCGCAAATATCCGCTTCCTCACACGGCGTATCGCAAGAGCCTGATATCATTACATTCATTATGATTCAGGCTCT
>NZ_VDGD01000061.1:0-925 GCF_024701725.1 Ochrobactrum sp. XJ1
GTGACCTTGCCCCGTTGAAATAATCCATTTTGAAGTAAGCTCTGGCCCATTGAGAGGACCAGAGAATGAAGCGCAACCGTTTCACAGACGAACAGATCATTGGCATCCTGAAGGAGCACGAGGCGGGCACGCCTGTCTCGGAGCTTTGCCGCAAACACGGTGTCAGCGATGCGAGCATCTATAAATGGAAGGCCAAGTTCGGCGGGATGGACGTGTCTGAGGCCAAGCGGCTGAAGACGCTGGAGGACGAGAACACGAAACTGAAGCGGCTTCTGGCGGATGCGATGCTCGACAACGCCGCGTTGAAAGACCTTTTGGGAAAGAAGTGGTGACGCCCGCAGCCCAGCGGAACGCTATCGCGCATCTGATGAACCAACATCGGATGAGCGAACGGCGGGCGTGTAAAGCCATCGGTGTTTGCCGGATGACAGTTCGTTACGAAAGCAGCCGCATCGACGACCATGACCTTCGCGAGCGAATGAAGGCGTTGGCGCATGAACGCCGCCGCTTTGGCTACCGACGCATTCATGTCCTACTCAGACGCGAGGGGCACCTTGTGAACCACAAGAGGCTCTTCCGGCTCTATCGGGAGGAAAAGCTGATGGTGCGCAAGCGCGGCGGTCGCAAGCGAGCGATCGGCACACGAGCACCGATGCTGGTTCCGATGACAGCCAATGATCGTTGGTCACTGGACTTCGTGTCGGATCAACTCACCGATGGACGCAGGTTCCGGATTCTGACGGTCGTCGACGATTGCACCAGGGAATGCCTGGCACTCGTCGCCGATACATCGCTTTCCGGTCTGCGCGTTGCCCGCGAGCTTGACCGGATCATCGAGGAGCGCGGCAAACCGAAAATGATCGTCAGTGACAACGGCAGCGAGTTCACCAGCAACGCGATCCTGCAATGGACGGACAAGACTAAG
>NZ_VDGD01000062.1:0-875 GCF_024701725.1 Ochrobactrum sp. XJ1
AGCCCAAAACCAAATCAAAACCCGCCACAACGCGGGCTTTTTTTTGACCAAAGCAGCCGGGGCAGCTGCAAAACTTCTTATTCTCTGTGAACTAGCCCCATTTCGACCGGACAGTCGGCATAAGCAGAAAGGCTCAAGCACAGGCTTATGTCTAACGAGTATCGACACGTTGAATTGCTGACGGGTGATGTCCGCCGCAGGCCGGTGGACAACCGAGCAGAAGCTGACAATTATTGAGCAGAGTTTCGAACCCGGCGAGACGGTGTCTTCCACCGCTCGCCGCCATGGCGTTGGGCCCAATCTGCTTTATCGGTGGCGCAGGCTCTTGAGCGAGGGAGGTGCGGCAGCCGTGGATTCTGAAGGGTCGGTTGTCGGCAACTCGGAAGTGAAGAAGCTGGGAGATCGTGTCCGCGAGCTGGAGCACATGCTTGGTCGCAAGACAATGGAGGTCGAAATCCTCCGCGAAGCCCTTTCCAAAGCGGACTCAAAAAACGGATATCGCAGCCGATCTTGTTGCCGAAGGACGGTTACCGATGAAGACCGTTGCACACACCTGGGGCGCGCGCGCTCACACCTCGCGGATCGGTTGAAAGGTAGATCAAAGCCGCGCGGACACTATCACAAGGCATAGGATGCAGAGCTTTTGCCCATCATTTGCAGGCTGGTCGATCAGAGGCCAACCTATGGCTATCGGCGGATCACCGCGCTCCTCAATCGCGAAAGGTGAGCCGCCGATCAGCCTGTCGTCAACGCCAAACGGGTTCACCGCATCATAGGCAACCACCCGATGTTGCTGGAGTGCATAACGGCAATCTAGGTGAGATTCAGCGTCAATCAGGATGAGACTCGCGCCGGGGTGTGACGGAGTGAGGGCG
>NZ_VDGD01000063.1:0-760 GCF_024701725.1 Ochrobactrum sp. XJ1
GCGAAACAGGCCGCAATTTTCCATGCATCGAAAGCTTCGAGGCGATGGTAGCGAATTGTGTGTGCGGCTCGGCGACGAGATGGAACAGAGAAACAATTGCGGGTCGCTGAGTGCATGGAGACGAACCGTTGCAACGCTCCAGGTGACCGATGACCTTGCATGGTTCGCTCCCGTTTCCTAAACGGCAGATGGCTATTTTCGGCCCGATTATTGAGGCCCTTGTGCGACCAATGGTCAAGGCCGGGTGCCACTTCTGCCTTTGCTGCACCGTAGGAGCGGAGCTTATCGGTGATGATCCGTTTGGGAGCAAAGCCATAGCGCTTCATTAACGCCACAAGCAATCGCTTTGCCGCCCTTTTATCACGCCGCTTCTGCAAGATTTCTTCGAGAACGGAGCCATGTTGATCCACCGCACGCCAAAGCCAGAATTTTTCTCCAGCGCATTTGACGACCACTTCGTCCAAATACCAAACATCGCCGGGGCGCGCCTGACGCCGCCGCAAGTTGCGTGTGATCTGGGGGCCGAACTTGGCGATCCAACGACGAACTGTCTCGTATGATACGTCGATTCCACGCTCAAGCAGCATTTCTTCAACTTCACGCAGACTAAGGTTGAACCGCAGATAAAGCCACACCGCATGAGCAACGATCTGTGGCGGAAAACGGTGACGCTTGAAGATGATATCTGATGTCTGCATCGCCAAAATTTACGCCCAAACCGTCAGGCAGGCAACTGTAGCCCAGTTAACGTGACAACACC
>NZ_VDGD01000064.1:0-631 GCF_024701725.1 Ochrobactrum sp. XJ1
GCCACCAAAGCCACAAGGCCATTCATGCCGCGCCGGAAGTCGACCGGTTGCGTAGCCACCATGATCTTCACGCCACTCGGCGAAACTCCGATCACCGGCGACCTCGCAAGGCCGCCACCATCGCTTGCGCCAGTTCAGGTGCTACCGGGCCGATAACCGTCATGCGCGCGCCAGCAATCTCGATCTCAATTCGACCCGCGGCAAAGTGGGCGACATCTGACGGCGAGCCTGGAGCCGGCGTTCGATCGCCAACTACCGTCACCGGCACGAACATCGCCTGCTGCGCACTGGACCTCGCAGATCGTTGAGAGGTCAGCCCAGCGTCCCGGCGCCAGACGTTCAGCAAGCCGCGATTGACGCCCCAGCGCCGGGCAACGGCCGAGATGTTAACATCAGGTTCCGCGCTTTCCGCAAGGATCCGCGCCTTCTCCTCGTCAGTCCAATTCCGCCGCTGCCGCCGGCCGGTAATCACCTCGATCCGACGATACTTTCCCTCATGCCTGGCTTCATCCATGTCTTCAAGCATGGCATCAGCGCGATCTCCAATCATCCCGGTCCGCTCCTATCAATGAAGGAGCTTATCTCGCGGCATCATTCACAAAAGAAAAGGTGGGATGTTCGTCGCGCTCAC
>NZ_VDGD01000065.1:0-587 GCF_024701725.1 Ochrobactrum sp. XJ1
CAAAGCAAAAGTTTTGACTGCCAGCCGGAAACCCATTCCGTCAATCACGAAAGACGTGGGCTATTCGTTGCGCTCACGATAGATGAGGACAAAATCGACGATACAGTTCTGGTCCTGTTGTGGCTGACGCTGCATAACGAGCGTAGTGCCTGGAAGGGATTTGACTGGACAACGACGAGCCGATTATATGCGAAGGGCCTGATCTGTGATCCGGTGAACAAATCGAAGTCATTGGTCTTGACGGACGAAGGTCTTCGACGTTCGGAGAAACTTTTTCGTCAGTTGTTTACGCGGTGACGCTCTTTGCCGTCGCCCATAGACAGGGTCAGGTTTTTCGGCGTGTTTTTCTTGCCCATTTTGCTGCGAGGTCATCGACGGCTTTATTGAGCTGTGAGAAGTCAGCGATGGCGGGATCAAAATCGCTGGGGCCCCACCATCCGAGGGTTTCTGCATGCCGCTCATGCGCCGGGTCTAAAAGCGCCTCGCAGAACTCCTGATATCCCCATGGGCCACCAACGTCTTCGGGTGGGCAATGCCCGGTGGCTTCGAGGAGCATCGGTTTTTCTTCCCCAATGGCAGGGAAGACG
>NZ_VDGD01000066.1:0-491 GCF_024701725.1 Ochrobactrum sp. XJ1
AGTGGCGTGAAGATCATGGTGGCTACGCAACCGGTCGACTTCCGGCGCGGCATGAATGGCCTTGTGGCTTTGGTGGCTTCAGCGCTCGCGGCCGATCCCTATTGTGGCGACGTGTTCGTTTTCCGCGCCAAGCGTCTGGATCGACTTCGCTGCATTTACTGGGATGGGTCAGGCATGATCCTGGCGACAAAGTGGTTGGAGAGCGGAAAGTTTGTTTGGCCCCCGATCCGCGATGGTGCGATGCAGATGAGTGCCCAGGAGTTCTCGCTTTTGCTAGCTGGCATTGACTGGACGCGGGTCAAGCGAAACGCGGTGAGACGACCCTCAAAAGTAGGCTGATCCTATTGGTTTTGCTTGAAGATTCAGGCTAATATGATAGGGTCGGTCATGCTGCTTCGACCCGATCCCTTGCCTCAGGATGCTGCGCAATTGACCCGGATCATTCTCTTACTCGACGAAGAGAATGCCGATCTCAAAGCGCGTATTGCCTT
>NZ_VDGD01000067.1:0-415 GCF_024701725.1 Ochrobactrum sp. XJ1
CCCCGTCGCACAGGTCAGACGAACCATCTGTTTGGCGTGCCTGATGGCAGTGTCGGGAACGGGTATCAGAAGCGTGAGCGCAAATCGCGCACCGCTTACATGAACGATCCTGACGTTATCGCGCGCCGGGAGAAGGCACTGATGAGGCGGACAGCAGCCGAATAATGATCGTCAATGCACCTCAATGTCGCTTTGGGTATCCGATTCCAGCTGCAGGCAAGCTGCCCAGAGCGGCGAAGAAGCTTCAGCTGGCGGGTGATGTCGTGCATGACCCAAAGCGACGGAATGATTGTTACTAAGAAAGCTAAAGCCGAAGGGCACCTATCGACCCGCCCCCATTCCTCGCTTGCAACCCTGACCAGCCTCTCGGAATGGGTGCTGAACGTCAGCGCCTGTCGCATCCCTAACTTGCTGA